>CAYOIT010000264.1:0-5383 GCA_964404035.1 uncultured Verrucomicrobiota bacterium | reverse complement strand
GCCCGGCGGAATGTTCAGGTTGGCGAAATCTCGCACCAGGTCGTATACCTCACCTTCCGCTCGCCAGGGTAGCAAGACCGCCGCCACGATCATGCACCCCAATGACCCCACTGTCTTAGGCAACGTTCCCTTATCGCCGTGCTCCTCCCTCGGATTCCGCATGCGCGTAACGCCATGTACGGAACCTATGGCACTGAATTTACCAGATCGGACGTCCGCGGTGAATGGAAGACGTTCTTTTTTTCATGTGTCTGGTTATGGCGTTTACGCTTTCTGTCGCCTTGGCGTGGATATCAGCGCCGACGGCATTCTGAGGGACTAACGCCAAATGCTTTCTTGAACTGCTTGCTGAAGTGGTAAGGATCGCAGAACCCCACGGCGTCGGCGACCTCGCTGACCTGGCGCGCGGAAGAACCCAGCAGGATGCGCGCCCGGTCGAGGCGGCAGCGCCGCTGGTAGGCAAGCGGTGGCATGCCCATGGCGCGCTTGAATACGGCATAAAAGTGCGGAACCGAAAGGCTGACGGTCCCGGCCACGTCTTCGGCGTTCAGCGATTCCGCCAGATGCTGCTGGATATAGGTCAGCGCAGGGGTGATCCGGCTTGCCTGTTCGAGGAAGCTCAGCGTTCCGGCACGCAAAGAGGCCCGTGCGAGGATGAGTTCGAGCATCTCGAAGCCCAGAGTCTTCTCGGCAGCGATGACCCGGAAATCAAGGCCCGCCTTTCGATTCAAGTTGGCGAGAGCAGCGCAGGCCCGACCCAGCCTCTGGGCGGGCGGTCCCTCGAGGATTCGGGGAACATCGAACAGCGACAGCACATCGAGGGTCGCGAGAGTGCGGAACTCGGCATGCGCCCAACGCGAGACAAGCCCCTGCGCCCTGGTCGGCAGGAATCGGTGTGTCAATCCCGGAGCCACGAACGCCGCGCCTTCGGGCACGTTCAGGACATCGCCATTCTCGAGCTCCACCTGAAGGTCGCCGCCTTTAGCGTGAATCACGGCCGTCAAGGACATTGAACGCCAGGGCGTCTGATGCCCTTTCTTCAGGGGCGTGACACCGCCGCCGAAGTAATGGAACTCCAACGACTCGGCAACCAGACGCCGGGCGACCTCCGAAATCATTTGCCGTGCCTCACGGGGAACACGTTCATTCAATAACTCCTGAAAAAGCCGCCGTGGCGTGCCGCAGGCGTTCCGGGAATTCGGTCCAAGAAGGATCTTCCGGTCCGGAGTTCGTCCGGGCAACGCACCCCCAGTAGCCTTCCTCCTTCAGGCGGCGCGTGGCATAGTCGACGAGTTCCCAGTAGGCGTCCGACTTCTCTTCCCAGCGCATCTTCGGATGTCCGCAGTAGGTTGCGCCCTCCCCGACCACCAGGAGGATGTCCGGGAAGAGCGCCTGGCGCGTTTCCAGAGCCATTCGGATGCTGTCGTCAATAGCCTTTTTGTATTCGGCGATCTGGTTGGTGAGGTGTTCGTCCAGAAGAAGCTCCAGAGCGGGCAGCTTCCGCTCATCCAGGTTGTTGTAGAGCCAGACCCGGATCGGCCAGCTATGCTCCACGTACTGGAGGTATTTCCTGCATGAGCGAACCGCCTCGATCGGAATCAGCGGAGATCTGAGAAACCTTCCCAGCGCAGGATGTGTTCCTGCATTGGCAAAATCAAATCCGTTTTGATATACGGGGGTCTCATAAACTGCCCAATAAGTGCCCCAACTGTAATACATGTGGTGGTTCCACACGTGCGCGTTCCGAGGAAGAAACTCGTGGTGGACGCCTGAATGGCATGTGTCGATGGCGAAGAGCAGGTCGGGATGGCGCGCCTTGAGCAGGTCCAGCGCCTCCTCGTGCCAGCGGCGGAAATCATGCTTCCCCTGAAGCGTTTCGCTGTCAGTCTTCCAGCGTTTTTCCAGACCCCAATAGGAAGACAGGCTGTTGAACTCGTTGAAGATTTCGACGAATGCGATCTGCCCCTGCAGTCCGCGCGCCTTGAGCACGGCCAGGATCCGGTCGGTATCCACGGCGAACCGCATGAAGCGCTTCTCCGGCGGCAACGCGAAGAACTCCTCCACCAGATCGTCCTCCACGAACCAGAACGTATGCAGATAGAACCAGCTCGACAGGATGACGCGCACATCGTATTTCCTGGCCAGTTCGAAAAGCTCGACAACTTTATCCAGCACATTGCACGGGCAGCCGCCTTTCGTGGCCAAGTCGGTCCGCATGTCCATCTGGCGCAGGGCGCTGTAGCCAGGGAAGGGCTCATGGAGGCGGATTTGGCCCCGGGGCTCGCCGTCGGCCGTGTGGCAGAGCCCCGCCCCCGAATCGACGCGGACGGTATTGAAGCCGCGTTCCTTGAGCTCCACAAAGCATTGCTCAAGGTCATGGTAATATTCTCCTTTCTTGATGCCGTAGAAGTAGTTCCACAGCCAGAAAGAGATGGTCAGCTTTTTCGGCAAGTGTTCCGGAATGGCGGAATGAGTGGACATTACAGGGTCCATCCCCCCCTCGCTGTTCGTAGTAACCGACTCATATCACATTCTCCCTATTTTCGTGGCCCTTCCGGGTTTGTGTGGGGATATTCCCGGCCGGTCACCAGGTCCGCAAAGAAGGCGGCTCCCTCGCCGCGCCCGTTTCCGACATGGTATTCGTTGGCGCCGGGTGTCGGCAGGCCGAGGATGAGCAACGGGGGCGCGCCCTCGAAGCCGGTTCGAGGCACGGATCCCAGTTTCGTCCACGCCTTCCCGTCCACCGCGTAGAAGAAGTCGATGGCGGTTGGAGAGAGGGTGATCTTGGCCCAAGTGACGGTGCCGGCTGCCGGCCCGCTGACGCTCAGCGCCGATTTCCCCCCCGTCACCGCGACCGCCCGCAGGTTAGGCATCGGAACCATGTTACCTGCCACGAATTGCACGTACTTGTCCTTCGACCACGACAGCATGAGGGAGGGCCCCCCATCCCAGAATGCGCCCTGAGCTTGAATCCTGACCTGGACGGAACAGTTGTCCTCGCCGAAGGGGCGGGAGACCGTGACGCCCTCCGCTCCAGTGATGCGCAGGTTGCCGGCCCACAGATCGCACCAATCTCCGTCACGGCCCTTGGGCTGCCAGTCCTTTGACAACGTCGTGAACTCGTCGCACAATCGCGGGATCCGTGTCTTGGGTTCCAGCCCGGCATCACGGGCGGGGCACACGGTGCTGACGCCGGGCGCCGCCACGACGACCATGCGGTAGTTATGGCGCGCCACCGGGAGGGCGCGAAGAGTCCCGCGCACAAACGGGACCGGCACCCCGCTCTGGTCGTCGTACGCTACGGCATTCGCCGGGAGTCCCAACGCGGCCGCGTCGAGACGCACATCCACGCGCCGATCTTCCTGAGACAGGTTGGCGATGTGCAACCGCACCCGGCCGGGACGTTTCCAGATGGCGGTCAAAACGTCCGGACCGCCCTTCGTGACCCGGGTCAGCCGCCGCACGTCCCAGTACGGAATGTATTCACAGTCGGCTTCCGCGAGGCCGAAATCGTTCGTGAGGCCGTTCATGCGCCAGTACGTGTGGTCGATGTCAAACAGGCCCAGCACGGCCTGAGTCGGGGCGGGCTTCCAGACATAGAAATATTTGGGCATCGTGCCCCACTGGCGTCCCAGCGTAATGCGCAAGTTGGCCATGCCGGTCCTGTTGTACCAGCGATCCACGAAGTCGGGTTCGGCCACCGCGGCATCGGGATACCCGCCGTTTTCTCCGTCCATCCAGAAGTCGGAGAACCCGAGATAGCCGATAATCGGCGCGTCGGTGACGTGCGATATCAGGACCGGCGGCGGACCGACGGATAGCCAGTAGGCGCGTTCCCGCTTGGCAAACTCACGGTAGTCCATCACCCAGTACCCGGCGCGCCGCCGCCCTTCGTCGTCTATCCAGCCCCGGTCGTTGATCAGGCTGGGCCAGGCCACTGCAAAGGTGTTGTCGTGGTAGGCGCCGTCCAAGCTCGTGCGCTCGTGCCATTGCTGATAGGCCCACAGAATGAAATCCGTGTGGGCCTTGTTCTGGACGAAGGCGAGCGGCGCGTCCACATACCATTCGGCCGCAAAGTCTTTGACGGTCTGGCCATAGGCGGGGTCGTTGGGATCGATCCGGTCGGAGTTGAAGCAAAAATACCGCCACCAGCGGTTCTCCTCTTTGGCGCCCGGTTCGCGATACCAGGGATTCTCCTCAGCCGTTCGGCCTTTTCGTTCAAGATCAAAACAGCCGTCATAGATCAGGGGCCGGTCGAAGAAACCCCACCCGTACCACCGGACGCTCTTCCAACTTCCGCCGGCAGGACGCGGTTTGACCGGGGTGGCCTGCAGGCTGAAGGTGACCTCGATCGGCTTCTTCAACTCGCCCGGCTTGTTCAACAGATGCATCCGTAACGTGGTTTCCTTCCCTTTCCGCACCACGTCCAGACAGGGTTTGTCGAACGTGGTAACCCACGACTTGTCGTTATCGCACATCCACGCAACACCCCGGTCTTCGTCGCCCATCCACATGATCGGAATGAAATTCCCTTTGACCAACGAGTTGTAGGACGCGGACTTCGAATTCCAGATGACGCCATCCCTGAGTCCCTCCAGGTCGGCAAAGGTCTTGTTCACCCGCATGGCTTCCGCCGAGTGGTTGAAGAGCCGGGTGCCTGCGGTGGGCATCGGGACTTCGACGCGGATGGAATCGAACGACCCCGCCCCGGTGGGCGTCAGCTTGAGGTGAATCTTGTAGAAGCCGTCGAATTCAAGCGACCCCTGCACCTCGGCCTTGAGGCCCGGCGCCTCGGCGCTGCCCGTCAAGTCCACCCGGGTCTCGGTTTTCGCCGTGATCGCCTTCGCGCCCGGCTTCCATGTCAGAACCTTGCCTCCCGTTTCCGCCACGATCCGGACCGGCGCGGCCAATACGTCGCGAATCGCCGGGCCGCGGCTGGGTTCGGGCTGGAGCGTCGCGATGGACGCCGGCAAGGCCGTCCCGTCAAACGTGTATTCCCGTCCCCAGCACTGCGCCTTGTCCCCCTCGACTTTCATGGGAGTCCACGGGTGCATGACCTTATCGGTGATGCCGATCGAATTATTCTCCCACTCATAAATCTTGCGCGTCAGGGTGAAGGTCACATCCGGAGCGATCGGCTGTTTGGTGTCGGCGTTGAGGGACGCGAACCGGACCACGTAGGCGCCGGCGGGGAGTGGTCCGTCGCTGACTTGGAGGATCGTCTGTCCATAGTCATACGGGAAGTTCGTGATCACGGCGGAAGCCAGTATCCGGTCCTGGCCTTCAAGCGACACGGCCACATTCACCTGCGCCCTCGTCTTGTCGCCTGGCAGATCCAGGATGTCGGCCGACGCCAGGATGCGCCCGTAGCTGGGCGCCATCT
>CAYOIT010000263.1:0-5401 GCA_964404035.1 uncultured Verrucomicrobiota bacterium | reverse complement strand
GTGCTCTTTGTGAGGTACAACTGACATGATTGCGCAACTGATAAAAGGGCCTAACCCGGCATAGCCGGAACCAAGATTCTGACCACGGATTACACGGATGACACTGATAGAAGAGTCCAAATTTTATCCGTGCTATCCGTGACATCCGTGGTTTAAATGATTGCCATTTCTCGACGAATTCAATTCGTAAGGAACTAAGGCGCTTAGTAAATAGAGAACCAAACAGGCAAGTTATAAGAACACCATCAAGGAAATAAGTTATGAACATGAATGTCGTCACGAAGATTATTACTGCGGCAGGTCGCTATCTGGCTGGAACATTCCTGTTGGCCTGGTGCCTCTGTCTGGTATCCGCAACTCAGCTTTCAGCCGCCGAACCTGTGACGACACCGCTTGTTCCGAGCGAGGAATTCGTCGGCCCATTCGCAAGCTGGAAGAATCTTAAGACCGATTGTGGTGCCGTGGGCGATGGCAAGGCGGATGATACAGCCGCCTTGAAGGCCGGACTCGAATCGCTTGCCGTCTATGGCAAGGCCAAGCCGGGCGATCCCTACGTACTCTATCTTCCGGCGGGCACCTACCGCATTACCGAGCCGCTGGTCTGGGAGAACCGCCTGGGTGTCGCCGTCCTCGGCGAGGATCCCGCAAAAACTATTGTCCGCTACGACGGTCCCGCTGGACAGGTAATGCTGACCTGCCACGGTGTGAGCTACTCGAAGTTCGGGCGCATCACCTGGGACGGCCAGGGCAAGGCCCGCGCGGCGGTCGCGCACCAGTGGAATCCCGAGGCCAAGGTCGGTCCTGCGGTGACTTACATGGAACATGCGGATGAAGTGTTCATGAATGTCGGGCGAGGCATCATTGGCGGCGCGGTGGTGCCGGTGCTCAAGAAGGATGGCGCCCTCAGTCATTACAACCATGGTATGGACGCCGAGACGCTGGTCAAACGCTGCAAGTTCATCCGCTGCTCCGAGGCCGGTCTCAGCATCGAGAGCTTCAACGCTCTCGACTGGTGGGTCTGGGACAGCGAGTTCGTCGATTGCGGCGTGGGCGCCAGCAACTGCGCCAAGGGCGAATACGGCGGAGGACATTTCCATATGTACCGGTCGGTCTTCCGCGGATCGAAAGTGGCCGACATCCAGACCGGACATGCCAGCTATTTCGGCATCCGACTCAACACCTCGATAGGTTCACGGCGTTTCCTGGAGACTGTCCGACCCGAAGGCTACGGCAAGGACAATTACTGGGGCAAATGGAAACCTGAAGACACCTTTGGCGCGGCGCAGGCGCTGCAGGGCAACCGCATCCTCAATCCTCTGGACCCCACGCCGATTTTCGTGAATCAGCACGGCCCCTTGATGCTCATCGACAACACCTTCGTAGTGAAGCCCGAGGGCGACAAGCCCGTCGTTCAGGTCACGCCGCCCACCGACGGGGCGCAGTGCATCAGCATCGGCAATCGGTTCTTCGGTGCCGACAGGATTGAGGTCAAGGGCGAGCTGACCGAGCAGGACAACGAGACGCTCGACTACGCCAAGGCCGACTTGACCGCGCCCTACCTGCCGCCCACGGCGCCGCGAACGGAGCGTCGCATCTTTGATCTCAAGGCCGGCGCCACGGGCGCGGAAATCCAGACTGCCATTGACGAAGCCGCCAAACTTGCAGGCCAGAAGCCGGTGGTCCACCTGCCGGCGGGGCGCTGTCCCGTCGCGGCAACCCTCCAGATCCCGGCCGGATCTGATCTCCAACTCATTGGCGACGGCCAGGAGACAACCCTCATCTGGGAAGGCCCCAACGAGGGCACCATGCTCCATCTGGCCGGTCCGGCCCGGGCGACGCTGCGCGATTTCCGCATCGCCGGCATCTGGAACTCGAAGAACCAGATCCTTGGCAGGGGCATCGTCGCTGAAAACCTCGACCAGAAGGACGGACAGATCCTCCTGGACCAGGTGAATGCGAACAACTGCACTCGGCAAGGCCTGCTCTTTGACCGTCTGATGCAGACGCGGGTGGAGGGACAAGGCTCCGGTAGCGGCGGCAACGAGGGGCCCGGTCTGACCGTTATAGGAGGTGGGGAGAAGACTGCTGTCTGGGTCGGATTCTTTGGCGGTGCCGGCTCGAACAACCGGCAGACCCATGTGGTGAAGAATGGCAGCCGTCTGGTGATCTGGGATACCTGGTATGAGACAGCGGTCAGCAAGAAGGACGCAGAACCACGCTACATTCATCTGACCGACCGTGGCAACCTGACCTTCTTCAACGGCCATATAGCGACACTTCCCGGCAAGGACGCGCGTCGGGACCTGTTCACCATCGACCTGGATGGTTTTGCCGGACGCTTCACGCTGATCGGCGCACAGATGAACACGATGAACCCGCAGGTGCGTATGGCCGGAACGGGCAAGGGGATGAAAGCGCTGGTGATGGGGACTGCATTCGGTGAAATTGAGCCATATCTGGACAACCAAGCCAAAGATTCGAAAGTGGTCCTGCTGGCCTGCAAGCAGAACAATAGACCTCTCCCCGCGGTCGGCAAGCCGTCACCGGAGTTCCTGCGTGAGATGCTTAAGGACGCCCGCACCGTGCTGCCCACCCGCTGGCAGCCGGCGCCGGCCGGCGCCACCGATCTGCGCCTGCACCGCGTCACGGTATACGTGAAGGTCGGCGAAGGCATGGTCTTCTCGGCAGGTAAGAGCGAAGGAAAATAGGCGTCGTATGGGAGTAATCTTGATGAAGAAGCACCTCTTGACAGCAGCAATGACAATCGCATTTGCCGCCAACAGTTTCGGCGTGGAGTGGCGCGCCATCGCGGACGCGGCCGGCCCGGTGTGGAAAGCGACCACCACGGGTCTCGAAGCAAAAGGGCCGCAGTACTACAACTTGCCGGAGACCGCGCTCGATGGGATGGACGACAATGCTTACGCGTACTTCCAGTCCCGAGCGGTGAACCTCTGGCAATACGCGTTCCTCGGAAATACCGGCGGGAAGGACTACACGTTGACGGCGACCGTGCGTGTGTTGGAGCCGGCACCGTTGAAGGGCTTTCGCCCCGGCGAAGGGTGCATCTTCATGAATTACCAGTGGGGGCGCGAAGCGATGGGTTCGGATGTCGGGCTGATCGTGCGGCACACCGACGCAGATCATTATTATCAAGTGCGGCTCTCGACCGGCTACGGACATGTTGAGTTGTGGAAAACACACGGCGGCGTGGTGCGGGTGAAGCCGTTTGCGTTTCAGGCCGGCAAAGACTACCGCGTGGCGGTCACTGCCAGCGGACCGTGGATCGTCGTGAGCGTAGATGGGCAGGAGTTGATCCGGTATGCCGACCCGGTCGAACCGCTGCTGGCCGGTAAGGCCGGGTTGGCCGTACGCGAGAGTGCGGTGCGGTTCAGCGACGTGACGGTCTCGAACGCGCCGGCGATTACGGATGCGGTCCCGGTCCACAAACCGGATTTCCACATCCGCCAATGGGTCGGACGCGACACCATCTTCGATGGCGACGAGCCGGTCGGTCACATCCCGCCGGATCGCAGCCGGTTTGAGGAGTTGAAACTGCGGCCGGGACTGATGCCGGTCATGATCGCGCAAAGCACGCCGGCGCTTTGGGGCGAAGGCTTCGACAAGCTGAAGTGGAGCGACAAGGGCAAGATGGAAGTGCTCGCGGAAGGCAGCGAGCTTCAACTCACGCTCAGTACGGTCGAGACCAATGGCATCGCGCAGCCCACCGGCAAGTGGCGCTTGTCCTATGACGCGAAGCAGAACAGCTACGTGCTCGACGGACAATTGTCGGCTGACGTGCTGAAGGATGGCATTCTCTCGAAGTGGGGCAGCATCAATCTCACTGATCCGATGTTCTACCAGTTGCTCGCGCCGGCCACGGACGCCATGCCAGCCTGCCGCAGTCACGACAATGCCGCGCTGTTCCTGCGCGCCGATGGTGTGCTGTGCGCGTTCCCGTTGAACCACGCCGGCAAGAACAACGCGTTTGCGCCCGCAAGGGAACTCGCGATCAAGCCGGACGGTTACTGGGTCACGGTCGTGGATGGCTGGGGCGTGGTGACGGAGATCCCCGCCGACAATACGCTCCGGTACTACGGCGACTACTGTGATTGGGGGTTGGACCAACACATCGCGCCATTATGGAAACCGGACCAGGAGTCCTACGCCGGCGCGCCGCTGAAGGAATTCCCCGCCAAGGCCGGTGACCGCTTTGAAGGACATGTCCGGTACCGTCTCTGGGACCGTCAGGAAGTGTCCGCCGCCTTCGCACGGGCCGTGCGCCCCGCCTCCGGTAGAAATGCCGGTCCTGACCGTCAACTGATTGCCCACCTGGAGCCGGTCAACGATTGCGCCACCATCCTGCCGTTGGTCAACGGTACGTCACGATCGCT
Organism: uncultured Verrucomicrobiota bacterium; assembly: GCA_964404035.1. GTDB lineage: Bacteria > Verrucomicrobiota > Kiritimatiellia > CAIKKV01 > CAITUY01 > CAMBRF01. The sequence goes on along the minus strand of CAYOIT010000263.1, from coordinate 1,010 downwards.
GTGGCAAGGCGACTACGAGATTGTTCGCGATACCGGACGCAACGACCGCAGTTGCCTGCGCCTGCGTGGCGGCCAGTCGGCCAAATCGGGCACCATCGGACCATCCTTCCGGGCCGGGCCGTACCTGGCAAAAACATACCGGATCGGCGCGTGGGTACGCAGCCGGGAGTTTCACGGCACGATTCGCTGCGCGATAGACTCGGCGGCCTACCCGAAACCCAATACCGACCCCAAGCCGTCGGCCGAGGTGAAGTTCGACGGCCAGGGCGACTGGGTGTGGCTTGGCTTCGAGACGTCGATTCCGCGGCAGACGTTCTTTTTCAGTTGGTTGTTCGAAGCGAAGGGCACCGGCAGCGTTGACATTGACGACATCACGTTGGCGCCGGTAACGCCTGACAAGAAAGGATTGCTAGCAAAATGACAATACTGCGAAGTGTCTCCGGGTCACTGCTGTTGGCTCTTGTGTGTTCGGCGGCAGAGACAAAAGTCGCCGCACCACAAGGGCGGCCGCTACTGGTCGTGGACGGCAAGCCATTGCCGATGTCCGGCTACAGCCCGATCTTCTGGGAAAAGCCGTGGATTGAGAAACATCTCGAGAACTTTAAGCCTCATCCCCTCGGTTACGTCTTCGCCGGTCTGCCCAAGATGCAGGGGACGAAAGCCTTTTGGGCTGAGGGAGCGGTCACGGCCGAACCGCAGTTCGTGCCGCCCAACTACAGCGGCTTCGCGACCATCGACGGGTCGTCGCGGTTCGTGGCCGAGGCAATGCCGGAGACCAGACTGGTCATCCGGTTCGGACTCGATGAAAGCGATGCCTGGAAGCTGGCCAATCCCGACCAGTTGGTGGTGACCGAGACCGGCGAGCGCCTCGCCGTGCCGTCGCTGGCGTCCGATGTCTACTGGAGCAAGTCGGCCGACGCCGCCGCGGCGCTGGTGCGCTGGTATGAGAAACAACCTTATCGCGACCGCATCGTCGCCTACGCCGACTTCTGGCGCTGCGAAGGCACGCA
>CAYOIT010000262.1:0-5405 GCA_964404035.1 uncultured Verrucomicrobiota bacterium | reverse complement strand
ACGCTTGATAATCGGCCGGAATTGAGCGACACTCCCACAATGCCAAAGAGGTCAATAGCCGGTTGATCGGACAATACTCAGGTTGGAACCCGATCGCCTACATTCAACAGAAGGAGCGACATGAACAAGAAAAGCATGATCAGAAGTAGCCGAGCAACGGGAACCACAAGTTTTGTCTTTGGAACGATTGCCGCCCTTATACTCGCAGGCACGGCGCAGGCGGGGTGGCACGACGCCTCGGATACCGTCACGATTGCCAATGTCAAAACCATACCGCGCGATGACAAGACCGCGATCCTGAGCTTTGACCTTTCCTGGGGGCGATCCTTTCGGCACGAGATCAATCACGACGCCGTATGGGTCTTCTTCAAGGCCAAGCCCCAAGGCGCTGCCGAGTGGCGGCATGTCCGACTGATCGCGGATAAAGTTCTGAATCCAACCGGGTACACCCAGGGCCATGGCACCCCCGTCGAATTCATCGTGCCGGACGGCGCAGAGGGCTTTCTCGGCGTATTCATCCGCCGAGCCGAGTTCGGTCAGGGCACCGTGAACACCACCAACCTCACGGTGTTGTGCGACCTCACCACGAAAGAACTTCAACCCACACCCCCTTTGATCTGCGCCACGGGCCTGGAAATGGTTTATATCCCGGAAGGCTCCTTCCTGCTGGGTTTGGAAGCCGAGGATGCCGATGCGTTCTTTCAGTACACGGACGGTTCCCGTGCGGGCGCGCCCTACCGTGTGAGCGGTCCCGGTGCGATTCCAACCGGAACGCAGAAGGGCAAACTCTGGGCCGCCGGCACGGCGGCGCCACTGGAGGATGGCGGCGAGATACCGGCCGCCTATCCGAAAGGTTATGCCGCCTTCTACTGCATGAAGACCATGATCAAAGTGGGTCATTATAGTAATTTTATCGCCACGGTTCCCAAAGCGCAGTCCGCAAAGTACACCAAGCCGAGGGATGGATTCACGCCGCTCGAAAACGCACCCGGTGGCAATTATTCGTACCAAATAGGGGGGCGCAGTGATGGTAATGTGCATTTCAGGCATGAAATGGAAGGTCTGTCCTGGCCATCCTTAACGGCCTTCGCGGCTTGGGCTGGACTGCGGCCAATGACCGAATTGGAATACGAAAAGCTTTCCCGCGGGCCCATTGACGAGGGCTGGGAGACAGGAAATCACAAACTCTCGCATAACTCCTTCTGGGGCATTTATGACTGCAACCGGTGGAAGTCCGCGTCCGAGCGCCTCGTAACGGCCGGTAACGCCAAAGGCCGCAGCTTCAAGGGGACGCACGGCAACGGAACAACCGACATCCCTGCTGACTGGCCGCAAGACGATGCCGTGGGTGCTGGAACGCGCGGCGGATACGACTACCGCAACCCCTCGTGCCGCAGCGCGGCCGCAAAAACATTCGTTGGATGGTCGTGGAAATGGCGTGGCGTTCGGAGCGCGCCGAAGGAAGCAGCGGAGCAGTAGGAGAAGGGGGCAGGGTTCAGGGTTCAGAAGTCAGGTGTCAGAGATCAAAGCGAATGCGGCCGATGGTAATCGGCAGCTATCGACAGCCGTCGAAAAACAACAGAAGGAAAGACCATGAAGAAGCTGTTGCCACTTGTAGTTGTATTAGTGCTTGCCGTTTTGCCCGTCTTTGCGTCCGACGCACGGTTCAAGGGGACCGGCAAGGCGGATCCGATTCGTGTCACGAACGCACGACTGGTCGCCGGTTCCGCTGCGGGACAGAGCGCCATCACCTTTGACCTCGCCTGGGACTGGTCCTGGCGGACGGCGTGGGAGGAACCGGCCGAGCGTACCGGTGCCCCGGCGGCGCGGAAACTGGAGAGCTGGGATGCGGCGTGGGTGTTCGCCAAGATCAAGAAGCCCGGCAAGGATGTCTGGCAGCATGCGACGCTCACCCCCGACGTTTCGCGCCATACCGTTCCCTCAGGAGCCTCGTTGGAGTTGGGCCTGTCCGACACTCCTGATGGCGGCGTCACCAGCGGCATCGGGGCTTTCATCTTCCGGAGTGCGCCGGGTCAGGGTCCGAACGTCTGGAAGGGTGTTACGCTGACGTGCGCCGATGTTCCCGCCGACGCCGAAGTCCGTGTGTTTGCCCTTCCGATGGTCTATGTCCCCTCCGGCGCGTTCTGGGCCGGCGATGGCTCGACGACCACGAACCGTATCAAAGCCCAATTCTCGGCGGGCGCAAGCACGCAGCCGTTGCGCATCACCAGCGAGCAAGGGCTCACTCTGGGCGGAACGGCCGAGGCGAATCTGGGCAACCGCGATACGTTGGGAATGAGCCCCAAAACCTTCGACGACTTCAACAGCCGCTTTCCGCAGCAACTTGCCGATCGCTACCCAAAGGGATACGCCGCGTTTTACTGCATGCGCACCGAAATCACGCAACAACAATACGTGGATTTTCTCAACACCCTCACCTATAAGCAGCAGGCGGCCCGCATGACCGACAAACCCTCCTCACCCGCCCCCAAGATCGCGCCCGTGCCAGGGCAAGTTGACGCGGCCAATCGCAGGATTCAAATCGCAACCTCCGGAATCGCCGACGCGAACGAACCTCTGGTCATCCAGCGTGGAACGTTTACCGCATCCGGCGTCATTCCCAAGCCAGGCAAGCCGGCCGTTTACAAGACCAGCACGCCTGATGTGGCCTGCAACCGCATTACGTTCCCGGATGGCGCCGCTTACACGGCGTGGGCCGGCCTGCGCCCCATGACCGAGTTGGAATTCGAAAAGGCCTGCCGCGGACCGCTCCTGCCGGTCCCGGATGAGTATGCCTGGGGCACCGCCGCCATTGCCGGCATGGCAGGCAAGGGCGGCGCGTACACGCTCAAGAACCCCGGCATGCCCGACGAGATGGCAATCTGGGAAGGGACCGGCGGCCCGGATGCCACGCACGGCAACGCGCCTTTCGATGGCACGAACGAGAAGTTGCATGAGTGCCCCATTCGGGCGGGCTGCTTCGCCACGCCAGACAGCGACCGCGTGCGCGCCGGTGCGTCCTACTGGGGCATTCTGGATCTCACCGGCAACCTGAACGAAGGCCTGGTGAGCGTCGGCTCATCTGCCGCAAGGACGTTTGCCGGAAATCACGGCGAAGGCGGCGACTCGCCCTGGACGGTTCCGTTTGGTATGCGCGGCGGCGGCATTCCCGGATCATCCCATTCCAATCACTGGGATATCAACGAGGGGTATCGTGTGTCGAATCGCTTTGCGGTGAATCTTGCCGGCTGCGAAGGCGACAAAAACCGCCACTACGCACAGGGATTCCGCGGGGTGAGGACGAGCCAAGGGAAGATTGAAAAGTGAAGATTGAAGTGTTGATCGAATGCAGTCGTTTGCGTCCGGCAGCAATCGAGTTTCGAACAGGAGACAAGAGACTATGAAAACGATGATGACCCTGAAAAGCCTGATAGCCCTGGCCTCGGCAGCGTTTCTGCTGACCGCGCCTGGCGCCCGAGCGCAGGATACCGAGCCGAAAGACGCGGAAGGTGATTCCGAGCAGGAAGCGGCGGATACACCTGCGCCGATCTTGCGTGGCCCTGAAGTGCGGCTTGATAACGTGACCGTCTCCCCGCGCGACGCTAAGACGGCGGTGGTCACCTTTGACATCACCTGGACAAACGCCTACCGCTACGGCAGCTTCCACGACGCGACCTGGGTTTTCTTCAAGGCGCGGGCGAAGGGATCGGTCGATTGGCGTCCTGTCCGTCTCGCGGCGGATCAAGTGGTCAATCCCACCGGCTACAGTTGCGGCGATGGCACCCCCCTGGAGTTTGTGGTGCCCGCTGGCAATGACCCCGCAACGGGGCTCGGGGCAGGCGGGGCCGTGGGGATGTTCGTCCGTCTGGCCAAAGATGGACGCGCCTCTGTCGCCGCCCGCAAAGTCACGGCCGTGGTGGAACTGAACACGGAACACGGAACACTGAACACTTCCGTGCGCGCCTTCGGCATAGAGATGTGTTACGTCGGGGAAGGACCTTACTTCCTGGGCACAGGCGGGAAAGAGGCCAATGCCTTTCACGCTTATGTTGACGGCGAATCGGGAGCGGCCACCCCTCCGTACCGGGTGACGGGGACCGGTGCGATTCCGACCGGAAAACAGAAAGGTAAGCTCTGGGCCAGCGGCATAACGCCGGAAAACAACAGCGAGATTTCCGCGTTATTCCCCAATGGTTTTGCGGCTTTCTACTGCATGAAGTACCCGGTGATCAACCAGGCGCTTTACGCTGGTTTTCTCAATACCATACCCGCTGAAGTTGCTAAGAAATACTGGTACGACGGCTATCAGGGGGTGACGATCAATCGCGTCGGCAGCGGGCATCCGTACACCTATGTCGCCACCACGCCAGATGGGTTTTGTCCCTGGCTTTCCTGGCGGGACTGTGCAACAGTCGCAGCTTGGGCCGGACTGCGCCCCCTGACGGAGTTGGAGTACGAAAAAGCGTTACGGGGCAGCGAGAATCCTACTCCAAGGGAAGTTGGGTTTTCCTATTGGGGACTGGGGTTCCTGAACAGCTTAAGCTATGTTGAGCGGCTGGTAACGCCTTGTCTGCCGACCGGGCGGACGTTTGCAGGCTCGCACGGTCAGGGCGAGGCGTTTCTGCCTGCCGACTGGCCGAAGGATGCCGGTGCCGTGGTGTACCGAGGCGGCTACGGCAAGGGCATGCATTATTATGGCTTGGGTCATCTGCTGAATTCCGGACGCATCAAGGCGACCGTGGCCTATGCGGATCGCCGCGGATTGGATCCTATCAATGGATTTCGCGCAGTGCGCACAGCGCCTGCAGGCGACAACATCACCGCCACCCAGCCGCCGCGGTTCGACGCCACGATTGTGCGGCCGCTCCGCAAACTGGCTGCGCCTTTCAAGGTCAACGATGATCTGTCCACACTCAATAAGCCCCTGGCAACCATGGCCAGCGCCGAAGATGTCTTTCCGGAGAACGCCCGCAGCGTGGTGCCCAACCAACCACGGACGCTCTGGCAGGGACCTGAGGACGTCAGCGCCCGCATCTACCTTGGATGGGACGGCGAGGCAGTCTGTATCGGCGCCGAGGTGACGGACGACCAGCACCAGAACACACAGAGCGGCGGCAACACTTGGAATGGCGACGCGATGCAGCTTGGTGTTGTACCACCGGATGGCACCCATTGGAACCTGATGCTGGCCCTTTCCACCAACGGCGTGATCGTCCATCAGTCGATGGGCGCAAGCGACGCGATTCTTAGAACCGCAGACTGCGCCGTGACGCGTGACGAGAACACCAAGCTCACCCGCTACACCCTGCGCCTGCCACTGACCGCGCTGGGATTGAAGGCCGGGGACACCTTTGGCTTTAACGCCATGATCTGCGACGGTGATAGCGACAACCGCATGGACTACT
>CAYOIT010000261.1:0-5408 GCA_964404035.1 uncultured Verrucomicrobiota bacterium | reverse complement strand
GGGGACGCCACTGCAGAACCCGATGTTGATCGAACCGGTACTCGTGGCACGGGCATCCAGCCCGTAGCCTGGCGGGGCAAGAGGAAGAGGCTACGGGCAGGAAGCCCGTGCTACGGAAGTGAAGAGCAACAGGGGAGGGTAACGATGGACACGACCAGAGGGATCCGGGCGATGGTGCTCGCGGTGTCGGTGGGACTCCTGCTCGCGGGAACGCCGTTCGCGGAGGCGACGAACCGCTACGTGTCGGTGACTTCCGGATCGCCGACATCTCCTTACACGAACTGGGCCACGGCCGCCCTGCGGATTGAGGACGCCATCGCCGTATCGGTGGCCAGCGACGTCATCTGGGTAACCAACGGGACCTATGCATCCACCGGCGTGGTGGCCAACGCCGCCATGCTGAGCGTGACAAACGGGATCACCCTCCGGAGCGTCAACGGCGCGGGCGTGACGATCATCGACGGCAACTACCCGGCCGTCACCAACCGCTGTCTCTTCCTCAGCCACGCCAGCGCGGTGGTGGAAGGCTTCACCCTCCGCAACGGGTACGCCTCGGGCAGCGGTGCCACGAACCATGGCGGCGGGGTGTATGTGCAGGTCAACGGCACGCTCCGGAACAGTCTGGTCACGCTCAACACGGCGGCGGGTGACGGGGGCGGGGTCTATGTCCTGACCAACGCCACCGTTGCCAGTTGCACGATCGCCTCGAACTCGGCGCTGACGGCGGGCGGTGGCCTGGTAGCTCAGACCAACGTGACCGTGCAGAACAGCATCCTCTACTTCAATACGGCGCCGGCTTCGGCAAACTGGTACACAAACCGGGCGGCCACCATTTCCTACACCTTCGCCAGCCCCGTTCCCGCTGGCACCGGCAATTCCGCCAATGACCCGCAGTGTGTTGACGTGGCGACGGGGGACTTCCATCTCAGGACCAACTCGCCCTGCGTCAACGCGGCCGCTTACCAGTCCTGGATGGAAACCGCCGTGGATCTCGACGGGCAGCCGAGGATCATCGGTGGCGCCGCGGATATCGGGGTGGACGAGTACACACGCGTCTTCCATGTGGCCCGGCACGGCGCCAACGCGAATCCGGGTACGCAGGGCAGCCCGTGGGCGACGATTCCGTATGCCATCACCAACGCGGCGATTACCAACGGTGACACGATCCTGATCGGCGAGGGGGTTTACACGAACCCCGTTACCTTCAACGCCAGGGTCGGGTTGAACGTTATCGGCGGGTATAATACGAACGACTGGAGTTGGGCTCCGGCCGCACACCCGACGGTGATCCAACCCGTGGTGAACACGATCGACGCGATCACCGTCAGTGTCCAACCGCAATCCTTCAAGGGGCTGACGGTCACGGGCGGCAGGTACGGCATCTATGCAACGGCAGGCAACCAGAGCCGCATGTACGTCACGCAGTGCATCGTCAGCAATAACGCCTCGCACGGCATCTGGCTCAATGCGTCCAAGCAGGCCATCTTTTGTGTTAACACCCTTATCGCCGGGAATGGCGGCAACGGTTTGACTTTCAACACCGACAACAACGCACTCGGATCGCCGGTGTACAACTGTACGATCGCGGACAACGGAGGGCACGGCCTCTACGACCACTACCTTACCGTCGGGCTCGACATCCGCAACACGATCATTGCCGGGAACCGTCAGTATGGGTTCTATCAGCACAACCTGTCGCACCAGCCCGTCACAATCCGGAACTCCACGATCTTCGGCAACACAAACGGCAACGTTTATGCTTTCGAAGCGAACAAAAACCTCTCACTGCTATCGGGGACGATGTTTGCCACACCCCTTTTCATTGGCGGCGGCGACTACCGCCTGCAGAACGGATCGCCCTGTGTGGGATACGGAGCGGACTTGAGCGCTTTTGGGGTCGCCATTGACCTTGAGAATACGACGCGCGGCAGCAGCGTTGACATGGGCTGTTACCAGTCCGCCCACACGGCGGCATCCCGGTTGCCGGCCACCTATGCCGATGCGTCCCGGCCCGACGAGTCCGGCGACGGATCGGCCTGGGCGACAGCGAAAAAGACCATCGGGATGGCGTTGGCGTTCACCGCGCCGGGGGGAACCTGCACCGTGGCGGCCGCCACCTATGCCGAGAATGTCTATGTCCCCGCCAATACAACGCTCATGGGCACAAACCGGAGCACAACCGTGGTTACCGCCGGATGGTACGTCGTATCGATGGTCGAGACCAATGCCAAGGTGCAGAGCCTGACAATGCGGAGCGGACTGCGCGGGGTCGACATCACGGCCGACTACAACACCGTACAGGACTGCATCCTGATCAACAACACGAATGGCCTGGGACACGGGCGGCCCGGTGCAAAGGTTAACGAGTGCCTGATTACCAGCAATGTCATCTACGGGATCAACAGTGCCCTACCCAGCAACATGGGCATCCCCGGCGGAGTCGGCCTTACCGTGCGCAACACACTGATCGCCCGAAATGGAAGCAGCGGGGCCTACTTGAACTGGGACAATGGCGGTGCCAACTGGTCGCAGTGGTGGAACTGCACGATTGTCAGTAATGGCCTGCACGGTTACCAGGCCAGTACTTACAACTCGCATGCCTACATCACGAATACCATTCTTGCCTGGAATGCCGGATACGGTACCCACATTGTTACCGGTGGGTCGGCGAAGCAGTACCTGAACTACTCCTGTGTCTTCGGGAATGTGAGCGGGACCCATTACAATAACACGCAGACCCCCGTCATCGGCGCCAACATGGTGAACGCCGACCCCGCGCTCGACACAAGTTGGCGTCTTCAGGGCGGATCCCCGTGCATCGATGCCGGTATGACGATCACGGGAATCACTAACGATGTGGACGGGGCGGCGCGGACCAACGCGTTTGACGTCGGCTGTTACGAGTCGGCGTTTGCGGCGGCCTCCAAATTTGACATGGTCTATGTGGATGCCTCCCGCCCGGACGAAAGCGGCGCCGGCACCAACTGGGTGACGGCCAAGAAAACCATCGGGGCGGGGCTCAGCGTGCTGACCCCGACCGGGACGGTCAACGTGGCAGCAGGTTTCTACAGGGAGGCCGTCAGCATCCCCGCCAACACCACGGTGGCCGGGACAGACTGGACCTCCACCATCATCAGCAATGGCGGAAGCGTGGTCACCATGAGCGCGACCAACGCCTACCTGCGAGAGGTGACGGTGCTCGGAGGAACCTACGGCATTGCCATGTCCGGCGCGCGGAACTTCGCGAGGCGCTGCATTCTGAGGAACAACTCCAATAGCGGCGTCTACATCACGGCCACCAGCAATCGCCTCGACGAGTGCGTGATGCACAACAACCCTTACGGCGTGCAAGTGCCGGGCGGGAACTACGCGTACTACACATTGGACCGCTGTGTGGTGGCGAGCAACACAAGCCACGGGGTTTACCAGACGGGAGGCAATCCGGGGGCGCCGGCCGGCCGCGTTCTGAATTCATTGCTGGTCGCCAACGGTGGCGATGGTTTCTCGTCGCAGGTTGATAACAGCACGCAGGGCGGAACCTGGCTCTACAATTGCACGGTCGTGAACAATGCCGGCAACGGGATCTACGACAATTACCTGACGATCGCCATGGACGTCCGCAACTGCATCATCTATGACAATGGCGGGGCCGGCATCCGGCAGAATAGCGGTCTGGGACACTCCACGTTCAATATCACCAGTTCCTGTGTTTTCAGCAATCGGAGTGGGAATTTTGCATCGGCCCTGGCCACGGGGACGATGCGGTTACAGGCAGGCTGCATGACGGCCGATCCATTGTTTGTGGGCGGCGGCAACTACCGTCTGCAGGGCCTTTCGCCGTGTTTGGGGTACGGAACGACCAACGGGTTGCTGGGCATCGTCAGCAACGACCTCGACGGCGTTGCGCGATCCGCGCCGTTCGATATGGGTTGTTATGAATCGGCTTCGAACCCGGTGGTGCGATCTGCGGCGCAGTACGTGAACGGCGCCTCCGGCAACGATGCGGCGGATGGGACAAGTTGGGGGACGGCGAAGAAGACCATCGGATCGGGGCTGGCCCTGACGGCGTCCGGCGGCACGTGCTATGCGGCTACCGGCACTTACAGCGACACGGTCATCCTGCCCGCCATGGTTACGTTGGAGGGGGCGGATCGGGATCGGACCGTCGTAACCAGCGCCTGGCACGTTGCCTACCTTCCCGAAACGAACAGCGTGGTCCGTCAGATGACGCTCCAAGGCGGACTCTACGGGGTCTTCCAGACTGCGAAAACCGGTGTTGTCGACCGGTGTACGCTGCGGAACAACAACGTCGGGTACTATGCGGAAGGCGTCAGGTACGGAGGTTGGAAGGCGGTTGTGAACCGGACGATCCTCACGAATAACACCAGCCACGGGATGGCGACCCTCGAATCGGCCGTCACGGCGGTGAACAGCCTTTTCGCAAAGAACGGCGGCGACGGGTTGCTGATCAACGCGGACTTCCCCGGCATCTATACCTTCGCGAACTTCTGTACGTTCGCCGACAACGGATCCAGCGGCTACGAAGACAGCAATGGTAGCCACCAGGGGACCTACCTGACGAACTGCATCTCGAGCAGCAACGTGGTTAATGGCATCCGGTTCACAAGACTCAATGCCGACACGATCGCTTACTCCTGCGTCTACGGGAACGCCGGGGGTAATTTCTCCTCGATGAGCCTGACGATCGGCGCCGGCATGATCACCAACCAGACGCCGCAGTTCCGAGCCGATTTCAACGGCAGCGTCTACGCTCTCGCCGAGGCATCGCCCTGCCTTGACTCCGGCCTGAACATTGGTATCACGAACGACATTACGGGCTCCATCAGGCCGATCGCTGGCCGGAAGCCGTTGGTTGGTTCCGGCTACGACATGGGCGCCTACGAGCTGTGGCCGACGCCCAAAGGAGCGACGTTTACGTTCCGGTGATCAAGGGTTTCAGAGGCCCTGTTCCAGGGAAACGATGGCGTGGCACGGGCTTCCAGCCCGTAGCCCGGCGGGACCAGAGGAAGAGGCTACGGGTGAGCTCTGGCACCTTTGCTGGGCATGGCGTGGCCGGCTGTCTGTGAATGAAGAAGAGTGTCGAAGGCAGGAGGGTAGAAACGATGAACGCAAAGAAGCTGACGCACGGGTTGTTATTCGTAGCCTCTCTGGGGTTCCTGCTCGTGGCACCTCCCCGTCTGTGGGCGGCCAGCGGCACGTGGTACGGCACGCTCGACAATATGTGGTCGAAGACCAACAACTGGAACAGCACCAATGCCGTGCCAGGCACAGGCGATACGGCAACCTTGAACAACGCTGGGAATGGGCAGACAACGCTCGATCTGGGCGCGGAGGTAACCCTCAAGAGCATCCTCTTTGACACGGTCGGCGCTGCCGCCTATACCGTT
>CAYOIT010000260.1:0-5458 GCA_964404035.1 uncultured Verrucomicrobiota bacterium | reverse complement strand
GGTGATCAGCACGCTGCCGCTGGTGAAGTTGCAGCCGACGCCCGTCATGCTCTTTCCCAGGTTCCGGACCACGCGGCAGTTGGCCAGCGTCAGCGCCCCGCCAGCCGTTTTGGTCAGCCCCCCGCCCGCGCTGTTGGTGATGACCAGGCCGTCCAGCGTGATCCCCGAGCCGGAAACAGTCACCACGCGCCAGGCGTTGCTGCGGCCGTCCAACAGCGCGGGATACGCGGCCCAGTCGCGCTCGGCGAACGTGGCCATGCCGTTCGTGAAGCCGCCGTACAGCGCCACGCCGTTGCTGGCGATGGTAAAAGTGGCCCCATTGGTGTAGACGCCCTGCGCCAGCCAGATCGCGTCGTTGCTTTTCCCAATGGCCAGCGCATTGGTGAGGGAAGTGGGCGCGGCCCAGCTCACGCCAGCCGGGTCCGTGCCGCCCGGCGTCACATACAAGGTGGCGGCCTGGGCCCGATAGACCGTTGCAAAACCAAACAGAAACACCGCGAGAACCGAAAACCGCTTCATGAAGTCCTCCCTGCCATCGTCAACACCAAGAAAACCGTCTACCACTGAAAGGGGTAAATGGCCAGTCCATTCGATCCTCTGCTCACCGGATCATGATCACCGTTCCCGGATTCGACGCGAACAGCCAGTTCACGTTGTGGCCCAGGTCGGAGCCCCCCCGCGTGACCACGATCGTCGCGCCGGTGCCCGCATGGCTGTCCTGGACCGTCACCCACTGGATGAGCGCCTGGGTGGCGTTGTTCGTCACGCTCAGGTACCACCACTGGCCCGGCGCCGTCGAACCCAGGGCGGCCCGGTCGATCGACAGATCGCCGCACACGGTCTGGATGCGGCCCGCCTGGAAGCTCAGCGGCTTCGTCCCCGGGTCGCCGATGTAAAGCCGGGAGAACGTATTACTGCCCCAGACGACGGCCGCGGCCGGGCCCGAAAACGCCACCAGGCTGTTGGTCTGAGCCGTGAAGCTGGCGCCGTTGCTCCAGCTTCCGCTCACCGTCAGGCTCTGGTTCGAGGCGATGACGAGCTGGCCCCTGTTCTGGATCAGGACGGTCCCGACCGCCGTGCCGGTCACGTTCGAGGAAATGAGCGTATAGCTTCCCCCGCTGACGGTCACGCCGCCATTGTCCACCACGAGCGTGCCGCGGCCGGGAGCCTGCGAGGCCGCTTCCCTGTAGATCGTTCCCGCGGAGGCATAGGTCGCATCGATGTTCCCGTACGCCAGCATGGCCACCTTGTCGAAATCCTCTCCCGCGGTCAGCTTCACCGCCACCCGACCGCCGCCTCCGCCGGTGGCCGTCGTGTTGAGCATGCCGCCCTGGGCGCTGATCGTCCCCGAGCCGGCCAGCAAGGCCGTCGTGAGCCACACGCTGCCGCCCGCTCCGGCGACCCGGTAGTTGGCCGCGATCGGCTGCCCGTCGGCCCTGACCACGCCGTCAAGCGTGGTCCTTCCCGTCACGCGCAGGATGATCGCACCGCCGCCCGGATACTCCCCGCTGCTGCCGAGGTTGGTCGGCGAGGTGATGGACCCGTATGTCACATATAACGGCGGGCCATAGCCCAGCCCGCCATGGCTGGCCCCGTACTTGGCAGGGGCGGTCCCGCCCGGCGCGGGGCCATTCCAGGCCGCATAGCCCTTGCCCGTGGCATCCAGGAGCCCGGCGGGATCAACGGCAAGCGAATTAGAAACGGCGAGCATGAGCCTGTAGACCTCGCTGGTGGTGTTGGCGCTGTGCGTCAGGACGCCGCCCGCCAGGACGGCCGCGTCGCCGGCGACGGTCAGCGGCGCATCCACGGTCAACGTGGCGGTGGTATAGCCCCCCACCCACAACTGCGTCACGGTCACGGAGGACAGGATCCGCGGCGCATTGGTGTAGAATCCGTCGATCACGATCCGGCTGCCGGCGCCCGGCGCCACCTGGGGGCTCCAGTTCGTCTTGTTCCCGAAATCCGTGTTGAGGCCGCCGACCCATGTCAGCCAGGCGGGATCCCCGAAATTCCAGTTCGGGTTGTTTCCGCTGTCGACGGACGTCACGGGCTGGATCGCGATTCCACCCGAGGCGTCGCTGTCCTGGACGTCCACATACTGCGGCCGCGCCACGCGCGTCACGCGGAGGTTCCAGGCATTCCCCGGACTGTCGCTTCTCAGCGTGATCGGCTGGCCCGGAGCCCCGTTCAGGTACAAATTGGTGACGCTGTATGTCGAGCCGTTGTGGAACGTCATCGACACGCCCTTCGTCCGGCACCGGAATTCGACCGCATTCAGGTCGCCGCCGAAAGCCAGGTTTCCGGAGCCGTTGAACAGTTTCCCGGCGCTCACGTTGCCGTTGAACGCGATGGATCCCGACTGGTTGGAGAAAACGGACGCCGTCACAAGGTTGGAAAACACCAATGTCCCCCCGAAGTTGTAAAGGTTGGTGGCGGTGACCGGATCCGCGAACGTGACGGGGGCGGCGGTGTTCGCGACTGTCGTCTGGTAAAAGCGGTTGCCTCCCAGCCGCAGGACCTGGGGGCCGGAGCCGGCGATGAACACCGTGGAGGCCGCGTTGCTGAAGGTGCCGCCCGTGAAATCCGCATCCCCCAGGAGGGACACCGTCTCCGCGCCCGTGGCGGCCAGGACGCCGGCGCAGCCCAGGCGGTTCGTGACCCCCAGGTTGAATCCCCCCAGCCGCAGCGCGCCGCCGGCCTGGATGTCCAGGATGTTGAGATTCTTGTTGTTGTCCAGCACGGGATATCGCGGGCAGGCGGGTGGGATCAGCACGACGTCCCCCGAAACGGGCTGGCGACCGAGCGACCAGTTGGTTCCGAGGTTCCAGACGGTGTTGGAGGCGCCGGTCCACCGGTTCGTTTCGCCCGGCGCGCCCTGGGAGAACACCCAGTTGGTGTTATTCCCGAGATCGGTGGAATAATACGCCTCGATCGTCGCCCGGGCGCTGGCATCCGAGTACCGGACATCCACGTAGCTCACGCTGTGGATCACCGGGGCCGCGTTGAGGCGCCACCGGCTGGCGGTCAGGGGATTCAGGTGAATCAGGTTGCCGGGCGCCCCGTTCAGCGTCAGGACACCGTCCACCCAGTTGGTCGAACCCGCCGAGAAATCAATCCCCTTTCCGGCGTTGGTGCAGGTCAGGTTCAGGAAATGGGTTCCCGCCAGGCTGGTCACCCGCGAAGTGCCGCCGCCCCCGAGAATCAGGGAGCCCCCGAGCGAGGCCGCCGGGGTCGGGTCCGTGAAATCGCCGAGCAGCGTGAAGGACCAGTTGGTCTGGATGGCGAACAGGCCCTTGTTCTGGATCACCAGGGTCCCGATCGACGTCTCGGGCATGTTCGAGGAGATCAGCGTGCACCCGCCGCTGCCGGGGACAATCCCGCCGTTGTCGATGACCAGGACCCCCTGGCCCGCGGCCTGGGACGCCATTTCCTTATACACCGTTCCGGGCGGCCAGTTGTTGTCCCCCAGGCTTCCCCAGGCGATGAGGTTGACGCCGCCGACGCTCTCCCCCGCCGACAGATCGACGGCCACGCGCCCGCCGCCCGCGCCGTAGGAGCCGCCGTAGGCGTCGCCCCCCTTCACGCTGACCGTGCCCGTTCCCGCCAGCGTGGCCGTGGAAAGCCAGACGCTGCCCCCCGCGCCGGCGGGCGAGTAATTGGCCTGCTTCGGTTTCCCGTCCGCGTTGATGGTCCCGTTAAGGGTCGTGCCGCCGGCCACCCGGAGAATGACGGCGCCGCCCCCGGCCCCGCTCCCGCCGCTGCCGAGGTTGGTCGGCGCGACAATGGAGCCATACGTCAGGGCCGACTTGCCGGCGAATCCCCAGCCACCGTGGCTGCTGCCATAAGGGTAGCCGCCCGGGGCCGGCCCCTTGTAGGCCGCATAGCCCTTGCCAAGAGCGTCGATCAGGCCGCCGGCGGGTATGTTCAGGTTGCCGCCGATGGAAAGATTGATCCCGTAATGGGGGTCCCCCACCCCGTTGTTCGCCAGGTGCGCCAGGATGCCGTTGACGGTCAGGTTCGAGACCGCATAAACCGCCGACGCCTGGGCCACCGTCACGGTGTGGCCCGCCGCGATCGTCACGTTATCGGCGGCGCCTGGCACGGCCCCCGAGCTCCATGTGGTGTTCGAATGCCAGTGGCCGCTGCCCAGGCTGGCCACCTCTGCCGCGCGGGCTGCCGTCGCCGCGGCTGCGGCTATGATCAGAACAAGCCATGCCGATTTTTGAAAGCCAGGATTCTTCACGATCTTGCCCCTCCGCTATTCGTGACTAAACGCCCGCGAACACGCACCCCGGATTGTCGCGCAGGACCAGTCCGTCGTGCCCGCCCGCATCCAGGATCAACTCCTTCAGGCAGGCGTTGTTCAGGGCGTTCCCCATGATCACGCTGTTCCGCAACCCCTCCAGCACCAGGCCGTAGGAGGGCGAGACCCGTCCCCCGCCGTCGTCGTCCGTGCCGTAGCAGAGCGTGTTGCCCGTCATGGCCACGCCCGCCATGTGCTCCAGCCGGACCTGGCAGCTCTCCTTCGTCTCCGGCTGCGCCTGCTTGCCGCTCCGGTAGAAGATGTTGCCCGTCACGGCATGGGTGCCCGGCATGGACCGACCCGGCTCCGCGGGCTTCTGCCCGTCCATGAACAGGCCCGGTCCGCCGGAGCGGTCCACGTAGTTGTTGCCGATGGTGTAATGGCTTCCGCGCTGCAGGTAGATGCCGCCCTTGCCGTTCCACTCGATCCGGTTGGATGTCATCGTGACCGACGCATGGGGCGCATACCCCGCGAACCCCCACCCGCCGTTCCCGATCATGATGTTCTCGTAGACGAAGCCGTCCCACTGCGTGACGCAGAGGCCGTCGCCGGCGTTGTGGTGGAACAGGCAGTTGCGGACGGTGAACCCCCACACGGGCGACAGCCGGGCGCCGTCGCCCGTGAATTCGGCGACCCGCACGCCCTCGATGAAAACGGTCTCCTCCTCCTTGTGCCCCGTCCCGTCCAGCCAGATGCCGTGGACGCCTGTCCCTAATTTTGCTCCATCCAGGGAAAGCCCCGTCAGGTGGACGCCGATGGCACCGCCCAGGTTCAGGAGGCAGGGGGCCTTGTCGTCGGCCAGCCGGAGAACCGTGCCGCCGTGGCGGCGGTAGGAAAAGGTGGCCTGGGCGGCGAGGCCCACGTTGTCGCGCAACTGGAGCATGGACGTGCGGTAGACGCCGGGGGGGAACCAGACCGTGCCGCGGACGTCGGAGGCCGCGTCGATGGCCCGCTGCAGCGCGGCGGTGTCGTCCGTCACGCCGTCACCCTTCGCGCCGAAAACGGCTGCATCCAAGCTCTTCATGGGTGCCTCTCCCTCCTGGCATCGACATGCCAGTCAAATTCATAATAATAAATATAATGATTAGTAAGCGAAGATAAGTCCAGCCTTTATTTTATGCGGAAACGTCAACCCGCACCCCCGCCCCATACCCA
>CAYOIT010000259.1:0-5480 GCA_964404035.1 uncultured Verrucomicrobiota bacterium | reverse complement strand
GGCTGGAACGGCGGGGCGAAGACGCCGGAGGCCAACTGGGGCGCGGTGCTGGTGAAGAAACTGGGAGAGGCCTATCCCGGCTCGGACTTCAGCGTCCATCACTTCGCCATCGGCGGCCAGAATAGCTACGAAGGCCTGGGGCGGCTGGACGGGCTGGAGGCGTTCAAGCCCGACCTGGTGCTGGTCGCCTTCGGCGCCAACGACTGCTGCCACCACTACCTGATCCCCGAGGAAACCAAGCTGGCGCTCAGCACACTTGCTGCCGAGATCAGCAAGCGCTTTGGCGCCGACATCGTGCTCATCGGCACCGGCGGCGACAATCCCCTGAAGCCGTTCTTCAAGCATCTGGACGAAACGCTGCAGGCCCAGAAGGATGCCGCCGCGGAGGCCAAGGTGCCCTTTGTCGACATGCGCGCGGCGATCCTCGCCGCCACGGAGAACGGCAAACGCTGGGCCGGGTTCCACTTCAACGAAGAGAACTGCCACCCCACCGACAAGGGCCATGAGGTCTGGGCCGAGGCGGCGCTGGCGGTGATTCGGAAGCAATTGGACGCCGCGCCGGGAGAGTCGGCGGTGGTTCGCCGGATCGCCGGCCGTTCGTTTCCTTCCGTCTTCCAAGCCTGGAATCCGGCTGACAACCTGAAGGGCGAGGATCCCATGGTGACGGTGGCCCGCCACGACCTCATCTTCGGCGGCGTGGAGTGTTTTAAACTCAGATGGAACAACGAATACCAAGGGCTGGCTACGGACTTTACCCCGGAATCGATACGGCAGGGGCTGGAGCTTAGGAAATCCCTGCTCAAGCTCAATCCGAACATGGTCATGCTCCTGGAGATCCGGTACCGGGACGCCTGGGGAAGTACAGCGCCCAGGAATGTGCCTGAGCAATGGAAAAAACAGTGGCGGGGGTTCCTTCCCGATAACCATAAGTGGTGGAAGCGTGACGCCGCGGGCAAACTGGTCATGGGCTGGGAGGAAGGCGGATTCATACAGATGGACTTCTCGAACCCCGAGTACCGCGAACAGGTGGCCATGCAGTGCGGGGCTGCCGTCAGAAGCGGCGTGGTCGACGGGGTTATGCTGGACTGGTGGCAGGATGACGAGGACCGGCTGGCGTTGGTCACTGCGATCCGGAAACGCATGGGGGAGGACGGCCTGATCCTGGCCAATTCCAACGACCGCCAGATCCCGCAGACCGCGCCGTTTATCAATGGGCTCTTCATGGAATGCTACCGCAGCAAGACCGCCGCGGACTGGAAGCGGATCGAGGACACCTTGCTCTGGGCCGAGGCGAACCTGCGGGAACCGCGGATCAATTGCCTCGAGACCTGGTACCACAAGTCGCGTGAGGACTTGAACCTGATGCGGGCAACGACCGCTTTGGCGCTGGCGACTTCAGACGGCTATTGCCTCTTCTCCGACCCGAACCCGCTCCCGACTCCGGACCACCTGCACAACTGGTATCCGTTCTGGAATCGAAGCTTGGGAAAACCCGTGGAAAAAGGTAACCGGAGCCCTGATGGAACGATCCGGCGCGATTTCGAGAAGGGCACCGTCGTCTACAACCCGTCCTCCAACAAGGCGGTGGGCCTGACGTTTGACACGGAGATGACGCGCGTGTCCTCAGGCCGGCGAGGCCGGCAGCATGACCTGCCTCCGTGTGATGGAGATATCTTTCTCAGGGAGGCGGGACTCACGCAGGAGATGACCCGGTGACAAGTGTCGCTGACCGCTTCTACCTCTACCTTCGACATCTTGCCGGGCGCGACTGGGGTGAGCCGGCGGGGTTCGCCGGCCGGACCTGCTTTCAGTGCATCCCCGCCCTTGAACTCGAACGGCGCGGCGAGGAACCGGGACACGTTCGCGACGCCTGGATCGATCATTCCCTCTCCTTGCTGCTCGATCGCAAGGACTGCCAGGATTTCGCCATGGTCGCGCTGGTGCGCATGCTGTACCGCTATCCGCAGTCGCGGTTGCTCGCCTCCCGCCGCGAGGCCATTGTCGCGGCCCTGCTCGCCGCCAAGTATGACGAGGGCGACCCCGGTGCGGACTGCATCCCGCATCGAGGGCGACGTCGACCACCTGTCATACGACTCGCCCAGCGTGGGCCGGATCGAGACCGGATGGGGAAGGGGGCTGCGCGTCGCCAGCCAGGATGTGGCGATCTCCGGCTACCCGCTGATCGGGGACGCCCATTTCGAAATTCCCTATAACCTGTACAGCAAGGAGTGAGCGAATGTTGAACTGGAAACCCAATTGGATTGAAACGAAACAGCACTTCAGCGACTGGTGGAACCACGAGGGTTTTGTCCTGACGGTTGGCACGCACCGGTTGGACACGCCTCGCGAGGCGCTGGCGGAACTGCCTGAGCCGGGCCTAATTGAAGCCTATGAGGACGGCCCGGCCCGGGCGCGGCGCAACCATGCCTGGCTTGCCAGCCAGCAGTTTCCCGGTGACAGCCTGCCGATCTCAAGCACCGATATCGGTCCGGGATCCCTGGCCCTGGCCCTCGGCTCCGAGCCTGGCTTCTCGCGCGAGACGGTCTGGTTTGAGCCGTGCTGGCACGAGGTCGAAGACCCGGAGGGGCTTCCGCCTCTCAAGTTCGATCCGGAAAGCCACTGGTGGAAGGTGACCGAGACCACCTGTCGTGCCGCGATGGAACTCGGCCGGGGCAAGTACCTGGTCGGTTGTCCCGACCTGGTCGAGAACGTCGACATTGTCTCGGCGTTGCGGGATCCGCAAACCCTCATGATGGACATGATCCAGCATCCCGGGTGGGTCGAGCAGAAGGTGTGGGAGGTCAATCAGGCCTTTTTCGCAGCCTACCAGCGCCTCTACGACATCATCAGGCAGCCCGACGGCAGCTCCTGCTTCGGCGCCTTCAATCTGTGGGGGCCGGGCAAGACGGCCAAGGTGCAGTGCGATGCCGCCGCCATGTTCTCGCCGGCCATGTTCCGGCAGTTTGTAGTCCCGGCCCTGACCGCGCAGTGCGCATGGCTTGATCACTCGATGTTCCACCTTGACGGCACCCAGTGCCTCGACAAGCTGGAGATGCTGCTCGCCATCGACGCGCTTGACGCCGTCGAATGGACGCCGCAGGCCGGCATCGAAGGCGGCGGCGATCCGCGCTGGTTCGATGTCTACCGCCGCATCCTCGCCGCCGGCAAGTCTGCACAGGCCATCGGCGTCACCATCGGGCAGCTCAAGCCCCTGCTGGATGCCGTCGGCCCGAAAGGCCTGTACATTATGATGTGGCCCCAGTCCATGGCCGATGCCGAGCAGGCACTCAACATCGCCGCAGCGTACCGCTAAAGAAGCCCGCGGAGCTTCCAGCTCATAGGTGGCCGGAGCTTCCAGCTCATAGGTGGCCGGAGCTTCCAGCTCCGGAAATAGGTCAAAGAAATGAACAAGCCGAGAATTGAAGAACCGGAGCAGGATGCTCCGGCCACACCGGACTGGTCGACGCTAGCCATCAGGCAAGGCGACAACCTTCCTCATTGGACGTGTGAATCCGCCATCTACCATGTTTCGTTCCGACTTTCGGATTCGGTCCCTTCGGAAGTGAGACAGGCTTGGACACGCGAGCGGGAGTCGATTGTTGCCACGGCGGCACAAATGGGACGTCCGTTGTCGGAAGACGAAGCGAAAAGGCTTCAGCACCTCTATTCCGACAAGATCGAGAGCTTTCTGGACGCTGGCCAAGGTGCGTGTCACCTTAACCATCCCGGAATCGCGGATATGGTAGCCAATGCTCTGTACTATTTTGACGGCCAGCGCTATCGCCTGCATGCTTGGTGCGTGATGCCTAATCACGTGCATGTTCTCGTCGAGCCGTTTGCGGGACGGCCGCTCGGGAAGATCGTGCACAGCTGGAAGTCCTTTACCGCCAATGAAGCCAATAAAGGGTTGAACCTGACCGGGCAGTTCTGGCAGCACGAACCTTACGACCACATCATCCGGAGTGAACGGGAATACCGGTTTCACGTCGAATACGTCTGGGAGAATCCCGACAAAGCAGGTCTGAAGCAGTGGAAATGGCGTTGGCGACAGAGTGTGGCCGAGCTTCCAGCTCATAAGTGGCCGGAGCTTCCAGCTCCGGAAATAGAAAGCAGGAATGAACAAGCCGAGAATTGAAGAACCGGAGCAGGATGCTCCGGCCACACCGGATCCAATTCCAACAGGGAGAAACATGAAGCCGGATCTGCCGAAACTCGACCGGCGGCAATACCGGCTCATAAGTGGCCGGAGCTTCCAGCTCATAAGTGGCCGGAGCTTCCAGCTCCGGAAATAGAAAGCAGGAATGAACAAGC
Source organism: uncultured Verrucomicrobiota bacterium (assembly GCA_964404035.1). Classification (GTDB taxonomy): domain Bacteria; phylum Verrucomicrobiota; class Kiritimatiellia; order CAIKKV01; family CAITUY01; genus CAMBRF01. The sequence continues at coordinate 1,169 of CAYOIT010000259.1, read as the reverse complement.
CGAGAATTGAAGAACCGGAGCAGGATGCTCCGGCCACACCGGATCCAATTCCAAGTGGCGCTGCGTAAGAGGGAAACCGCCGTGTGGAAATTGGTGTGAAGGATTCGGAACTGACAGGACAAGGGAGCTGACACAATGACGAAGGAAAAGATTATCCACGTATCGCCGGATGGCGGAGGCAAGGCGGATGGCTCAGCCAGACGGCCGTTCGGGAGTCTGGAGGCGGCTCGCGACGCCCTGCGTCGCACGAGGCGCCGCGGCACGCTCAGCAACCCGATTCGCGTTGGATCTGGCCGTCAATACCCATGCACGGACGGGACAGGGGCTCTGCCGCCTGCACCTGGCCTGCGAACAGAATCCCTACCCCGGGTCTTCCTTTTATCTGCTGATCAACTGATCCCTTGCATAAAAGAGGAGCAGCTTTCACTATGTCCGACAAACACTCGACAAGGGTGACGCTGTGTGTTGCTCTCGTCGCCATCATCAGCACCGGAGTTCTCGGCATGACACACTCGACAGAAAAGACCAGGTACGTGGCTCCCAACGGCAGCGATGCCTGGAGCGGCAGCCTGCCTGAACCGAACGCGGACCGGACCGACGGGCCATTCGCCACACTGGCGCGGGCTGCCCGGGAACTTGGTCCCGGCGACACCTGCCTACTGCGGGGCGGTGTGTACCGCGAAACATTGCGTCCCGGGCGCTCCGGCGCTCCGGGGCGCCCGATCGTCTTCCGCGGATGTCCCGGCGAGACCGCGGTGCTCAAGGCCTCGGACGAACTGTCAGGCTGGACGGAGGAGGACGAGGGTATTTTCGCGGCGCCGATGGATTGGACCCTGGATGACCAGAACCAGGTGTTCGCCAGCGGCGCGATGCTCGACGAGGCTCGCTGGCCTCATCGAGGAGAGGGCGACCTGCTGCATCCGCAACGGGCGGAGGCGGCGGGCGGGTCGCTGACCTCGCTGCAGGATCCGGAGCTGGCCAAGGCCGCCGGTAACGGTCCTCTGGAGGGGGCCCTGCTCTGGTGCGCCGGCGGCGACCGCTGGATCTGCTGGTCCGAGCGCATCGAGCGCTACGACCCGGCGGAGCAGAGCCTGCACTTCACCCTGCAGAAGCCCTGCAATCATCACTGGTATGAGGTCCGCCCGGGCAGCCGTTATGTGCTCATGGGG
>CAYOIT010000258.1:0-5491 GCA_964404035.1 uncultured Verrucomicrobiota bacterium | reverse complement strand
GGGCGAGACGCTCCTCCCAGGGCTTGGCGCGGTATTCGGGACGGCGGTCGAAGATGACCAGGTGCAGGGAATCGGCCCTGCCCATGTCGTCGTAGCGGGCGATCTGCGAGCATCGGGCGAGCATCGGGAGCATCGGGGTCACGTCGGAAGAAGTGATTCCGCTGAAAAAGTCGCCGGGTGCGGCACCCACCAACGGTCCACCGTAATTCCGCAACGGTGAGATTCTACGCCGAAGCCATCGTGTTTCAATGCCTGATCGTGTTCCTGCTCCGGTTTGTGGTTAGGGTTCGGTTTTGGGTGTCATTTTGAGAAGAGATGTGCCTTTCGTGTTGGAGTGTCACGTTGATCGGCCTTCGAGCCAGCAAAGCCGGGCCGCCCAGCGTTGGAGATTACAGGCGGCGCTTGCAACGTGCATCTGCACGTTGGTCTTGGCCAGGCCGCGGTAACGGCACCTTCGGATGCCGTAACGGCGTTTGACTTCACTGTGGGTTCCTTCGATACCGGCGCGTCGGCGCATACGTTCTTGGTAAGCGGGCGTCCGGCATAGCAGGCGGCGCGCCTGGACGAGCATATGCCCTCCACCGACCTGTAGGGTTCGGAACGGTTGACGCTTTTTCTTGGATAGGCATTGAGTCGCGAGCGGACAGGCGGTGCAGTCGGTCTGTGCCCACGCGAAATAGTAGTAGGGGCCGCCCTCGCGTCCCGCTTCGTGGATGCAGGAGCATTCCGCACTGGATTTGCCTGCGGGGCAGATCGCCCGGCGCTGCGGGATGTCCACGGCGAAGGTGTCGGACCCGAAGCGATGGGCACTGTGGGGTGGTGCGCCGATCGGGCCGCGGATGCGGCGGTGGCCCGCTATGCGCGCGAACAGTTTGGTGCGACGTTCGACGATGCCATGATGACCTACTACCTGAAGTTGGAGGAGGCCAGTCGGCTGTATCTGGGCTTCTGCGGCTATGCCGACGAATGGATGGATGACCTGCGCGGATTCGCGAAGCCCTCCCCGGCGTACCCCGAACACCGGCAGCGGGTGGCCGCCAGCGCCGAACTCCTGGCGCACTTGAGCGTTGAACTCGGTCGGCTCATGACGCAAGGCATGGCCGATGACGTGCGTGCCAATATGCAGGCCGAACACGCCCACTTGGAGATCACCAGGATCGAACTGCAGTTGCTGGCCGTCCGCTTGGCGGTGGCTGAACGCGCCCATGCCGGGGCCTCCCCCGGACTGACCGATGCGGAGAAGGCCCAGCGCCATGCGGCACGTGTAACCCAGTGGCAAATCGCGCAGTCCGTCCCCGCGGCGGTTCACGGCCAAGCTTTCTGGGCGCTGGCGGCTCAAACGTGAAAGTGTGCACATCGGGAATTCCAGGAGAGACCATGAGGAAACGTCATGGAGACGGTCGGGACACGTCACCAACCCATGCCGCGTTCAGTCCGAAGTGCGACGGCGGCCAGGGCACGAGTGTCTGGATCGATCTGGCCGTCCCGGGAATGGTGTTCAAGTTCCGATTCCGGTTGTGCAAAGGGTCCTGCCTCAGGCGGAAAGGGCTTGCGTCAGAGTTCGAATAAGTGAGTGATCAAGTGTGGTCATTGTGTATTGACCAAATATGGGTCAGGAGAACTCTGAATTCTGGCTTCTGAATGCGGTGAGATTGCAGTGTTCTGCAATCGCCCCAACTACCTGCCTCCTGCCCTGCGCTCCTTGACTCGCTGCCTGGTTTCTGTCACGCTTTCTCAATCAACTGGCGAGTCCGGAGCGGCTTGCATGGGCATCTGACCCTGTTACCCGGAAAGTTGGCGCTGGCGAGTTATGAGAGTTCAAACATCCAAGTGGACGGACGACACCATCCCCTATATCTGCTGGGACCGCCATTGGACGGTTGCGAATATCCGTGAGCGGTTGAACTCCTCGCAGGGCGTGGAGCGCCATCGGCTTATGGCGTGGTTGATGCGTGAGTTGAAGACTCAGGAGGTCTGGTTCTTTCTGAAACCGGCCGATGTTCAGCGCGAGTTCGAGGGCATTCGTCTCTGGCTTGGCCCGGCGCGCCCTTTATGGGAGTATCTGCTGAAGGCGTGGCATGAGCTGGGAAAACTCTAAGGCCATTACCCCCCTTAAGCGGGAGTTCCTCAAGGCTTTCTTTCTTCGTGAGAATCGCTTCTTTCTCACGGGTGGGAGCGCGTTAGGGCTGTTCTATCTTCAGCACAGATTCTCCTATGATCTCGACCTGTTTTCGACGGCGCACGTGGACTGGATCGAACTCGACGGCACGATGCATCTCTGCGCTCAGGCGATGCGTGCCGACCTGGAGTTGCTGCGTGATGCGCCAACCTTCAGGCGATATCGCCTTGTCAGAGCGGACCATTCCGAGATTATCGATATCGTCATGGAGGTGAGTCCTCAGGTCGATTCCGAGAAGCGGTGGATAGGGGATGTGCAGGTTGACACCCTCCATGAAATCATGCTGAACAAGATAACGACGTTGATCAGCCGTTGTGAGTTGAAGGATATCGTTGATCTCTATTTTCTGGAGAAGGTGGGTTTTCGGATTGAAGGCTGTTTCGAAGAAGCACAGCAGAAGGATGGCGGGCTTGACCCCGCCATGATTTCCCTGTTGCTGAACTCCGTAACGGTTACCGAGTTGCCCGGCTACATGATCGAGCCGCTGACCATTGAGGAGTTGCGCGGATTTATCAATGACCTGAAACGCCGCATGGTCCTGATGGCGTATCCCGACACGGCCGGAGACCGACCGTAAGCGATAGGGAGAGTGCGCTGGGGACAACTGTATGCGCCGCCGCAGCCAGGCTCCGCACCGGAGGGCGGAAGCGCAAAATAGGGCATTGCGAATTGCAGGGTCTGTCTTCGGCGATCTTTGTCCCCAGCGATCTTTCAGTGGGTCAACAGCCATTGCCAGGTGTGCCAGAAAAGCCAACACCTCGCAGTCGGGTTTCAGTGGTGGCCCCGGCGGCGGTGGTGGGGGCGGTGGACGCATCGCCATCTCCTGCATGAGCACGACCGAGTGGTTTGGGGCGCTCAGTTGTCCGTCTTCCGTGACGGGCGGGATCGGCGTCGCCGGCGGGGTAAACGGCTCACCGGGATCCGTGGTCTGGCGGTTTGGCGCGAATGGCGACGATGAGGCGGACGCCCACACCCGCCGCATCACCGCGAACGGCACCGTCATGACCTGGGACATTCCGCTTCAGGAAAACGGCGTGCCGGCCCCGGAGGTCATCCGCCAACTCACTGCCATCGGGCAATCGTTGGGTTGATCACGCGTGGTCTGAGAGCTTTCCGTCGACTATGTTAAGTGCCTCATTTGCTTGCGCTATTAACATAAGCGGCTTATGATTTCTGCTGAGGATGCGAAGAATATGGAAACGCCATCATCAGTAAGCGCTTATCTCGCCAGTATTGGGCGGAAGGGCGGGAAACGAAGTCGCCGACATCTGTCAGTGGACGACGCTAAAAACATGGTTCGTGTGCGCGAGACGCGCCGGGCGTTTCGCAAGTACCACGCCCAGTGTTTCTGGTTCATGCGGGAAGACATGGCAATATCTCTTGCCGACGTGCCTGAGATTGTCCGGGGGTTGCGTCAAAACGGGGGACGACAAGGATTTCTCCTTGCCGCAAAACTATGCCGATAAGCGATATTCAGGACGAAATACTTAAGCGGATAGCCTCCAACCGGAGCCCGGAAAGTTACCTTGCGGGGGCTACGGTGCTCCATCGCGCCGATAACTCACCCCGCTTCTCGCAGGATCTTGATTTCTTTCACGATGTTGCGGATAGCGTAGCCGTGTGCGCGGAGCGGGATGCGGTCACATTACAACAAGGCGGCTACAATTTTGCCTGGCTGCTGCGTACGCCCACGTTCCACCGGGCGATCGTAACCGCAGGCGAACGGCAGTTGAAACTGGAGTGGGCGCAGGACAGCGTTTTCCGGTTTTTCCCGGTGCAGAAGGATGAACGCTGCGGGTATCGGCTGCATGATGCCGATGCGGCGGTCAACAAACTCCTGGCCCTGGCTGGCCGGAACGAGATCCGCGACTTCGTGGATGTCCTTCATCTGCATGCGACTTACCTCTCCCTCGGAGCCATGGCCTGGGCCGCATGCGGGAAGGATCCCGGCTTCACTCCGGAACTCCTGCTGGACCACGCCGGCCGCCACACCGCCTTCACCCAGTCCGATCTCGACCGCCTCAGTCTGCGTGCTCCGCTGGACTTCAGAAGCATGAAACAAAGCTGGCTTGCGGCTCTTGATGAAGCTCAGAAACTGATAGCGTCACTCCCACCCGAAGAGATTGGCTGTCTCTACCTCGGGTCGGACAAGTCTCCACAAACGCCCGATCCGTCATCAGCCGACTTCCGCGCCCTGATCCGCCATGTGGGCTCTATCCGTGGTGCCTGGCCGACCGTCTCGCCCTACCGCTCCGTGTAACTTGCACAACCATGGTTTCCTGCATGTAGCCCACGGCCAGTGGCGTCTGGCTCCGGCGTTCGACATCAACCCCTTCCCCGATCGCTTTCCCGAGTTGAAGACGTGGATCTCTGAGCGTACCGGACCGGAGGCTTCCCTCACCGCATTGCGTTCGGAGGCGCCGTACTTCCGCCTCAAGCCGGCTCAGTGCGAGGCGATCATCGGCGAAGTCGCCGCCGCGGTGGCGGAATGGAGGGAGCGAGGCGCTCGGCTCGGCATGACCAGAGTGGAACTGGACGCCTTTGCCGATGCGTTTGCTGAGAACAAGTGAGGAGCCGTGCTCTGACGAGGAGGCGTTGAGTCCTTTCGAAGACATAGTCGAACAAGAGGAAACCCATAGCAATTCGCATTACGGCCACCTAATCATTGTCCGATCAAGGTCAACCCACCCCTGACCCCTCCAAGGAGGGGAGCTTGCTAACTAGTTTCAACCCAACGAGTTCCCCTCCTTGGAGGGGTCAGGGGTGGGTTCCGGGCGTAGAGAGTCGTTAGCTGGAAACTGAAAAGACAATTGTGAGATAGTTCATCATGCGAATTGCTGGGAAACCCATGGACACAGATCAGATGACGGCGCTAAGCTATCAGGAATAGCTCTTCTTTCGAGTTCGATACAACAAGGCGATGATAAGGGGAGATCATGATTAGACAAAGCATGGCGGGAGCTTTGGCCGTCGTGTTCTTGCTGGCCTGCGGAGCTCAGGCCCAGAATACGTTCACCAACAGCGGGTATTGGGACGTAACGACCAATTGGAGCCTGGGTCACGTGCCGACCGGTGGAGAGGTGGTCGTCATCAACGCCAACGTGACACTGACGAACGCCACCGCGCCACTGGCCGGTTATACCCTCAATGCCGGCAAAACCAACACGTTCGGCACCACTAACGCGATCCTGTATGCCGTCTCGGCCACGGTGAGCGGCACGGTGACCCACGTGATCAACACCGATACCAACACCTACGCCTACACCAACAACGCGGGGGTATGGCTCGGGGTGGCCAATGCGCGGGTCACGA
>CAYOIT010000257.1:0-5500 GCA_964404035.1 uncultured Verrucomicrobiota bacterium | reverse complement strand
CTCTCAGCATTTTCAAACCGCCAGAAAAACGACATTTTCACGCCGGCGTTCACAGTCCCGGACACTCGCGGATCTGTCTCGCCGAGGGATCGGGCATCAACCGGGCACCGGGCCGGGTTCCAGACACGCCGCCAAGCCGCATCAGGCGAAACGGGATGGGGAAGGTCACCAACCGAGTCACCAACCATCGGCCGGCCACAGAGTCACCTGGACACCATAAAAGAGCAACTGCGCCCCGGAGGATTTGTGTCGCCGCGCCAACAGGATCAGCCCGCCGCAATGATTCGACCTTTTTTGACAGTGCGGCCCCGGTTGGTTTTGCCGTTGCGCGGTTGGTGGTTCTGTTGGTTTTAGGCCACCAGATTTCACCTTGCCCACCACGTTTCAGCGCTCACAGCAAAACAGGCCGACATGCGTTTCGACCAATAAAATAGGGCCTGATATTGCTATCAGGCCCTCTCAAAGTGGTAGCGGGGGTTGGATTTGAACCAACGACCTTCAGGTTATGAGCCTGACGAGCTACCGGGCTGCTCCACCCCGCAGTCATATCGACCAAAGAACAAACACTCTGTCGAACCTGACGTATGTTTCCAGTCAGTCGGGTTTGACAAAGCGGAGGTAATATAGTGACAATCACCCTCAACGACAACAGAAAACTCAGAATAATTTCTGGCGCTGGCGGTTCGGATGAGCTTTCGGCGCTGAAATCAGCATGTCAAACGGTTGAAAGCAGACCATGGGTCACGTTTCGCATTATCGTCATTCCCTGGCCGTCCTGGCCGGGCTCCTGATCGGTAGTATCGCCTTTCTGGCGGCCGCCAACCTCTGGTTTCTGCGCCGGCTGCAGAGCGAGAGCCTCCATGCTTCCGCCGCGCAGGCCGTGCTCGAACTCGGGACTGAACTCGCCCGAAACCTGGCCGGACAACCGGTCGTTCAGGCCGCGAATGACGAGCCGAACCGCTGGAAGGATTTTACCCGGTTGGTCCGCTCGCTGCGGCAGGTTGAACCTTCACTCCAATATGTGACGGTAAGCGAAGGGGATGTCATTCTGTTTCACGAGGATATCGCCTCAGCCTCACGGGAGGGAGGGGCGGCTGCAACCGGAACGGTTCATGGCGTGCGGATCGGACGGCGCCTGATGGCCGACGGCAAAACGGTGTCCCCGGTGCTTACCTTTACCGTGCAGGTTCCGGGTGAAGGGGATCCTTCCCGCTATGTTCAGGTCGCCATGCGGAAAGACGCCGTCACCCAACGCGAGGAACGGGCCAATGCCGTGCTCTCACTCATGTTCAGGCTATCCGTCCTCACCCTGGCGATTGCGTTTGGATTGGCCGTTCTGCTGGTTGTTTGGGCATTTCGTCATGAACTGGAGCGCCAGCGCCGGCGACGTGACGAGGAACACCTGGCCTTTGCCGGGATCCTGGCGGACGGCATCATTCATGACGTGCGGAACCCGATGAGTTCGTTGAGGCTCGACCTGCAAATGCTGGAGAAGGAAGCCAACAAGGCGGGCGACTTGCGCCCGGACCGGATCACCGGGCTCGCCGCACGGGCACGGAAGACGATCGACCGCATCGATCTGGTGATGAAGGAGTTCCTCTATGTCTCCAAGCCGGGGCCGCAGCTACGGGAGCGCGTCATCATCAGTACCTGTATTCATGACTGCCTGGATCTGCTCGGGCCTAGGATGGAGCAGGCCAACGTCCACGTCCGGCTGAATCTGGCCGAGGAGGACCTGGCGGTCGTGGGGCGAGGCGTGGAGCTCAAGCGCGCCCTCATTAATGTCCTCACGAATGCCAAGCAGGTGTCCCCCCCCGGCGGCGCCGTCACGGTGTCGACGCGGCGCGAGGCGGGCCAGGCCATCATTGCGATCGAAGATGAAGGGCCGGGCATCGCCGAGGCTGACCGGAAACGGATCTTCGATATGTTCATCTCAGGAAGACCCGACGGGGTGGGGTTGGGTCTGTACCTGGCCAAAGCCGCTGTCGAAAACAGCGGCGGAAGCATCATGGCCGAGAACATGACTGAGGGCGGTGCACGGTTCGTGATCAGGTTGCCCCTGGCGGCGGAAGATAGGCATCACTGATGGGGAAATGAGGACGTGGCACGGGTTTCCAACCCGTCGCCCAGGCAACCGGGCGAGCCAATGACGAGAAGAGGCTACGGGTTGGAAACCCGTGCCACGCTGAAGCGAAGAGCGGCGGGTCCGGCGGCCCCGCCCTACCAGAGTGGTAAAGCTCCTCTGTCATGGCTTGACGCTTGGCGCGGGGTTCCGCATCATAGCCCCGATATCAGGCCTGGAGACTGTTTTCCCAATGAATCACCACAGACCCAAAGTACTTGTTATCGAGGATGACCCGGATGGGTTGCGCTCGGTCTGTGAGGCGATCGAGGACGCCGGCTATGAGGTTGTTTCCGCCACCACCGGCGCGGAGGGCGTGGAAAAGGCCCGGCGTGAATCCGTGGATGTCGTGCTCACCGATCTGGTGCTCCCCGATATGGACGGCCTGAAGGTGCTTGAAGCCATCCGTGCCGGCAAAGCCGCGCTGCCCATCCTGATCATGACCGCGTACGGTTCGGTCGATACCGCCGTGCGCGCCATCAAGGCGGGCGCCTATGATTACCTGGTGAAACCGCTGGACCTTGAGGATGTGCAGGCCAAGCTGGGCCGCGCCCTCGAAACCAGCCGGCTGCGTTCGCAGGTCGCCGTCTTGCGGTCCGAAGTCAGGGATCGTTATTCGGCCGGCAGCATGGTGGCCGGCGCGCCGGCCATGGCGGAGGTGTTGCGGCAGATTGAGGCGGTGGCCGGGACCAATGCCACGGTGCTGGTCCTGGGCGAAAGCGGCACCGGCAAGGAACTGGTGGCGCGAGCCCTGCACGCCGACGGCAAGAGGACCGCCGGTCCGTTCGTGGCCGTCAACTGCGGGGCGTTTGCCGAAACCCTGCTCGAATCCGAGCTGTTCGGCCACGAGAAGGGGGCGTTCACGGGGGCGACGGCACGGCATCAAGGGGCGTTCGAACGGGCGCATGAGGGCACGCTGTTCCTCGATGAAATCGGGATCGCGCCCAAATCGGTCCAGGCGCGCCTGCTCCGGGCCTTGGAGGAAAAGGAAGTCCTCCGCGTCGGGGGCCGTGAGCCGGTGTCGGTGGATGCCCGGATCGTGGCGGCTTCGAATCGACAGCTGGACGAGTTGGTTGAGGCCGGGGAGTTCCGCCAGGATCTGCTCTACCGCCTGCAGGTGGTGACCCTCCGTCTTCCGGCACTGCGCGCCCGGCGTGAGGATATCCGCGAGTTGACCAACCGCTTTGTGGCGGCGGCGTGCGCCGAGCATGGCCGGCATATTGAAGGGGTCGAGCCGTCCTGTTACGAACGCCTGGAGCAGTATGAGTGGCCTGGCAACGTCAGGGAATTGCGGAATGTGGTGGAGTCGGCCGTGATCATGGCCATGGGGCCGACGCTGCGCGCGGACGACCTCAAGCTTGGTCGCGGGGACGTCGCGAGCCGGAATGGCCTGGTGGTGCCGGATGGGATGACCCTCGCCAATCTTGAACGGGAAGCACTGCTTCAGGTGTTGCGGCGCCACGCGGGGAACCGGCAGTTGACGGCCGATGAGCTGGGGATTTCGACCCGCACCATCCAAAGAAAGATCCGAGAGTATGATCTGCCGTTTTGAAGATCCAATATTGTGGTGCAGAAGGTGCGGTAGGCGACAGTGACGCGTTACATCCTCAGACGCATGCTTTACATGATCCCGACCTTTATCGGGGTGATTCTGATCACGTTCGTGCTCTTCAATATCGTCGGCGGAAGTCCCGCCGCCATGACGTTGGGCAAGAACGCTTCGCCGCTCGCGCTCGAGGAATTCGATGAGCAGCGCGGCTTCAACAAGCCGCTCATTGCCGGATGGTGGACGGGAACCCGGGCCTTGCCGGAGACGGATTTCCGCGAAGGAGCAGGGGCGTGGCGCGCGGTCACCGGCGCGGAGTGGGTGAACAGCGTTCCCGGAACCGGAGTCTTGCGAATCGCCCCGGGATCGCCGTGCCTGCTGCCCATCATGTTCCCCTTGCACACGGGAACGACCTATCGGGTCGTGTTCACCGGGCGCATGCCGTCGGGGGGTGTGCTGCAGTGGCAGGTCGGGGACCGCCATGAAAAGAGCCCCACGGTGGAGTCGTATGTGGCATCGGAGAACTGGATCCGGAGAGTCTTCCCGCTTCCCTCGGAGGCGAACGGCAAGGTGGGGGCGCTGAGGCTCGCGGTTACCGGCGGCCCGCTGGAACTGCGCACGATCACGTTGGAGCGTCGTATGCCGCATGCGTACGACTCGCAGCTGGTTCACTATTTCCGGCAGCTGGCGCGGTTGGATCTCGGTGAATCGGTGGCCACCAACCAGAAGGTCGGAGCGATGCTGCGGCGCGGGATTCTGCCGTCCCTGATGCTGACGGTGCCGGTGTTCTTTGGCGGACTGGTGATCTCGGTCTCGCTGGCGCTGGTTTGCGCCTATCTAAGGAACCGCTGGCCGGATCGCCTGCTGGTCCTGGGGGCGGTGGCGCTGATGAGCGTGAATTATCTCGTCTGGATCATCTTCGGGCAGTTCTTTCTGGCCTACAGACTCCGCTGGTTTCCGATTTGGGGGTTCGAGTCCTGGACCTACCTGCTGCTGCCGGTGGTGATCGGCATCATCAGCGGGCTGGGGGGCGATCTGCGGTTTTACCGGACGATCATGCTGGACGAGTTCAACAAGGATTATGTGCGTACCGCTTTTGCGAAGGGGCTGGGCCCGGTGGGCGTGCTGTTCAAGCATGTGTTGCCGAATGCGATGATCCCGATTGTCACCAACACGGTCGTGGCACTGCCGTTCCTCTATACCGGCAGTCTGCTGCTGGAAAGCTTCTTCGGGATTCCCGGGTTGGGCGGACTGAGTGTCAACGCCATCAACTCCGCCGATGTGGATGTGGTGCGCGGTGTGGTCCTGGTGGGAGCCATTCTCTACATGGCGGCCAGTCTGGTGAGCGATCTGTGCTATGCGTTGGTGGATCCGAGGGTGAAGCTGAGGTGAGGGGTGGGGGGGAGGTCAGTGGTCAGTGGTCAGAGGTCGGAGGTCAGTAGTCGGAGGTCGGGAGTCTGAGGGCGGTGCTCAGGTGTTTCGAAAGAACGCCCAACTGCCAACGTCGAAGACGGGTGTGTCCATTGGTTGGGTGTAGACGAACGGGAAGCGGTAAGGGGTAGGTTGAAATCGATGGATAGCGGCGGAAAATCTTTGTGGAGAGAGGCTTGGGATGAGCTGCGGCAGCGCCGGATGATCCGGGGGTGCCTGTGGTGTATTTTGGCCTTTACCCTGCTTGCGGCCTATGGCGAGGGCGTCTACCGGTGGTGTCGCCTGACCGACCGCACGCCCCCTTACCAGCAGGTGAACCTGCAAGAGCGCTATCTGCCACCCAGCGTCTTTCGGCATCCGTTCAGTGGGGGGGGCCGCGCTGGGGACAGCACGGTCCACCT
>CAYOIT010000256.1:0-5530 GCA_964404035.1 uncultured Verrucomicrobiota bacterium | reverse complement strand
GCCAGTAGCAGTTGAAGGCATTGCCGGGGTTGACGCAGACGGCCAGCGACGTGATCGGCGCAAAGACCTTGAAGCTGGTGAAGGCCGAGGCAAAGAAATCGGCAACGGGACACTCGACCGCCGGTTGATCGCTGCCGTCGTAGTAGATGCGGAGAATGGTGGTGCGGTAGTCGCCGGTCGGCGTCATCCAGATGTGCTGAATGCAACCGGGACCTTCGATGTCTGCCAGCGTCAGCGTTTCGCCGGGGGGGATGGGATCGGAGGGGTGGACTTTCCACCCCTGCCCCAGCTCGCGCGCGACTCCGGTCGGACGCCCCTGTTCGTCGAGCGGCGGCAACTCGCGTCCGCCGCCGGACTTGGCGCCCGTGCGGTTCTCGGCGCTGATGGAGCGCGACTGCGCATCCGAAAGCAACGCCAGTGTCGAGAGGTTGCACGTCAGTCCGTCAAATGAAGATTTTGTCATCGAAGCTGAATTCCTTATCGCGCGGGTCACGGCCATAAGCCGGCAGAACGCATCAGCGAATGATGAAGTTCGTGCCGGCCGGCGGCACAAACGCATAGGCACCAAGATCCACGATGCTTCTCCGCAAAACGAAGAGGCATGCCAGCAACAGTGCCAGCGTGCGTTCACGAAAACGATTTGCAGTCACCACAACCCCCGGTCATTGCAAAACGCAGGAAGCAAAAAGAACCATGTTCACCGAGCAACGGACTCATTATGCCTCTTTCGCCCATTCACGTCACTCACAAATCGGCACAAATCAGCTATTCAATTGTGCCCCAGGCCTGAAGGCCTTCACTGGCTTCCGGCTGAAGCCGGGACTCCGACCTCGGCGTCTACCTTGAAAACCAACCCCGGCGCACCAGCCACCCCTTGCCGGAGTCCCGCCTTCAGGGACTGTTGATTAATTCGAAAAGCACAAAATCTGTAACTCAGGAAATAAGGAAAGTGGCCCTCTTTTCCTGCCTTTCCTGCTTTCCAAATTCAAAAAATCGTGTTGCGGTCGAATTAATCAACAGTCCCTTCGGGCGGAAGCGAGTCAGGGGCTTCAGCCCCGTTTCAGGGCTTTTTGCACCGTTATTCCCGGCACCCTTGCACACCCGCTCGTCCGCGTCATCTAACAGCCAACAAAACTCAAGACAAAGCTTGAGACAAAAATTGTTGGCCTGTCTCGACCCAACTGCTCAGGCTGCAACCGGTGCAGCGGCCTGCCTGAGCCTATATTCCCGGAGCCTGCAAGCGTTTGGCACGCACCTCAGCGGAGAATCATCAGCGTTCCGCCGGGGAGTCGGTTTTCGTAGGCGCCGATGTCGACAAGCTTGTTGAGGATGCGGGGCTGACCCGCAAGATCGAACGTCCCGTCCATCCAGGATTGGTACAAGCCGGTATTGATGCAGGGCGATCCAGCCCCCAACGTGAGGTTGCCACGCGCCAGGTTCTTGAAGCGCGGATCGCCGTCAGTGTTGCTGCTGCCGGTCAACCCGTTGGTCGGATAGGTATTGCAGTTGTCGTAGCGGGTGGTGCCGGTGTTCAAATAGTTGAATAGTCCGCTGGCCGATCTGTTGAACTGGATGATCGAGTTCTGGATCGTGCCATTGACGCTTTGCAGACCGCCGACAGCATCCGTAACCTTGGTGCATCTATTGCTCGCGATCGTGCAGTTCTCTACGATACCGCCGGAGCAGTAGACGCCGCCGGCCGTCGCGATATGGGTGTTCCGGTAGATCAGGCAGTTCCTGATCCTCCCGCCGCTCAGGTAGACGCCGCCGCCCTGTCTGTCGCTGCCGTAGCTGACGGTATTGTTGGAGATGACGCAATTTTCAACCAGTCCGGCGCTGTACATGGCAATCCCGCCGCCGTCTGCTCCGGCGCCGCCGGAGGTGTTGACGTAATTGTTGAAGATCTGGCAGTTCTTCACAACGCCGCCTCCCTGCAGGCGGACACCTCCACCCGATGTGGTGTTGTTCAGGCTGATATTGTCGCGGATGATGCAGTTGCTCACAACGCCCCCGGTGTCCAGATAGGCTCCGCCCAGGTTGGCGTTCACGAGCGTGAAGCCGTCGATGACCGCTTCGGGTCGTGTGAGGTAGAAGATGCGCGCATTTCCGCTTGATCTCCGGACTTCCGTCTTTCCGGCCCCGCCGATGCTGCGGACGGTGATGTTCTGCAGCAGTTCAATCTGCCGGGTGATCCCATAGACGCCGTTGCTCACCAGCACCAGCGTCCCGTCCACGCCGGCATTGATCGCATCCTGGATGTTGGTCGCGGCCGTTGTCCACGAACTGTAGGGATAAACCGAGGTCGCATTCGTGGCGACATAGGCGATCGCCGGGCCGACCCTGATGTAGTTTTCGCGCACCATGGTTGCCGATTCGCCGACGGCGTTGGTGACGAGCAGACGTACGGAATAGAGCCCCGGCCAATAGAGGTTGGTCACCACCTGCCTGTCGAGTCCGGCGATGTCGTAGCCTGCGCCGTTGTTAAACGACCACTGGTAATAGAGGCCGGTGGTGTTGGTGCCATGGGCATAGGCGGTAAAGACGACCGAGTTGCTCATGAAGGCTGTCTGCGGGGTGCCTTCGAAGCTGCACGCCAGCGCGGCGGCCGCGTATTCATAGGCTCCCATGTCAACGGTGCCATTCTGGATCCGCGGCTTCCCGCTCAGATCGTTGGCGCTGCTGTCCATCCAGCCCTGGTTGGCGCCGGCGTCGACGCAGGGTCCCGGCAGCAGACGGTAGTCATACCCGGCGCGGTCACGGAACTGCGGGTCCAGCGCCGTATTGCCAGTCCCGGTCACGGCCGGCGTCGTGCAGCTTCTCGTGTAGCTCCACGTAGTGCCGACGTTCACGTAATTGTGAATCCCGTTGACATGGGTGTTGTAGGCAACAATGCTGTTGAGGACGGTGCCATTGCTGCAGTAGAGTCCACCGACTCCGAGGACGGTGGGGCAGTGGTTGTCGACGATCGTGCAGCTCTCGATCACGCCGCCGCTGCAATAAACGCCACTGGTGCTGTAGATGTGACTGTTCCGGGTGATCAAACAGTTCCTGATCCGGGCACCGGCTGTCATGTAGACGCCGCCACCATAGCCCAAGCCGCCACCGTAGGTGGCAACATTGTTCGAAATGATGCACGTATCGAGCGTTCCACCCGCGTTCAAATAGGCGCCGCCGCCTGAACCGCCATTACCGCCGGAATAGTTCACGGAATTATTGATGATTTGGCAGTTTTTCACCAGCCCGCCCAGATTCAGATAGACACCGCCGCCAGTGAATACTGCATTGAGGACGCCGACGTTGTCGCTGACGACGCAGTTGATGAGCGTTCCCGCGGCATCGATGTAAACACCACCACGTGTGCTCTTTGAGATGGTGAACCCGTCGAATACCGCATCGGCATGCTTGAGCATGACCAACCGGTAGTCGCCGCTGCCGCGCTGGATGAACGTCTGACCGGCGCCGTTGAGGCTTCGGACAGTGACGCCTTTGGTGACGGCGATCTGGGCCGTGATCGAGTAGACGCCGTTGGAGACGAGGACGAGATCGCCATCGGATGTGTGGGTCAATGCATAACCAATGGTCAGGAACGGCTGACTCCAGCTCAATCCATCGTTCGCGCCGGTGTCGAGTCCGCTCATGGCCACATGATAGGTCGTGGCCGACACAAATCCCTTCACTCCGGAATAGACGACGCCCGCCGAGTTGGAAGCCATCAGCATGTAACTATAGCTGGAGCCGAGCAGCACGGCAGCATTCGTCGAGCAGGCCCCTGATTGTGCGCCGACACCGACCGTGTTTGTTGTCGTGCCGGTCCAGTAGAGGAACCAGACCTGCGGCGTCTCGCCGCCCGTGTCCGTGACCGTTCCCCGCAGCAGTTGCACGCCGGGACCGACCGCCAGGGCGCCCGTGTTCGTCACCGACGGCAGGTAGATCGTGCGGAACGACGCGGCCGTGGCCGACCATTCGGCACCGACCGAATTCACCGCATAGCAGCGGTAGGCGTAGTTGCCACCCGAGACAAGACCCGACACGTTGTTGCTGAACGCCTGCCCCGTCCCCCAGGCTCCCGCATTCACCACATGCGCCCATGAACCGGTTGAGGCCGTTCCCTTGTCGCTGGTGTCCCAACAGAAATAGACCGAGGGATTCTCGGCTCCGGCGTTGACCATCAGGCCATTCATCCGTGCCCCGGCCGGGGTGATATTCGTAGCGGGGAGCGCCGATACGATGGCAGCCTGCACGTTCAGCTTGATCCAATTGCCTTCGTTCACGAAGGTGTAGATCCTGTCGGGAAGGGGATTGACCACGGAGAGGTTCGCCACGCTGCCGTTGAGCGTGCCGACGTACTGGATCAGGTTGTACGTTCCGAGGCGCGTACACGCGTTGGTCGTCCCTTCGTTGTACAGCGCAACGCCCGCACCCGCAACCAGGGTCAGGCCGCTGGCCGCGCTCACGACGAGCTTGTCGTTGGCCGGCGTGGTCGCAATCTCAAAGGCACAGACGCTCCCCGCGCCCAAGCTCAATGACGCACTCGTCAGCGTCCCGCCCGCCGTGCCGCCGACGCCGGGGGCCACCTTGCCGCCGCTGGCCGCGGTCACCGCGCCGAGACAGGTGCCGGTGCCGCCCAGCGCGCCGCCGGCGTTGACCGTCACGGCCGAACCCGCCGCCAGCGAGCCATTGACGTTCAGCGTGCCGCCATTGACCGCCGTGGCCCCGGTGAAGGTGTTGGCGCCCACGAGCGTCAACCGGCCGCCGCCGTCCTTGGTCAGCGTCCCCGTTGTCGTGGTGATCGGATCAGCCACGACGATGTCCCCGGCTCCCCCGAAAAGCAGATTATACGCACCGGTGATCCCGCTGCCGGAAGCGACATCCAGCGTCAGCGTCCCCGCGTCGGAATTGATGCGCGTGTCCATCAGTCCGAGCGTGATCGCCCCGGCATAGCTGTTGGCGCCGGAGATGTTGCGCAAGGCTCCGTCGCCGGCAACGCCTGCGCCCAGCAAGGTCAGCGACTCGTTGCCGACCGCGACACCGCCCTGCAACTGCAGCGCCCCGCCGATGGCGACCGTCACGCCCCCCGCCACCGTGCCCAGCCCGGTGTTGTGCTGCACGTTCACGGCGCCCGCGTTGATCGCGGCCGCACCGGTGAAGGTGTTGCCGCCCTTGAGTGTCAGCGTGCCCGCGCCGTTCTTGGTCAACGTTCCCGAACCGAGGGCCATCACGCCGCCCAGTTCGATATCGCCGTCGCCGGCCGTGGTCAAGTTGAGATTGGCTGCCGTCATGTTGCCGGAGAGGGTCAGCTTGTCGCCAGCCTTCAGCGAGGCAATCTGGCTGCCAGCAGCGAGGGTAATCGCTCCGGCAATACTGTTGTTGCCCGACAGGCTGACCAATGCACCGCTCACCGGCCCCAGCAAGGGGTTGCCTGCCGCGTTTAGACTGAGCGTATTAAACGCACTGCTGATCGAAATTCCACCCTCCACCGCAAGGGTGTTGCCACTTCCGACGGCCACCTGGCGCGTCGTGCTCGGCGAAC
>CAYOIT010000255.1:0-5551 GCA_964404035.1 uncultured Verrucomicrobiota bacterium | reverse complement strand
TTCCCACCCACGTCGAGCGCCAGGCGGTAGACCTCCTGGCTCGAGTTGCCCAGGTGCGTCAGCGTGCCGCCGCTAACCGACATGTTACCCGAAACCACGAGCCGGTCGAAGCCGTTGGTCCAGCCGGTGGCGATCGTCACCGTGCCGGTGTAGTTGGGGGTCTGAACCCAGCCGCCCACCGTGTGCAGCGCCGCCACATCCCACGTCAGGTTGCTGCTGATGTTGTCCAACTTGACCGTGCCGGCCGGATCGCTCGGCACGACGTTGCCGAACCAGTTCGACGGATTGCTCGCCAGCGCATTGGTGCCCGCGCCGGTCCACAGATAGACGACGCCCGCCTCAAACGGCAGGGAGGCATCAGCCCACACACCGTCGTACACGTTGCTGGCGAAGCAGCGGAAGAAGTACGCCTGCCCGTTGACCACTGTGACGGTAGTCTGGAAGGTATTGGGCATGGCCACAAGCCCCACGTAGTTGGTGTTCTCCCAGGCGTTGGTGCCGCCGTCGGTCGTCCCCCAATAGATCGTGGCCCAGGCGTTGGTCAGGCCGTCGTACGTCATCTTGCCGCGCAGCGTGGCATTGGTGGTGGTCGTCACGGCCTGCAGGTTCTCGACACGGATCGCGGCGCGCTCCTCGTAGCAGCCCATGTCGTAGCCGTTGCGCGTCGGCCGAACGGTTCCGACGAGGTCGGTCGTGAAGCTCAGGTTGGTGGCCGCATCGATGCAGGGGGACCCGATCTGAAGCCGGAGATCGTTCGTGGCGGGACTGACGAACCGCGGATCGCTCGAAATCGACCCTGTCCCGTTCGTGGCGTTCAATGCATAGTTGGTCGGGTTTCCCCAGACATCGTTGTAGAGGAGAATCGCGTCGTTCCCGCCGTTCTTGTTGTAGTAAACGCCCGCGATGCCGTTGGTGGCAATGATGCAGTCCCGGATGCGTGCGCCAAGCCCGTAGTTGTGCGTGACAGAGACACCGCCCTTCGGGTTGAAAGCAACGGTGCAATGCGTCATGTCCAGTTCGTAATCGGTGCTGTCGAACCGCCAGCCGTTCACCAGGACCGCATAGCTGCCCGTATTGCTCGCAATGAGGCAGTTCTCGAGCAGGAATTGCCCGCTCCAGTAAGCACTTCCCCCGAGGGCGGCGCCTGAGGGCGATGCGTTTCCGGTGAGCAGGCAACGGCGCACCTTGACCGCCCCGCAGCCCTGCCCTTCATAGCTAAAGAGAGCGCCGCCCATGCTCGAGGCGGAGTTGCCGGTGAACCGGCAAGCCTCGACCAGCACATTGCCGCCGGCGTTCGAGTGCTCCGACACATAGACGGCGCCGCCAACGAGGGCGGCGTTGCCATCGAAGAGGCAGTTCGTGATCGGCACATCGGTGGTGTAGCCGGTCAGGGCGTAGATTGCGCCGCCGTTGGTGGCCGAATTTCTGATGAAGTCCGAGTTGCGGATGTAGCAACCGGACGAGGGGTCAATATTCCAATAAACGGCGCCGCCCACGCTACCGGCGCCCGTGACCACATTGTTGCTGAAGAGGCAGTCGTTGATCTTGATATCGCGATCCCCCCCGGCCGAACTGATGGCACCGCCTGAACCGGCGAAATTGGCGTTCTGTATCGTGATCCCGTCGAACAGACATCCATAGCCTGCCGTAGCCGTGACATTGATGTAGATCGCGCGCGTCCCGGCCCCGGTCAGATCGATCACCGTCGTCCGCGGCGTTCGGTTGGTGTTCCAGACACCGCCGGACATCCCCACATACCCGCCATAGAGATCGAAGCCGCGGTCCTTGGCGGTCAGGCCGCTGGCGCCGAAGACTTCCTGCCCGCCGTTGTTGGTGGCGGCATAGAGCCCATCCGCCACGTAGATGACGCGCCCCACCGCCGACGGGGCATTGGGATTCGCGTTGAAATTGGACACCGCCAGGGTGATCGACACATACGGGTCGATGGGGGTGCCTGAGCCAGGTGCATTGGTTCAGGCCGAGTCCACGTAGTTCGTCCGCCGGGCCAACGGATCGAGGGTCTTGAAATACGGCGACCCCGCTGTCGCGGCCCAGACCGTGCCGGAGGCGTTGCTGGCGCTGTAGTTCCAGTAGTTCGTCGCGTTCGGGGCGAGACCGGTCAAGGTATTGGTGAAGGTCGCCCCGTCAGCCTGCGCGCCGATCGTGCGCACGCTGCCGCCGCCCGCCGTCCAGGCCGAGGCATTGTTCAGGCCGTCGACCGGGCCCCAATAGAGCGAGACGGTGGCCGCCGCCGCACCGTTCGTGCTCAACCGCCCCACGACATCGCCGTAGGTTTCCCCCAGGTTCTGCGAACCGACGTTGACGACCGCCGGCAGGGGTGAAGTTCCAACGGAGTAGGTGGTATTGAAAGAGCCGTTCGAGGCCTGATTCATGTAGCAGGCCCACACCCAGTTGGAGGAACGGGCGACGTTCTCTATCCGGATCTCGTCCAGAATGCCATTGAAGAAGAATGAACTTGAAGGCGGCTCGCGGCCAAAAATCAGCGCGCTGGCTTGCGTCGTCGCTTTGGCTGTGTAATTGGTGTTGACCACCAGCGCCACCCCATCCACAAACAGGGACTTGACCCCGCTTGTTGTTCCCGTGGCGGTCAGCGTCCCCACCACATGGTGCCAGTTACTGCGTGCCGGTTCCGTAACGCCAAACCACGCTCCTCTAGCGGGATCTGCGGCAGCCCCCGTTCCCCATATCAAACTGCCGTTTTCGGTGAAGAGCCCATAGTCCGTGGACGTGCTGGCGGTGGCTCCCCTCTTCATAACAAGCATCTGAGCAGTGGTCGCACTTCCCTTCGCCTGATACCAGATGCTCACGGTCCACTGCTTGCCGGCGCCCGTCCCCAGGTCGTACACGGGCTGATTGGCCACACTCAGATACTTGGTTGTCCCATTCAATTCCACCGCTCCGGCGACCTGTCCCGTCACGGCTTCGGTGCCTCCAAAGCCGGTTGGCGTCGCGCCATAGCGATTGGTTGTCGAGTTATAGCGCGTGCCTGTTCCACCCTCGTTCAGGTGCCACACCCCCACATACCCATTCGTCCACGTCGCCCCGTTGGTCGTGTAGGCTGGCGCGGTTTGCCCGCTCTTGCCCCAGAATGCGAATAGGCGCGCGTTGTTCGTCAGCAGCGGCACTTGCACCCAGACGCAGGAACTGCCGTTGGTGTCCCACTTCTCGACCTCGCAGTTGAGTTCGTTGGTCTGCGTGGAGTCGGTGAACCGCAGGTCGGCGTTGGTGGACAGGAAGTCCACGTAACTGAACCCGCTGGCGACGCCGTTGGAGAACACCACCAGCGTCGGGAAGTTGGTCAGCGCGTCGCTCCGGGTATAGCCCGAGAACTGGATCTGCATGTTCTTCGCCCAGGAACTGAAGTCCGCGGCCGAAGCCGTCCCCACCGCGCACAGCAGCATCGCGGCGGCCACGATCGTCCGATATCCTGTCTTCATAAGCACCGTCTCCTTTCAACCTTCAACCCACCACCCTCAATCCTTCTTCTCTCCGCGCCTCCGCGCCTCTGCGCCTCTGCGCGAGCCGATTCCTTCCACCGGTTTCGCGCCCGCCCGCTCCTCCACCACCACTTTCGCCTGCAGAAGCTTCTTCGGTTGCTCCACGGTCCGGCC
This sequence comes from uncultured Verrucomicrobiota bacterium, assembly GCA_964404035.1. GTDB lineage: Bacteria > Verrucomicrobiota > Kiritimatiellia > CAIKKV01 > CAITUY01 > CAMBRF01. The sequence continues at coordinate 1,919 of CAYOIT010000255.1, read as the reverse complement.
GTCGAGCACATCCAGCATCATGACGCCGAGCGCTCTGGCCTCTTCGGCCGGGTCGACCTCCAGCCGCGTGGCCGGGAACGGGAAGCCGAACTCGCCCCCTTTGTTGGCATGGGTCACGACCCACAATTGCTCGGGGATCCGGATGCGCAACTCGGCCATGGCCTTGGCGGCATCCTCGGCCAACACGTCGTCGAGGATCAGCAGACCATCCGGTTTCTCGCGATAGGCTGACCACAGTTCACGGAGCTCCTGCCACCCCGCGCCGGCCAGATTCGGCTGCAGATCGCACCGGACCCAGCGGGCGCGGTATTCGAGCCCATGGCTGGCCAGGCAACTCGCGAACAGATCCGCGCTCGCCCCCCAGGCCAGCAGCGCCAGGTGGCGGCACCCTTTCGCGACCAGCGCTTCCACCCCCATCCGCATCATCTCCTGGAGATCCATTTCGACATCGTAACGGCACCTTGTGCCCACGGCCGGCAACGGGAATCCCACCACCCACTGGCACCACTCCTTCTCGTGGGGGACTTGGGTGAAAACAACCCCATCCAGACGTCCGGCCGCGACATCCTCAAGGAAACGCTGACACGTAGGCTGATCAGGCTGACCGCCGAACACGGTCTTGCCCATGTAGATTTCGGCCTGCATTCCCTGCTCCTCGAAGAACTGACGCATCCCGCGCACCACCTCGCGGTGATAGGTGGACGTACGCGGTTGCAGCAAGTCCGTTTCGGAGTAGATCCCCACGCGGCGCGTGAGCACCCGGTCGCTCACATAGACTCCCGCACCGTGACGGACCTCGATCAGTCCCTCCCTGGCCAGCAATGACTGCGCCGCGCGCACCGTCGGCACGCTGGCACCCAGTTCCAACGCCAACGTGCGCACCGGAGGAAGACGCCCTTCCGTCCGGGTCGCCTCCTGAAGCCGCCCTCTCAGCGCCTCCGCCACCCGTTCGACCTGTTGTCGTCGTCTGCCCAATGATCTCACGCTGGTTCCTTCTCGTTGCATAACTGTAAAAATAAGTGTGCAATACTTGTTGCGAACCGTCAAAGGGAAATATTCATTGGAAGACTTTCATGCTTGTGGGGTGCTGGCGCACTACTGTGAATGGTAGCGAGGGGCCTATGCCGGCAGGATCGGAACCGCCACGGGTTCCATTGGCGCCCAGTGAGGATTGTGCGACTCGTCCAATATTTATTCTTGTCCAATGGATATAAGACGTGGCATTCTACTGGACATGAGGCCCATGGCAGAGAGCAGGCAACCGTGTTCAAACAGGCAATGCGCGCCGTCCACGACGTTACGGGGCTGAAATGCGTGCGGACGGCATGGTCGCTGGCACCCCAAAAAGCGGGTGAGTTTGACGGAGTGGTTCGCCTCCTATTCCGGGAGCAAGAGGTCCGTCTGCCTTATGTCGTGAAGCGCTCGCTGAATCCAACGACCCTCCATCTGCTCGTTCTCCTGAAGCGGCAAAGCCCGGACGGCCTGCTGCTGGTGACAACCCATGTGAACGACCGGCAGGCGGAGGTGTTGCGTGTCGCTGGAGTCCATTTTATGGACGCGTCCGGCAACGTCTTCCTGGATGCTCCCGGGTTGTATCTCTGGATTTCCGGAGCGATGGGTACAGTCCTATACGGTCCGCGTGCGGCCCAGTCTGGTGATCGGAAGGTATCGGCCGGCACGAGGCGACTGGTGGAAGACGGCCATCCTGGGAGACGGTCTCTGGTCGGGGGAGGTGGCCGCCGCCCTGCTCACGGGCGAACTCAAACCCGGTACGGCCACGATCTTCGGCGCAAGCCCATCGCATGCCTTTGTGCTCGAGCATGGCCTGCAGAAGGACCCCGAGGGGACGGTGGAGTTCCTGAAACCCTTCTGGCGGGATTCCGCGGCGCCGGCAATCTCAAACAACTGCGTGCACCCCC
>CAYOIT010000254.1:0-5557 GCA_964404035.1 uncultured Verrucomicrobiota bacterium | reverse complement strand
CGGCGCCTTCACCTCGTCCGCCGCCTGGTGCTGTCCCGACTCCCTCAGCCCCGCGTATTACTATTAGCCTGTCCCCGTTCCCGTCCTGTTCCCGTCCTGTTCCCGTCTTCCAACAGGCACACAAAGATTGATGTCAGGGCGAGTCTGTGCAACCGTATGTGGTGCCATAGGTTGCGTGCCCTTATGCCGCCGGCTGGCCAGGATCACAGGAGAGTCCGTACATGAGCAAAAACATTCTGATCTATTCCCACAACCATTTTGACCCCACCTGGCGCCGTTGTTTTGACCGGCCCGCCACCTATCACGGCCAGGTGGTGCGCAGTTACACCGAGGTCGAGGAGCATGTCATTGAAGGCTGGCTGAAACTGGCCGGCCAGGGACTGACGTTCAGCGAAGGGCAGACCGCGGTATGGCGCCACTATCTCCGCCGGAATCCGAAGCGCCTCAAGACCCTGCAACGACTGGCGCGCACCGGCACACTCAACATCATGCAGGCGGGCGAAGTCGTGCAGGATTCGAACATGCCCGCCGCTGAAGGCCTGATCCAGAATTTCCTGCAGGCGCAACCGTTATACCGCGAGCTCGCGCAGGCCGGGCATCCGGCGCTGAAGATTGCCTGGGTAGAGGACGCCTTCGGCAACAGCGCGAATTATCCGCAATTGCTGCGGGACGTGGGTTGCGAGGTGGTCTGCTGCATGGCCTACCGCCAGCTTCCGGATCAGGACCGGGTCTGGGTGGGTATCGACGGCAGCAAGATCCCCTGTGCTGACAAGATTCCGTATATGTTCTGCGGTTGCTTTGTGAAGCACGCCCCCTGCCCCGCTTGTCGTGGCAATGGCTGCGACGTCTGCCGCGGTACCGGTCTGACCTTCGGCGCCGGAGTGCCAACCGAAGACGTGCGCCAGGCGCTCGAAAAGGCGGCCGCTCACCAGAATGACTGGGCTGTGGTCGGCATCCTCAGCGAGGAAATGATGCCGCAGGCCGGGCTGCTGGACCTGGTGAAAGCGTTCAATCGCCAGCACCGGGGAAAGTGCGAGGCACGCTGGGCAAACCCCGCTGACTTTGTGGCCCTTGCCATGCCGGACCTGGCGATCGAAGCCGGCGCCGTTTCCGCACCCTCGGCGGATCTAAACCCCGCCATGCCCGGCTGCCTGGTAACGCGTATCCGCTGTAAACAGCGCACCCGCGCCGTCGCCTACAAACTCGTCCAGGTCCAGGCAAGCCTGGCCTCAGGACAGTGGCAAGCAGGGAAACCGGCAGTTCCGCCCTCAGATCTCGCGGACGCCTGGCGCCACGTGGCCTTCAACCAGTTCCACGATGCCATCACCGGCACGCTCATAGATTCTGCCTACACGGAACTCATGGACATGCTGGACGCTGCCGAGACAACGGCCGATCGTTACCTCCCTGTCCCCCCCTCGGTGCCGGCTCAGCCCCCGAGCTTCCGCCCGGTCGTCGGGACGAAACCCCGGCGCACCCGGTTGGCCGGTCTCGATATCACCTTCGATCGCACCGGCATCATCCGTATCCTGAAGGGCAAGGTCGACCTGTTCGGCGAGAAAGCGCAGTGCTACAAAACGAGGCGTCCCCTGCGAATCGGCGAACTGGTTCTGGACGCTGACTTCGGCGATGCCTGGGGACAGCGCATCGCATCGTTCACCTCACCCGAATCCGATTGCGCCAGCATTGCGCTCGGGGATTATCACGTTGCCTGCGAAGCCTCGCCTGAGGCCATCCGTTGGCACGGGTCCTACACAGGCGGGGATCCCAAGGTCAAGAAACTGGAATGGACCGTCACGGTGAGCCCGTCCGGGGACGGGCAACGTCTGGATTTCCGGACCTGTGTGAACTGGGACACCGGTAGCCGCCGTCTGCGCGCCGTATTCCCTGTGGCCAGCCATGACCCGGTGGCCACTTACGAGATCCCCTTCGGCTTCCTTGACCGTCAGTATGACGCCGGAAAACTGGATTATAGCCAGTGGAAGGCCAACAGTATGGAGTTCCCCACCCTGCACTGGGGCCTGAAGCGGCTGACCACCAAAGCCGGCGTCGCGGTCCTGAATAAGGGGCTGCCCTGTTACCGTTGGCTGCCCGGGCGCTGGGACGTATCCCTGCTGCGGTCCCCTGAATGGTCCTTCTGCGCCGTGGAGCCCCAGGCCTATGAGTTCTGGGACATTGACGGCCAGCGTGACACCGGCAGCCATACGTTTGAATATGCCGTGTTACCCTTCACGAACGGCCTGAGCACGGGCGAACTGACCCGCCGCGGGTACGACTACAATCACGCGACGCCAGCCCTCCCGTTCGGCATCAGCGGCGACGTTGTGGTCACCGCCTGGAAACCCGCCGAGAGCGGCAAAGGCTGGATCCTACGCCTGCACGAAGCGGGCGGCATGGGTACCGACGTGGACATCGACTTCGGTAAACTCTGCGGCGTCAGTAGGGCCAATGTCCTGGAATGCGCGCAGGAGCCCTCCCGGAAAGGCCGGAGCTATCGAACCCATGTTCCCCGGCACGGGATCCTCACGCTGCTGATCAAGCCCGGGAAGTGAAGTCGGTTCCAACGGTTTTGTTGGCGCCCAGCGCCAACCTTTGGAAGTGCGGCAGTTCCCGACTGCCGCCTTTCCTCCCGCCCATTGTAGGCCCCCCACCCAATCTTTCCACCGCAGACAGAATGATTTCAGTTCGTCACGACGTACCGATGTGGTATTCTGTGACCTGAATCAAGGAGGTAGGGGGAACCACTCGTGACAAGACATAATCATTCTATCTATCGTGCCTGGGCTCAATTGATCGGCGGAGGAACACTTGGCATCGGCATTCTCGTCTCGGTAGCGACCCTGGCGATGGATGCGAGCGCCGCGCGGGCCACGTTTAACGTGTCCTTTCCGGTGGCACTTCTGGGCGTCGCCATTCTTGGCTTCGGGAACTGGGCTACCCGTGAAACCTACACCGGCCCGCGCAATACCAACACGAGTCGGCAGCCAACGGCCGAAGAGGGTTAAGGTCGCAGCCCAGCGTGGCACGGGTTTCCAACCCGTAGCCCAAGTGACCGGGCAAGCGAATGAAGAGAAGAGGCTACGGGTTGGAAACCCGTGCCACGTCCGGAAAGCGGCACGCAAAAACGTGAAGGCTTCTCCGAACGGACTCTAGCGTTTCTTCGAGGTGTTCCGCTGCTCGCAGACGATCAAGGCTGCATACGCGCCATCAACGCCATCTTCAGGGGGGAACAGCTTGCGCTGTTGGACCAGCTTGAATCCCGGGTGATCCGTTAACCAGGCACTCACCAGGGACTCATCTTCCTCCGGTTCGAGACTGCAGGTGCTGTAGACCAGCCGGCCCCTGACACGGACCTTGTCTGCCGCCCCGTTCAGAATGGCTCTCTGGTGCGATACCACCCTCTTCATCCGGTCCGGAGAGAAACGCCAGCGGGCATCGGGACGCCGCCGCAGTACACCCGTGTTCATACAGGGGACATCGAGCAGAATGCCATCGAACTCCTCACCCTCCAAAACCGCTCCACCCGGCGCCTTGGAATCCGCGGCCGCCATATTGCCCTGAAGCACCCGGACCCCCGTCAGGCTCATCCGCTCCAAGTTCGCCCTGAGCGTGATCAGCCGGTCTTCATGGATGTCCATCGCGGTCAAGGTATCGCCGCCCCCCATCCGCTCGGCGATGGCCATGGTCTTTCCGCCGGGAGCGGCACAGGCATCCAGGATCTTTTCCCGAGGCTGGGGATTCAGCAATTCCACGGCGACGGCCGTGGAGGGATCCTGGACGGCAAACCAGCCGTCGTCGAAGCCCGGGACGCGATCCACCGAAACACCCCGGGGCAGAATGCAGAACCGGCTCCGGTCAAAGGGATGCGGCTCGGCCCGAATATCCATCGCGTTCAGCCGGTCGAGGAAATCGCCCATCGGAACCCGGGCGGAGTTCACGCGCAACACCACCGGCGCCGGCGTATTGTTCCAGTCGCACAGGGCGGCCGTCCGGTCCCGGCCAAAAGCCGCCGTCCAGCGGATAATCAGGTCCTCGGGATGGGACGAGCGTATGCCGATTGGCTGCCGGGCCAGTTCGTCCAGCAACCCCGCCTTCTCCCTGAGGACGCGCCGAAGCACGGCGTTGACGAAGTCCGCCTGCGATTGCCCGAACCGCTCCTTGACACCTGCCACCGTCTCGTTCACGGCGGCGTAAGCCTCAACCTGATCCATGTGAAGCAGTTGCTGCAGCCCGACCATCGCATGGGAACGCAGCGGAACCTCGGGCAGACGCTTCGCGCAGAGCCCCAGCACCCATTCCAGTTGGCGTTTCCATTTGACCGTGCCGTAGACCAACTCCATCACGAAGGCCCGGTCCGCCTGGACCCCGACCATCAACCGGTCCGGAAAATCCCCGGTTTCCATCCAGCGCTGGAGAATCTCAGCGGCCACCACACGGGAATTTTTTGGCGCAGTATTCTTCACAGTGACTCCTGACCCAATCCACCGACACTCTTCGGACTTCGCCGGCGCAACTGGCCGCAGGCCGCCTCGATTCGTCCACCCTTTGAGGCCCGCAGGGTCACATTGACCCCCGCCTGAGACAGCACTTTCATGAACAGGTCCACCGCCTCGGGAGCGGGGGGCTCGCCGCGGAACCCCTCCACGGGACTGAGCGGAATCACATTGACCCGCGCCGGCAGGGGTTTGAGCAACCTGACCAGCATATCGGCCTGGCGGCGGGAATCATTCACGCCGGCAATCAGCGTGTATTCGAACGTGACCAGCCGCCGGGTGCCGTCGGCATATCTCTGGCAGGCGGCCAGCAGGTCCTTCAGCGGATACCGGCGGTTGACCGGCATGAGATGGTCGCGCAGATCATTGTCCGGAGCATGCAGCGAAACGGACAGTTCCACCTGGATCCCCTCGGTCGCCAACCGGTCGATCCCCGGAATGACGCCGCTGGTGCTGATCGTGATATGCCGCGCGCCGATCATCATTCCATCCGGGTTGTTCAGAATCCGGATCGCTTTCAAGACCGGCTCGTAATTGTCGAAAGGCTCGCCCATTCCCATGAACACGAGGTTCGTGGGGCGGTCCCCGTGCTCGCGGCACGCCAGCAATACCTGGCCCACCATTTCACCGGCCTCCAGATTGCGAACGAACCCACCCTGGCCGCTGGCGCAGAACGTGCAGCCGAAACGACAGCCCACCTGGCTCGACACGCATAGCGTGAGACGGTCCCGCGCGGGGATGAGAACCTCCTCCACGCATTGGCCGTCCCGAAGCCCGACCAGGATCTTCCGGGTTCCCGAAGGCTCCCCGTCCATCCCAAGATGCTGCACCGGTTCCAGGCTGTAGGTCACGGCCAGTGTCTCCCGCAGGGCGGCAGGCACATTGCTCATGGCCCCCCACTCGGCAACGCGTTGGACGTATAACCACTTCCAGACCTGTTTGGTCCGAAAGGCCCGTTCGCCCAGTCCCTCAAAGACGGCCGCAAACTCCGCCGCCGACAAGCCGTGTATCAATGTTTTCGTTCGTTCTTCCATAATGCCCTCGCCTCCCTTTTTCCCACGCCC
>CAYOIT010000253.1:4958-5570 GCA_964404035.1 uncultured Verrucomicrobiota bacterium | reverse complement strand
TTCCTGTGGAATATTCTTCCCGGAGTAACGCCTTCGGCGTCGGCACGGATTGTTGTCAAGTCGGGCATTTATACCGGAACCTCGGATCCCTTTGTTCTGCGGGGAATCAAGTTCACCTCGCCAGCGCTGGGAACGGTGTTTGATATCGGCGCCAATTCGCCTGTGGCCTGGATCTATGCCGGACTGGACGCCAGCGCCGTGGGGTATTTCTATCTGTCCTCAGATGGAGGGTCAACATTCAGTCCGACTCCCATCAACGCCGCGCTCAACTGGTCGGTCCAGGCAGGCGCCTATCCCTGGGTCATCAGCCAGGGAACGACTCCGACGACCAATGCGGTTCTGAAGTTTGTGGTGTCGAATTCCTCAAAGGCGGAAGACATTGGCTTTGAAGCCCTTTCCCAGCCTTTCACGATCCGCGGCTTCAAGGTGCTGACGCCGAATGCGGCTACCGTCTGGGCGCTCGGACAGACCAATCAGGTTGTGTGGTTGTCGGCCCAAGGCGGGACCTATGCCAGTCTCTATTATGCGGCGAACGGCTCAACCTATGACATGACCCGTCCGATTGCGGTCAACCTTACCTTGGGGGAGGGAACCAACCGGTTTACCTGGCCA
>CAYOIT010000253.1:2333-4948 GCA_964404035.1 uncultured Verrucomicrobiota bacterium | reverse complement strand
CTGATCCCGCTCAAGCTGTTGCACCGCGACGAGGCGGTCAACGTGACCTTGGGGGAGGGGACCAACCGGTGGACCTGGCCAATCGATTTTACTCGCCTGCCATCCACCAACGCCGCCGTGAAGGTGGTGTCTTCCGTCGCTTCGGCACTATCGGAACGTTTCCTGATGAATGGTATCCGTGTTACGACGCCTGTGGCCTCGGACGTTTGGGCCAAGGATGAAACCAACCGGATCGGTTGGGCGACGGTTGGGGCTGGAGCCTTATTGGACGTCGATCTCATCAAGGATGGCAACACGATTGTGCCGATTGCGGCAGGCTGGTCCGGTTCCTATTACGACTGGGTGGTGCCCGCTGAAGCGGTCAGCACGAATGTCTATATCCGGGTTCAGGAATCAGGCGGCGGTCTGACCGGGCGATCGGATGCCTTCAGGGTGGTGGGTGAACCATCGGTCGGGCTCGTGTCTCCCGCGCCCGGGGCCTTCTGGAAAGTCAGCCAGACTTATAACATTGAATGGAGCAAGGGCGGAAAGATGGAGAATGATTTCCGCGTGCAATATTCCACGGAACCCTTCCTGGTGACGAACGATATTTTCGCAGGCGTGGCCAACTTTGATGAAACCAACAACATGTTCAGCATTCCCTGGTCTGTCCCCGACCGGCTGGGGAGTACCGTGATTATTGTTCAGCACAATCTTCGCCCGGCCGTAAGGGATACCTCCCTTCCTTTCTATGTGGTGGGCATGTTTACCGTGTTGAGTCCCAATGGCGGCGAAACCAATATCTATGCGTTGAAGCCAACGACCCTGAGCTGGTTTACCCGCGGCTCGGTGCCTGCGGTTAATCTCTACTACTCCACCGCGCCCCTGCATGAGGAGTCATCGTGGGTCAAGATCAATTCCACGCCGGTGCTGAACAACGGCGGCGGGGTGTCGGATCAATTGACCACCTACGACTGGACGGCGGTTAATGTGGAAAGCAGTACCGCGCGGATCCGGGTGGAACAGGCTGATCGGCCTGGAGCCTATGATGATTCTGATGACGATTTCGCCATCCGGTATTATTCAATCGTCTGGCATGTCTTTGACAACGTGACCTCCAATAATCTCGACCAGTTGAGCGTGAGCGACAGCAGTGGCTGGTCCGAGTCGTCCCTGGCTTCCCCAGTAACGCACCGGTATCCGTACGGGCTGTATGACACCGTTTGGGCACGGGAATATTTCTTCAACAACGTCACCTTCAAGTGGAGTGCGGAACCGTCGCGCACCATCGACATTGCCATGAAGCGTTCGGATGTTGAGGCGAACTATATTGTGATGGCCAACTTTGTCTACGATCCCACAAATGGCCTGTTCAGAGTGACGTCGTGGCTTGAACGGCAGGGGAAAGTGGTGATGACGGCCAGCGGCAGCAAGGTGAGCGTCTATGATTCCGCGGGCGCCGCAGTTGCGCAGGTCAGCGTAGCAACTCCCGATGCAAACGGGATCTTCTGGACGTCCCTGCCGTCGACGTTGAACAAGGGTACCGTTTATTACGCGAAGGTTGAAATTGTGATGTCGGGGGTAACCTATTCCTCAGGTCTCACATTTAACCTGCGTGTTCCCTCGGAAGAGGAACAAGCCCAGCAGATCCTGAACGCCCTGACTGACCTGTCCACGGCGCAGGCGATCTTCCGGGAGAGCGCCGGGGCCAAGTTGGATTCCCTCACGAATTCGGCGCAGGTCATCAAAGCCGGGTTGACCAACCTGGAGGTCAAGGTCGATACGCTGAGCACACAGGTTATTTCACGGCTGGATATCCTGACGAATACGGTCGGGGTCATCGGTCCGGGTGACACCAATGTGGTGGGCATGTTGAGAGCCATGGAGTCAGGAGGCATCAGTCGCGAGGCGCGCATCCTGACCCGTCCGACAACCGTCAAGTTCGGGAGCAACGTGAACGTGCTCTATCGATCCAAAGAAGGCTTGGCCGCGTCTTACCAGGTATTGAACACCACGGATGCAGGCCCTATGACCGGAGCGGGCGGAATCTACGAGGCTGCGCTGGCCGCGAACTGGGGGCTGGGGGACTATCAAATTGTGTGCTCCGACAACGCCGGAAATTCCGACCGGATGATCATCAAGGTGACCGCTGGCGACATTGACGACTTGCTCATAACGATGGGTTCAGTGAGCGGTAGGCTTAGTCGCGTCGAAGGGTCGTTGACCAACATGATGGGCATGGTTTCAAATGTCAATCAGGTGGTGAGCACGCTGGGTGAACTGACGAACATGGTGACCCAGGTGGATGCCATGACCAATGCCATTGCCCGGATCGTGCCGTTGACCAACATGGTGGCACAGCTCAATTATGTGACCAACGTGATTGACAGGGTTACGATGGTGACGAACCTGGCTCCGCAGTTGAATCTGATGACCAACATGCTGGCCAGCCTTGGGCCCATGACCAATTTCACCGCTCAGGTTAACTACATGACCAATATCGTCGGACGGTTGACGTCGATGACCAACTTGTCGGATAAGGTTGATGGTCTGGCGCTGGTTATTGACCGGGTTACGGCGTTGACGAATATGGCCAGCCAGATGGATATGGTGGTGGCTGAGATACAATCGCTCGC
>CAYOIT010000253.1:0-2233 GCA_964404035.1 uncultured Verrucomicrobiota bacterium | reverse complement strand
TGACGAATATGGCCAGCCAGATGGATATGGTGGTGGCTGAGATACAATCGCTCGCCAGTGTGACCAATCTTGGCCCAACGGTGGACCGGCTGACGGGGGTCGTCGACGGTGTGGCGGCTCTGACGAATCTGGCGCCCCGGATGGATCAATTGGCGGACGTGGTAACACGCCTGAGCAGCGTGACCAATCTCGCGCCCCAGATCGACACGTTGACGGTGGCGATCGCCCAACTGGGGGCCATTACCAACCTTGTCCCGCAGGTGCAGGAGTTGTCGCTGGTTATTGACCGGGTGACAGCGCTGACAAACATGGCCAGCCAGATGGACACGGTGCTGGCGGCGGTGGGCCAGTTGGGAAGCGTGACCAACCTGGGTCCCGCTGTGGACCAGTTATCCGCCGCAGTTGACCGGGTGTCGGCGCTGACGAACATGGCCAGCCAGATGGACGCGGTGGCTGCGGCGGTGGGCCAGTTGGGGAGTGTGACCAACCTCGGTCCCGCGGTCAACCAGTTGTCCCTTGCCATTGAACGGGTGGTGGCACTGACGAATATGGCGAGCCAGATGGACGCGGTGGCGGCGGCTGTGGGCCAGTTGGGAAGTGTGACCAACCTTGGTCCCGCGGTAAACCAGTTGTCCACCGCCATTGATCGGGTGGCGGCGCTGACGAATATGGCGAGCCAGATGGACATGGTGGCTGCGGCGGTGGGGCAGCTGGGGAGCGTGACCAACCTGGGTCCTGCGGTGAACCAGTTGTCCCTTGCCATTGAACGGGTGGTGGCACTGACGAACCTGGCCAGCCAGATGGACATGGTGGCTGCGGCAGTGGGCTCCAATACGTTCTCGTCCCTTGAAAGCAAGTTGGGGAACGAGACCGATCCGGCCGGAACGGAAACGGTATTTGGGCAGTTGGCGACGATCGAGCAGTACATGAATTCCGTGGGCAGTTCTGCGGCCTCAGCAGCGTCCAAGGCCAGCGGGGCGCGGTCGCAGGCGAGCAGTGCCGCGGCGGGGTTGACGAAGATCAAGGCGGAGATCGGTTCGGGTCAGGTGACCAAGATCGTGTCAGACTTGAATGATGTCCGGAGATCTCTGGAGGCGGCACTCAAGTCGATCCAGGAGGTGCCGGACAACATGCCTTCAGGAGAACTGAGGAAGATGCTTAATGAGGCGGCGGATTCGATCCGGAAAATCGCAGCGGGCAAAGGGGTCACTCTCCAGCCAGGCGAGGCGCCGGGCAAGGTGCCTGAGACGGGCGGGTGGGATCCCAAGACCGTGGGAGATCTGTTGAACCGCCTGTCTGAAACCAAGGCCATGATGGAGGCGACGCGCCAGCTCATGGACGAAGCCGTCAACAAACCGGTGGTCGTGGATTGGATGGAAGGCAGCAAGTAACAGCTGGAGCAGGGGAACGATAATTTGAGTCACGAATTCCGCGAAGCGGATCCCTTGCTCCTTTGTGGTCTTCGCGAGCTTCTGTTCAAATATGATCCCGTCTATCACCAGACATTGTAGGATAGGAGAAGAATTATGAACAGAAGGTCACGAAGATCACAAAGGCCACACGCGGCGAGTACGCCGCCTGTGGCGAGTTTAGGCAGGAAAATCGACATCGTCAAGGTTGGCCCTTCGCAAAACCATTCTCGACACCCCTCTGTTGAGATAGTTTGCATGGAAATTAATGAGTGATGAATCATACGTGAGAAGATTGGTTCACGCGAAGACGCGAAGACACGAAGGGGAATTGAATTCCAAAACCCTCTTTTCGCGGCCTTCGCGTCTTCGCGTGAGGTAATCTTGACCGCGATGAACGAGACAATATTATTAAGATCCGAACCATGTCGTCGTCCGTACTCGCTAAAGCTCGCCGTACACGCCGATCGATCTGCTCGCTCCATTTGTCTGTTCTCGCATAATTCTTGTGCATTCGACTGATTAATACGGTTTAATGTTATATAGTCAACTAATATATATTAATTTAGCACGAATTCCGCGAAGCGAAACCCATATCCCTTCGTGGTCTTCGTGAGCTTCTGTTCAAATACGATCCTGTTCATCACCAGACAATGTAGGAGAAGAGAAGAATATTGAACAGAAGGTCACGAAGAACACGAAGGGAAGATGACTTGATCTTGCTGTCGTGTAGATGCTATTGTGCAGCAATAATATGAAGAAACATCGCAACCCATTCCAAATACGTGAAATACCTGTTGATGGGCTGTTTTGTAACCGGCAGA
>CAYOIT010000252.1:0-5613 GCA_964404035.1 uncultured Verrucomicrobiota bacterium | reverse complement strand
GGCTGTTCATCCCCGCAGGTTACATGCACAAGACGGAGGCCAACATTGCCCACAATCCGGATGTTTTGATTACATTGGGGAGCAGCAAGGTGGAGGGCCTGCATGGAGTGGGCGCCGGTTTCTTGATCAAGGGAAAGGGGCGGTTCGTGACGTCCGGCCCTGATTTCGATTTCATGAAAGAGAAGTTCAGTTGGCTGCGTGCGACCTTGGCCGTCACAATCGAATCTGCTTCTCAAACTTGGTGAAGCACAATTACATGGCGGCTTCAATGCATGTGCCGGTGTCGATCGGCAACAGTTACTCCAAGCGTATTCTGTAAAAGTATGGTGCTTGGCGAATGGCATTCGTATCGCAGAGACTGTTGGTCGGAATCGTGGCCAGGATGTTACTGCGAACCACATCGAGGAACCCCAGCACGAGATTCGTGGAACGTTCGACCGCGTAGTGTTTGCCACTCACGCTCTGCCAGCACACCAGAAGCCCCTGACTGTTCGTTACTGGGCCGGACACCAGTCTTAGGCAGGACGACGGATTCGTCGGGCTGGTGCCCGCCAGGTTCTCCGCCCAGTTCGGCATACCATCGTGATCGGTGTCGGGGTCGGTGGGGTCGGTTCCGTCCTGGTAGTGTTTCAGGTTGCTGATGGTGTCCTGGTTGAAGTCGCCGGCGGCCGTGTTGGTCAAGCTGGTGAAGTGAACCAGTTCCCAGGCGTCTGGGAGTCCGTCGGTTTCGCTGTCGGGTTCCGTCATGGTTCCCGTCTGAATGCTGTTCGTGATATTTCCAGCGGCGTCGTAGGCGTATGTGACAGTCTGGGTGGAGGTGTACCGAACCAATGTCAATCGACCTTGGGCGTCGAAGGTGCAGGTCTGGGCCCGGGCCGGGCCGACTGGCCCGAGCAAGGCCCAGATCGTGCTCAACAAAATGTATCGATGAAGTCTCATACCACTCGATTCAGTCCGCATCTGGGTCATAGGATCCGTGCGCACGGCTCGTTATCATCGCGCCTCCTGCGGTCTCCGCCTCCGTTGGTCCATCCATCAGGGCTGACGAAGAGGCACCCTGGAGCGCATTGCCCGCCGTCCACAACAACGACTCGGCATCGGCAAGCAGATTGATCTCCAGCTTCTTCTGTGAAGTCAGCGAATTGTAGTCCGTGTTGTCATACCGGCCCAGCAGAAGCTCGATTGTCGCCTGTGCGTCGCCAACGGCATCATGGGTGCTCTTGATCACACAGGCAGCGGAATCGGATTTGCCGGCCGCGTACTTCAACAGGCTCTGGAACAATCCGCTGTCACTGGTGCCGGTGGGGTCAATCCGGTCGATCGGGTTGCCCGAGGCGTAAGCAAACAGATTGATGCCGCCGGCCAGGCTGATGGGATCGCGTTGCAGGAAGCGGCCAGTCATGGCGTCGTAGTGGCGGTGTTGCATGAGAAACAGCCCGGCACCGTCGTCCATGACGCCGTAGCGTCCAACGAAGGTGAAAGGATTTGGGACCCGTGCGAAAGCGCTGGCGACAGCCCTGTAAGGCGTGTAGCGATAAATGGCCGACAGATTCCCCTGTTCATCGGTGAGGGCCAGTGCGCTGCCGAGCTTATCGAAGTGATAGAAGTGAACCCCTTGCCCCGCCACCCACAAGGCGACCAAGGCCCTGTCGCGGTAGTAGTACCGGGCGGTGAGCGCCCCCGTGGAGTCGGTTTCGAAAAGCAGTCGTCCCACGTGATCGTAATGGTAATTGTGCGTGGTCCCGGCGACGACGCTTCGCGTCCGCCGGCCGAGTCCATTCCAAGTGTACTGGCTGTTGGTGCCGTTGCGCGTGACCGAGGTCAGCCGACTCTCGGCATCGTAGGACGCGCTGAACGAGGCTGCCCCGGACAAGTTGGTCAGATTGCCGCGAGCGTCGGCCTGGGAGGCGTTTCCATTCCGGTTGGTGAGTTCATCCGATCGATCGTACGCGGCCCTGTTCGTTGATGGACTGAACACCGGCGTGAACGGCAGAAACCCGGCGAGTTTGACGGTGTTGGTTGTGCGGCCCATGGAGTTCCGGTCGTAACGCAATTGAACCAGAACGTTCGTGCCGGACTTGTGAAGCAGGCCTGTCAACCGGTCCGCCGCATCGTACTGGTATTGGCTCCTCGTGCCGTTGGATCGCGTTTCGTTCGTGATGTGGCCGACCGCGTCCAACTGGAACGCGACGGAATACGAGTCCCACCCCATGCTTGTGTTCCTGTTGCGGCTATCGTGGACATAGCTGACCACCGAACCGCCGGGATAGGCGACCGTCGCCGGCAGTCCGTTGGGATCATAGGTAAACCGGGCGGACAAACCATCCGGATAGACAATATTGGTCACCAGTCCGCGCGAGTCGCGGCAATACCGCGTGATACCGCCGTTGTCCTGGAATGAAGCCAGGAGGCTGCCATCGTCATAGGTGTAGGTGGCGGAGGTCACACCGTCGTACTTCTTTTCGACCAGTCTTCCGTTGGGGTCGCGAACGCCCTGGACCTTGAGGCTGGCAGACGAGGGGAGCCATGAGACGATGTTCGTGATCAGCCCTTCCTGGTTCCTGCCGAAGCTGGTGGCGCTGACGCGGGGCGAACCGGGAGCCCAGGAGTTGTTGGGGTACTCGATGCTGGCGAGCCGTCCCAGGTTGTCATGGCCAAAGATATAGTGGCCGCCCCGGGCGGTCCAAAGATCGGTCATGTCGCCGCCGTCGAGGAAATGGTACGCAGCCCGAATGACGCCGCCTGCGGCGTTCGTTATGACGACGGGCCGGTCCATGGCATCGTAGGTCAGCGTTATCGCCGTCGCATCCGGATACTGCACGCGCACCAGATTTCGCGCGGCGTCATACGTGTAGTACGTCGTATAACCCAGGGCATCGGTGGACTGGGTGACATTCAGGAATGCATCGCGCACGACCCGATTGGTTACTCCGCGTTCGTTGCGAACCGCCGTTTGGGCGCAGCAATCGTAGGTGTATTCGAGGTACGTCCCATCCGGATGCGTCACACGCGTCAGGCGCTGGTTGTCGTCGTAGGTCAGCAGGGAGGTGTTACCGCGGGCGTCGGTGACCGACAGCAGCTTGAGGCCGGAGGGGCTGTAGGTGAAGGAATTCGTGTGGCCTTCAGGATCGGCAACCGAGGTGATGTTTCCGAAGGAATCGTGGCCGTAGGTCCATGTGCCGCGGCCGGGGACGGTCATGGAGGTTGCCAACCCGCGGCCGTCGTGCGTCCACACCGCCGATTGGCCGCCGGGCCGCGTGTAGCGCGTGAGGTTTCCATGTCCGTCATATTCGAAGGCACTGCCATATCCGATTGAGTTGGTCATGAAGATCAGGCGATCCCGCGAGTCATAGGCGGACGTCTCGATGCTTCCGTCCTCACGGGTCTCGCGCAGGAGGTTGCCGCGGGCGTCGTATTCCGTCGTGCGCGTGTTCCCGGAGGAATCGGTAACCTGGGAGGGCAATCCGTTGACGAAAACGGTGGATTCCGAATTGGCTCCCGGGCCGCTGGAACTGGTGGTCAGACCATTCTGGCTGGTGTAGATCGTGTAGCCGCCGCGCGAATCCAGCTTCTGCACCGTGCGGTTGGACATCGCCGGCACGATCAAGTCGTAGTAGTTCGAATACCCGCTCGCGTCCACTGTGGATGCGACATGCCAAGGCGGCCCGGCATACGTGACGCGCCATGTCTTGCCCTCGGTGTTCTGCGTGGTCAGAAATCGGTTGGTATCGGCGGTATAGGCGAATGTGGTGAGCTTGCCGGCCAGGTCCATGGTCTGCGTCAGGAGATTGCCGGTATATGTGTACGTTGCGGAACGTCCGTCCGGCGCATTCATCTTGGAGCAAAGGGTGTTGGCGCCGTATTCGAAGGTCGTTGTCCGGCCGGCCGCGTCGGATACGGCGGTCACATATCCATTCGTGTTGTTGTGAGTGACCGTGACTGCGTTCCCGTTCTCGTCCGTGATGCAATCCAGAGGGACTTGAACGCTGAAGGTCTCGTCGGTGAACGCTGTGGGGACGACGGTGCTTTGAAAGCCATACGACTGCCGCGTCTCCTTGTTCCACAGCGTGAAAAGCGCCTTGCCGCCGACGGTCGTCAGCTGCACCCGGTCAAAGTGACCCGATGGAGTAATGTAATTTCCATCCCACGACGGCGCATAACTGCCATTGGCCAGGATGGCGTTGGTCGGCACGCGGTAGTTCCAGCCCGATCCGTCGCCGGCCTGCACGTAGATGCCTTCCTGGTAGGCTATGGCAAACCAGCCGTAAGAGTACGACCAGCCTGGACCGAACATGCCCGTCAGCGTGGGGTCCGCGTTGTAGGTGCGCGTCATCGCCACCGACGGCCCCACGCCCGAATAGGCGAAGTCCGTATCCTGAACCAGCAGGTTCAGCGTGGCCATATTCACGCGGAAGCCGGGAAGCCCCATGGCGGAACACCGGTTGCAGCCCTCCGGCGGCTTGTAGCGATCTCTCCGGTCTCTTCGCTTTGGAGGAGTCTCGTCGGTCCGGCGCGGATCGGGATCGCCGCGGAGTGGTGGATAGAAACTGATTTCGTCCTTCCGAAGAGGCTCGATGGTAATCCACGCATGGGAAGGATGCCCGCTCAGGGTGTGATTGGTTCCGCACCACCAAGCTTCGAAATCGTAGTGGATTGAGACCTTGTCATGGTCGGGTTCCGGCCAGTACACGTCGGAATGGCTGAAGGAGATCGGAAGCGAGTTCGCTCCGTCGATCACGGATGCCACGGAGTCCTCGCTGCCAACGGGGATGTAAGCCAGCAGCGATCGTTGGTACCACCAACAGTCGTTCCCCGGCTGGGAATTCGTCGTGGCGCTGACCGAGAACTTGTACTTCACGGTCGGCCACAGATCGGCGCGGTAGGTATAGTGGTTCAACTCGTGACTGACGAACACGATATTGGCGTCAGCGATCTTATCGATGGAGAACGTTACGCTCTCGTACTGAGTCGTGCAAACCACGGCGCTGCCGGTGTCAACCAACCGGATCCACAGAAATCCTGCAACCCATAGCCAACGTTTAGCATGGAGGAATGGAAGGGCGCCCCCGGAAAGCGGGCCATGGCGGTGAACACTCATGGAGAGACGCTGGTGAAAGATGGGCTGGAGTTGAAGCGTAAACGGCGGTCGAAAAGTACGGCGGGTCGCGAGAGTCTGTTACTGATAAGAAATCGTTTTCCGTGCGGCAGGGGCACTCGCCCTTTGGAACCGACCTGAAGGAGCAAATTCATAGGGGAAAGTGTGTCGGAATTGGGCTGGAAGGTCAAGATGATCGAAAACGCGCTTATCGGAGCGCCGAGGCTGGGCTGATCACCAAAACTGGCCTGTTTGGCTGTTATCGGCACCAAACGGAGACAGACCCGTCCCGCCACGATCGCTCAACCGTTCGCGTACATCATCACGGGCTCGGCGCAATGGTCGGGTCATCCAGCCAGGGATCGAGGATACACTCAGTAGGTGCCGGGAGGACTCTGTCGGAAGCACCCGCACATAGACCGAGGTGATGTCGGAGACGCTCGATGGCTTGCCCCGCCTGTGGTTTGGAGCATTTACTGGCCAATCGGCTACCGTTTTTCGCAACCACGGGCGGGGCG
>CAYOIT010000251.1:0-5647 GCA_964404035.1 uncultured Verrucomicrobiota bacterium | reverse complement strand
GCCTCCATACGTGCTGACTAGCGGATTCGCTCCCCTGGCCGTCAATTTGCCTTTCACCAGAACGGTTCCGGACGCTTTAATCCGGATCAAGCCGCCCCCGTTACCGCCGATGATGCCGGTCTCTTCTCCTCGCCCCCCGCTGCCTGGATAAGCCGGGGCGTTGGAATCGCCATATGTCAGGCCGGCCCGGGACGACACGCTGTACCATCCCCCCGTGCCTCCATAGCCGCCGCCGGAATCGTTTCCACGGGCTCCGCCGGGACCAAAGCCCTTCGACTCCTTATCCAGCCCCCTGCGGTAGCCCCGATAATCCGCATCGATGCCGGCATTCGTCATGCAATACAAATTCGCCAGATCGAACCAGACCGACCCGCCGTTGGTCGGATTCGAATGAGGATGGATCCAACTCGAGGAGTGAACCCAGACATCGCCTTTGACGGTCACCCTGGCCCCGGCGGTTTCCGGCGCATTCGTCAGGCCGGCATAGACGACCAACCGCCCGCCATTCGTCAACACCACGCTGCCGTCAACCTTCAGCGTGGGCCCCGCCCCGGCCGACAGGACGAACTCTTCGGCCCCCGCATGCTTATTGGTGGTGTAGGCGTCGCCGCCCACGCCGAACGATCCGGTGGGCCCCGTCACCAGCAGTTTGCCGGACACGCTCATCACAAAGCCATTGGCGGCAAAACGGATCGCCGTATTGCTGACGGTCAGATTCGCTACCGCCCAGTTCGTCATGGGGTAGAACTGCCCCGTGTGCGGCATCCACTCCTCATCGAGGAGCGTGGCATCCGTGACATACACCGTTCCATCGTCATTCGGAAACTTCGGATCGCCGTGCGTGCCCCTGGCGGCGGAGAACAGGATCCGCGGCTTGGGCAGCGCCTGCTGGAGCGCGGCGTCATAGTGAACGGCAATCCGACCGCCGCCGCCCGGACAGAGGAGACTGATAGTCCTTCCCCCATTGGCCCGCATCACGCCGCTGGTGCCGCTGATCGTCCGGCACGCGATATATATGCCACCCCCGGAACCGCTGCTAATCGATGCTTCTAAAGCATTCGCGCTCAGAATGCCGTTCGCCAGGACATGGCTTGCCGCCTCAATCCAGATCGCGCCCCCCCCGTCGGTTCCAACGGCCGCCGAGTTTTCCCCGCCCCCGCCACTGCCGGGCATGGCGGTATTGGATGGCGACCCATAGGTCGTCCCGGTTCGATAATTCGACGTTAAATAACTGGCCCCCCTGCCTCCGTAGCTTCCGCCCGAATCCTGCTCGCCGCCGCCGGGCCCCGACCCGGTGATGCGTCCCGTCTTGAATCCTTTCACATAGCCGCGGCTGTCGGCATTGAATCCGGCATTGGTGAAGGGCATCGTCAGCGTGTCCATCCGGAAACAGACCGACCCGCCATTCGTCGGATGGCTATGCGGATAGATCCAGCAGTTGGTCCCGATATACACCTGGCCTGTCACGCTGACCCGGGCGCCGTAGACGTCCGTTGTGCCGTTCGTCACGCCCGCATACACCACCAGGCTTCCGCCATTGGTCAGGATCAGCCGGCCGCCGACCTGGATCACCGGCCCCGTGCTGCCGGAATAGACGAACGCGCCCGGACCCGCAAACTGGTTGGTCAGGGTCTGATCGCCTCCCAGCTCCAGTTTTCCGCTTCCGGTGATCAGAAGATCGTTCGTCACCGTCAGCACAAACCCGGGATCGGGAAAACGGGTCGTGGCGTTGCTGACCACCAGCCGATCGACCGCCCAACCGGTCAACCCCGGCACCCGGATCTGTCCGGAAAATAAACCGTCCCCATGTTCCAGGCCGCCGTGGAGAAAACAGTCCCCCCTGTTCCTCCCGCCGCGGTCAAGACAACCGAGGGCAGGGGCGCCAACTGCTGGGCGGCTGTGTCGTAAACCAGCGCCACGCGCCCTCCGCCACCGGGGCAATGCGGGGAATTGCCTCCGGCCGCGGAAATAAGACCGCCGCTCCCCGCAAACGTGCGGCACGCGATGTAAACCGCTCCGCCGGACCCGCCCCCCAGCACAACCGATTCGCCGTTGGCCGTGATGGTCCCGCCGATGGTCACCTGTCCCGACGCCTCGATGCGCACCGCCCCGCCGCCATTGCCGCCATCGCCCGAACTATCGCCGCTGCCGCCGCTGCCGGGATCCGTCGGCGCCGCCTCCGACCCGTAAATTCTCCCGGCCCGCCTGTTCTGCAAATCATATTCGGCGCCCCGTCCTCCGTAACTGCCGCCGCAAACCTGGTCGCCCCAGCCCGGACCATGGCCAATGTAGGTAGTCGCCTTCAATCCCTTGAAATAGCCTCTGCTAGTCACGTCGATTTTCCCCCCGCCCAGGACCGTCAGGTTCGAGCAGGCGAAATAGACGTTGTTCGACATGTCCGTGTTCTTGAAGGCCGGCGGCAGGGTAACCGTGGCCCCGTTTCCAATGGTCACCTCGGCCGCCGTCAGGCACGTGTTCCAGTTGGTGAAGACCAGGAAGCCACCGGACAGGGTCAGGCCGCCCAGCGCCGCGCTGAAGGAGGAGAGCAGCGCCGTGCCGCCGCCGATGACGGCGAAATCGCCGCCCGCCGGGACCCCGTTGTCCCATTTCGTCCCATCGGACCAGTTGCCCGTGCTGTTGTTCCAGGTGCTGGTGATTCCAAAAGAGGTACAAGCGGAAAACAACAATAAACAGCAGGTCCGTTTCATGGCAACCCCTCCCGTTCCGTCGTTCAGTAAACAGCCAGCACCGTGCCGGCGCCCTTCAACTGGCCCCAGACCACCGTCCCGGGATAGGCGACCCCGGTCCCCGATCCCGTTCCGGCCGCGGCCGTGGCCGTGACCGCGCCGCCGGCGGTGTCGCGGAGCCGGAAAACGGCAATACGCCCGCCGCCGCCCGCGGACCCGGCGCCGTTGCCGCCGCTGGCGACCAGCGAGCCGTTGGCGTCGCCCGTGAACGTTTTGCAGACGACATAGATGCCGCCGCCCGCCCCGCCACCATAGGTGCTCGACTGGGGCACCGCACCCCGGGCCGTCAGTTTCCCCTTCACCGAAACGGTGCCCGAAGCCTTGATGCGGATCAGGCCCCCGCCGTTGCCGCCGGTGTAGTTCGGGTCCGGCTCGCCCCGACCCGCACTGCCAGGATACGCGGGAGCATTGGAGTCCCCGTACGTCAACCCGGCCCGGGAGGATGCGCTGAACCAGCCGCCTGTGCCCCCGTAACCGCCTCCGGAATCGTTGCCTCGCGCGCCGCCCGGACCGAACCCGAAGTTTTCGTTGTCCAGGCCCTTCCGGTACCCCCGGAAATCGGCATCGAATCCGGCGTTGGTGGCAACCAGCACATTGGCCGCCTCGAACCAGACGGAGCCGCCGTTGGTCGGCTGGGAATGGGGATGAATCCAGCTGAGAGGGTTGATTCGGATATCGCCGTTGACCGCCACGAGCGCGCCATTGCTGCCCGGGGAATTCGTTTCGCCGGCATACACCGCAAAACGGGCCCCGTTGGTCAGGATCAGGTTCCCGGAAACCTCCAGCCGGGGGCCCCGCCCCAGCGTCACCACAAACTCTTCCGCTCCCGAATGCTTGCTTTCCGTAACCGCGTTGCCGCCCAGGGCGAACAGGGTGTTGGTCGCGCCTTTCACCACAATGTCCCCGTTGACCTTGAGCGCGAACCCCGGGGCGGCGAAGCGAAGCAGTCCGTTGCTGACGGTCATGGAGGAGACGGTCCAATTCGTCATGGGCCAGAACTGGCCGGAATGGGGCAACCAGGTTTCGTCAAGGATCGTGGTATCCGGCAGGTAAACCGTTCCGTGGTCGTTCGGGTACTTGATATCCCCGTTCAACCCCTTGGCCGCCGAGAACAGGATCCGCGGCTTGGGCAGCGCCTGCTGGGCCGCCAGGTTGTACTGGACGGCAATCCGCCCCCCGCCGCCCGGGCAGAGAGGATTCGGAGACCGGCCGCCGGCCGCGCGAATCACACCGCCGGTCCCGGCCAGGCTCTGGCAGGTGAGGTAGATGCCGCCTCCGGAGCCGCCTGAATAATTGCCCGGATACGCCTCCGCGCTCAGGATACCGTTCAGCAGCACGGGGCCCGGCGTCTCGATCCAGATCAGCCCGCCGCCGTCGCTCGACGGCTTGTTCGTTTCCGAGCCGCCGCCGCTCCCGGGCTGGGTGGGAACGGACATCGACCCGTAAACCGGGGCGGCCGTAAATTTCGGCCGGTAACTGCCGCCCTTGCCGCCGTAGCTTCCCCCGCAATCCTGCTCGCCGCCGCCCGGGCCCCACCCCTTGATCCGTCCCGTGGCAAACCCCTTCAGGAAGCCGCGGTTGTCCGCGTTGAAACCGGCATTCGTGTAGGGAACCGACAGGGAGCCCATTTCAAAGCGGACCGACCCGCCGTTCGTGGGATGGCTGTGCGGATAAATCCAGCAGGTATTGCCCACGTAAACCTCGCCCGTCACGGCCACCCGCCCGCCATAGGCCGGCGCCACGCCGTTGGTGACGCCCGCATACACCACCAGGCTGCTGCTGTTCGTCAGGACCAGCTTTCCGCCGACCTGGATCACCGGCCCCGTGCTGCCGGAATAAATGAAAGCCCCCGAGCCCGCGTGCTGGTTGGTCATGATCTGGTCGCCACCGAGTTCCAGGAGGCCGCCGTCCCGGATCACCAGGTCGTTCGTGACCGTAAGCGTGAACCCCGGGTCCATGAAGCGCGGCGTGGCGTTGCTGACCGTCAGGTGATCGACCGACCAGGACGCCGGCCCGGGCGCCAGCATCTGACCTGAAAACAGGAACAGGTCCGGGTTAAACAGGGTCCGGTAAGGAAAATAGACGGTCCCCATGTTCCAGGCAAAGGCGGCATTGAAGGTGCCGCCGGTTCCGCGGGCCGCGGAGATGGACACCACCGGCATCGGCTCCCCCTGCTGGGCGGTGGTGTTGTAAACGATGGAAATGCGTCCGCCGCCGCCGGGGGAGTAGTGGGCCGCGCCACCGGCGGCCGTGATGACGCCTCCGCTGCCGCCGAACGTCCGGCAGACGATATAGATGGCGCCGCCCGAACCCGATCCGAAGCTCGGTGCGGACGCTTCGCCGCGTGCCAGAATCGACCCGTTTACCGTCACCTTGCCCGTCGCCTCGATGCGCACCGCGCCCCCGCCGTTGCCGCCGTCGCCCGAACTGTCGCCGCTGCCGCCGCTGCCGGGATGAATCGGCGCCGTCAGCGACCCATAGACGGGACCGGCCCGCTTGATCATCGTGTCATATTCCCCGCCGCGGCCGCCGTAGCTGCCGCCACACACGATCTCGCCCGCGCCCGGCCCGTGCCCGGTATAGGGGGAAACCGCCGCCAGTCCCTTGAGATAACCCTTGTAGTCCGCGTCAATCTTTCCGGTCGCGGCGATCGTCAGGTTCGAGCAGGCGAAATAGACGTTGTTCGACATGTCCGTGTTCTTGAAGGCCGGCGGCAGGGTAACCGTGGCCCCGTTTCCAATGGTCACCTCGGCCGCCGTCAGGCACGTGTTCCAGTTGGTGAAGACCAGGAAGCCACCGGACAGGGTCAGGCCGCCCAGCGCCGCGCTGAAGGAGGAGAGCAGCGCCGTGCCGCCGCCGATGACGGCGAAATCGCCGCCCGCCGGGACCCCGTTGTCCCA
>CAYOIT010000250.1:0-5675 GCA_964404035.1 uncultured Verrucomicrobiota bacterium | reverse complement strand
AGCGGGTCGTCAAAACATCTGTCGCCTATTCTTACTATCTGTAACTTGTGTCTCACGATTGAGACGGAACAGCGCTTCAGCCCCGTCACGGGCCTTCAGGCCGCTGGAGACAGGGACGCCCATCATCCTCCCCGGGCTCCAGATAGACCGTAAAAGACGCGACGCCGTCAATCGGCCTGACCACCGGCGAGAACTGTTCCAGTTCCAGAAAACGGTTCTCCTGGTTGCCTGGCCATAGCAACGTCGTGAGCCCGGCTTCAGGCTGGCCAACCACGTGACCGGAGTGGCTGCCGGCGGTCATGGTCAGGCGAAGTCCTTTTCTTCTGGCAACGATCGGGCCGGGCGGGAAAGCGAGTTTGACGGCTTCTTCCTGATGGCCCACCTCGAACACCCGGGTCCCCTCCTTCAGCCCCAGGAACGGAAGCGCAAATTCGGTCTGGTGGCCGTTCGTCACAATCGCAAACCCGTGCGGCAGGGCGGCGGACGGCTGAAGCGGAATTTCGACCACCGCCTCTTCCGGCACTTCGACAATCTGCATGGCGAACCCCTCCTGGGTGGCGCTGCGCCAGAACTGCCCGCATTTCAGCCTGGCACCCTCCCAACTGTAGCCGCGCTCCATGGCAGGGAACCGTCCGTCGGCATGGGGATGGGTCACCCGCAGGACCCCGTTGTGCACCTCAACCCGGGCGGCGGCGCTGTTGTCCCAATCCGGCGGCGGCGGCCACTTCCACAGTGACTGGGGCCCCAACCAGCAAAGATGTCCACCCCACCACCAGCCCTGCCGCTCCCGCGGCGCGTAAAGAAGGTTCTCCCCCCCCTTCTTTCCCAGGAATATCAGGCGGGCGCGCTCCTCCGACACCACCGCTGTCCAGCCTTCGCAGGTTGCCTCCCAGGCCCGCTCCCCGTTCCACTCGGTCCGGCTCCAGGGGGGCTGAGGGGCCACAGAATGGGGGAAGAACGTGTAAATGAGAGGAACGGCCACAACCATGGCCAGGACAACGACCACCCAAAGGCGGCTTCCACGAGGGCCCATCATGCTCATCGAACTCGCCTTTTCACGTACAGGGTTCACCGCAGCGTAAACACCACGCCGCCGGGCAGGAGTGGCACAAAGCCGGCTCCCAACTGGTTTACCGTCCCACCCACCAGCGTCTGATAATAGAGCCGCACGTTCGGAACCCCGGAATTTGCAAGAACGACGCCAGCCCCGCCCAACCCTGACACGTTCAGTTTGTTGACGTAGAGGGCGGTGTCGTTGGTTCCGTCCAAGTCGTTGTCGAGGGCGCCGGCATTCCAGACCGTCACGGTCGCACTGGCGGCGGCCGTGCTCAGACGCAGTTCGTTAATGCCGAAACCGATGGCCGCGAAGATGGTGCGGGCCGACCGATCCGTGCTCAGAGCCTCCAGAACCGCATTGGAGACCACCTCCAACGTTCCATTGCTCCGCCAGCCCCACGCGCTGCTATTGGTCAGGCCCACGGCAAGGGAGCAGTCCCTGAGTTGCAGGAGCGACCCTGCCTCGGGGCTGACCGTCGCGTTCACGCCCAACAGCACGGTCATCGCGTAATTCGTAACCGTGTTGTCGGGGCTGTGGCCGAACAGGTTGGTGCTGTTGGCGCGCAAGGCCAGAGTACCCGCCGAACCCGTCCCGACGGACAGATTGTAGCCCGCCCCGCTGCCGTTGCCGTCGAACGTGCTGTGGCGCATCGCCAGCGTGGCGCCGTTCGTCACGGTCATCGCGGTCGCAGGGCCGCGATGGAAGCGGAGCACACAATTGGTGTCAAGCGTCAGCACGGTGTTGCTGCCGGAAACGTTCAGCGCAAAGGCGCCGGTCGGCTTGAACGGAGCATTCGCGCTGTCCAGCGACCACAGCCGGGCGCTCCGCTGCAGGTTGAGCACCGCGCCGGCCAGGCGGACCTCCGCCGCGCTGGCCTGGCCGAGTTCCATCGGTCCCGTGCCGGTGATGGTCAGGGTTCCTCCGGCCGGCCCGACCTTGGCGCCGGTGAGCGTCGCATTGGCCCCGCTGTCATGGTACACGGAAATCAGATTGGTCCCCCCGATGGTCGCGCTGTCGGTGTTCGAGATCACCAGCAGGACACTCCCGGCGCCCTGAACAAAGTAAGGCCCGTTCAGCAGGATGTCGGCCCCGTCAGCCAGAATCGTGGCGCTGATGTTGGCGTTGCTCTGGATGAGCGCGGAGTTCACCGTGAGGGTGCCGCCCAGATAGAGGTTTCCATTGAAGTTGTTGAGCGCGATCTGCGCGACGTCGAGACGGCCTGTTCCGGTAAAGAGGTTACGGTTGTTCTGGGAGTTCAGCTCGAGGGTACCGCCGCCATCGATCGTCCCGTCGATCGTATAGGTCACATCGCGGCCGGCATCGCTGCCGACCGTGGACTTCGCGCCAGTCGCGAAGGTCCACCGTCCCCCGGACTGGACGGTGATATCATGCCCGTAGAAACTCCCCTGGTAAAGGCCGCTGCGGCGGTACAGCTGGCCGCCGGCGGCCACGGTGACAAGCCCGGTGCCGTACATGAAGGAGTTGTTCTCGTAGGAGAACACCCCGCGCGCCCCGATCGTCAGGTTCGAGAAGGTCAACGGCGAGGATATGGCCCCGTCGATGGAGAGCGTCTGCGTGCCCGAGGCCGACAGTGTGCCGACGGCGACGTTCGCGGCCGTGCCGGCCCCCTGCACGGAGGAGGTGTACGTCCCGCTCGCGTTGATATCGGCATTGGTGCCCGACCCCGGCGGCAGAGTGCCCTGCCAGTTCGCAACGGTGGACCAGGGCCCGCCGGCCGTGTTGGTCCAGATGGCGGTGAGGCCGGGTATGGGCACGAAGGTCGCCGTGACACTCCGGGGCCGGTCCATCGGCAGCACCAGCGGATTGTTCGTCTCCGATCCGGACGGAACATCGCCGACCCACGCCGACAGCCGGTAGCCGTCGGTCGGATTCGCCGTGACGGTCGCGTTGGAGCTGGAACGCCACCACGTCCCGTTCAGGTCCGCGGCGCCGCCGAACCCGGCCTGCGTCTGCAGGTGGTAATTCGTCTCCCACAGCCACGTATGCACCGTGTGGGCGGTCATGGTGAAGCTGCTGTTCGTGCCCGACCCCGAGCCGGGGCTGCTGCCGGTGCGGGTCCACCCCAGGCACACGTACTGCGTCGCCCCGAAGGTGACCGGCGACGTCTCGACCCGGCACGTCACCACGGTGTTCAGTTCGTAATTCGTGCTGCCGGCCGGCGGGACGACCTGTCCGTACGGCGACTCAAGGGTCAGCGTGTAGACCGGAACCGAGGCGTAGGTCGCCGTCAGGTTCGTCGTCGCGCCGCCGGCCACCGTGACCGCGTCATCGGCGGGCTCGAACCACAAGGGGATGCCCGGCTTGTACGTCACCGTAAACAGCCCGGCCTCCAGTCCCGGCACGGCCGCCCCGCTGGCCTGCCAGTTCGTCTGCGGCCCCGCCATCAGCCGCCACTGTGCGCCAGCCGCCACCGCTCCGGGCGGCTGGATCATGACCTGCACGGTGCCCCAGTTCAGGTTCGACACATACCCCACCTGCGTGTTCGTCAGTTGTCCCCCGATCACCAGGACCGGAAGTTCCGCCGGGGTGAGGTAGTAGGGCACGGTCGTGAACGCCTGGGTGTAGGCGCCCGGCGCCACGTTGATCGCAGCCCCGGTATTCTTCCAGGCCGTATCCGGGCCGCTGGTGAGCCGCCATTGGGCTCCGGCGGGAACGGGACTGTTGGTGATCGTGCACGCCACCGTGCCGTTCTGGGGACCGAGCGGCAAAATGCTACTGGAGAGGGAGACGCCGTTGGGATTGACGAGAGTCACATAGTAGAGGCGCGGGGCGGCAATGCCCGAACCGGCCAATCCCAGGGTCGTGCCGGCCGCCATTCCTGCAAGGTCCAGGGTCTCCACATAGAGGGCCGCATCGGCGGACGTGTCCAGATCGTTATCCGCCGCGCCCCCGTTGAAGAGCGTGAGGGTCATGGCGTTCGTGGCACTGAACCTCATCAGCTTGATGCCGAAGGGCTCGGCCGAGAAGACGACGTTGGTGCCCCGGTCCGTCGCCATGGCTTCGACAGTGGCGTTGGTCAGGCACTCGATCGTTCCGTCCGTTGCCCAGGTCCAGGAGGCGGGGTTGGTGATGCCCACGGCCAGATAACAGTCCCGCAGCTGGAGCACCGATCCCGCCTGCGCGCTCACCGTCGCCGCGGGCCCCAACCACACACGCAACGCATAGGTGCTGTCGGCGGCGCGCCGGAAAAGGTTGGTGGAGTTCTGCCGGAGCGTCAACGTGGCGGCCCCCGCTCCGCCCAACAGCAGATTCGTGCACACGGCCGCATTCTTGCTTCCGCCCTCCAGGGTGCCGTTGCACAGGGCCAGGGTTGCCCCCCCGCTGACATTCAGCACCGTGTTGGAGTTCCAGAGACTCAACACACTATTGGTCTCCAGCGCCATCGTCTTGCCGGCCCCGGTGAAGTTCAGCGTCAAGGCGCCGCTCGGGCGGATGGGCCCGGCGTTGTTCATTCCCCAGAACCGGGCGTTGCGCTGCAGGTTCAGGACAGCGGCGGCCAGGTCAATCCGGTTGGTGCTGCCCTGGTTGACTTCCAGGTCGCCGGACCCGCTCAGCGTCAGCGTACCGCCCACGCCATTCTTGGCTCCGGTGAAGGTCATGGCATCCGTGGCGTGGTCGTGGCTCACGGAAATCAGGTTCGTTCCGGTGAGCACCGCGCTGGCGGTATTCGTCCAGACCAGGAACACACTGCCCTTCCCGCTATGCACAAAGCGACCGTTCAGCGTGATGTTGGCGTCGTTGGTCAGGATCACCGCGCTCTTGACGGCATTGCTCTGGTTGATCACGCCGTTGAGATTGAGGGAGCCGGCGAGATAGACGTTGCCATTGTCACCGTTGAGGGCAATCGGGGCATTCACGTTGCCTGAGCCGGTCAGCCACAGCCGCGCGGTGGTTCCGTTGTTGTTGGCCATGAACCCGCCGGCCCCCCTGACTTCTCCGTCGATCGTGAAGGCCATCTCCCGGATCGGGTTGTTGTAAAGTGCGAACTGATTGCTGTCGAGATTCATGACCCCGCCGGACTGGATCGTGATCTCGTGGCTGCCGTAGCTCGCGGAGCGGCCGCTGCCGGGACGGAGCCAGAGCCCCCCGCTCGCGACCGTGATCATCCCGGTTCCGTTGAAGGCCGAGGTGTGGCCGTACCACACGATGCCCCGGGCGCCGATGGTCATGTTGGAGAAGTTCAGCTGCGTCGCATGCTTGAGCATCTGGGTGCCCGCCGAGGAGGACGTCCCCACCCATAGGTCCTGAAAAGACGACGCGGCATCCACCGTGCTCGTATAGGTTCCGTTGGCATTGAGGTCGACATTGGTTCCGAGTCCCGGCAGCCTGCCGTCCTGCCAGTTGGCGGGTGCTGTCCAGTTTCCGCCCGTCGTATTGGTCCACATCGCCGTCTGGGCGCACACCACGCTGCCGCAAGCCAGCCACATCCCGGCGATCCTCAACAGTGTCCTCTTCATAGGCCTCCCCTCGCTGTAAGTCCCTCGACTTCCTGACCGAACTCTACTATGGACGCACAGAATGCCAGAATATGGCAGACTAGTCACAGAAATTCAGAAAACCGGAAATGTCGAGGAGGGGAGCCTGAGGTAGTGGCTGG
>CAYOIT010000249.1:0-5679 GCA_964404035.1 uncultured Verrucomicrobiota bacterium | reverse complement strand
GAAGCCGACCTTTGTGACGCGGGGCGCACGCGGTTGCCTTGTGGCGGATGACGACGGCACACACCTGGTGCCGGGACTGCACCTGACCGGCCCGATCGATGCGGTCGGTGCGGGCGACAGCATGCTGGCCGGAGTGGCGGCGGCTCTGGCCGCGGGCCGGACGCCGGCGGAAGCCGCCTGTTTCGGCAACTTCGTCGCCGGCGTGACCGTTCAGAAATTGTTTCAGACCGGGACGGCGTCTCCGGCGGAGGTTCTCGCCATCGGAACCGAGCCGGACTATGTCTATGAACCCGAGTTGGCTGACGACCCGCGTAAGGCTGTCTTCTGGCAGGGTACGGAGATCGAGATCGTCATTTCACTGCCGGACCGGATGGGGGTCACGCATGCGATCTTTGACCATGACGGGACGATCTCGACCCTGCGGCAGGGTTGGGAAGCGGTCATGGAACCGATGATGATCAAAGCCATTCTGGGGGATCGCTATGTTTCCGCCGATGAGACGCTCTATGGGCGTGTCGTGAAGCGGGTCCGCGAGTTCATCGACAAGACCACGGGGATTCAGACTCTGGTTCAGATGCAGGGCCTGGTGTGCCTGGTGAGGGAATTTGGGGTGGTGCCCGAACAGGAGCGGCTCGACGAATTCCGCTACAAGGCCATCTTCCTCGATACCCTGATGACGCTGGTTCACGAACGGCTCGGGAAGTTGGTTCGGCACGAACTGGATGTCACTGACTTCACCGTCAAGAAGGCCCCTGAATTCCTCAGGCGGCTCCAGCAGGCGGGCGTGAAGCTCTATCTGGCCAGCGGCACGGATGAGAAAGACGTCATTGCGGAGGCGGAGGCGCTGGGGTATGCGCCGCTCTTTGAGGGCCGCATCTATGGTGCGGTGGGGGACGTCTCCAAGGAGGCCAAGCGCATGGTCCTGGATCGGATCCTGCGTGACATCGGCGAGGGACAGTCGTCCCGTTTGGTCACCTTCGGTGATGGTCCGGTCGAGATCCGGGAAACACGCAAGCGCAACGGGCTAACCATCGGCCTTGCGAGTGATGAAGTATGCCGCCACGGATTGAACCCGGCAAAACGCAGCCGGCTCATCCGCGCGGGGGCGCAGGTGGTGGTGCCGGACTACTCGCAGTCGGACGCGATGCTCAGGTTGTTGGGACTGAGTTAGCCGCCGTAGGAATGAAGGGGGTATCGGCGATGACGACTTTCGGGTTGTTATCCAGGAAGTAGCGGAGCTGCCACTCGTTGGTGAAAAGGGCCATCGGCTGTCCTGCCCCGTCGCGCGCGAGCCTGACTTCCGTGGGGATCATCAACGATTCCAGCCGGGTGTCCGGGCTGAGCCAGCGCGCGACGGTCCAGGGCGCGGCTTCAAGACGCGAGACGGCCCCGTACTCGCTTTCCAGCCGGTATTGGACGATTTCAAACTGCAACGGCCCCACGGCACCCAGCAGCGTAGAGTTCCGCGAGGGTGAAAGCAGCTCGTAGGACTGCACGACCCCTTCCTGGAGCAGCTGGGTTAGTCCCGCCCGGAAGCGTTTGAAGTTCGAGGGAATCGGGTTTTCGAGGTAGGCGAAACATTCCGGGGCGAAACGGGGAATCTCGTCATAGACGATCGCGGGATCCTCGGTCAGGGTATCGCCGATGGCGAATTGCGCGTTGCCGACAATACCCACCACATCGCCGGGGAATGCTTCGTCGATGGTGGTGCGTTCCCTACCGAAAAGTTTGGTGGCATTGGACAGTCGGATGGGCTCACCCGTACGGCCATGCGTGACGACCATGTCCCGCAGGAACGTTCCGGACACCACGCGTATGAAGGCGATGCGGTCGCGATGGCGCGGGTCCATGTTGGCCTGGATTTTGAAGACGAAGCCGGAGAAAGCGGGATTGGTGGGGGCGATGGTACCTTTGCGGCTGACCCTTGCGGCCGGTGCGGCGGAGTGCTTAAGGAAGCCGTCCAGAAGCACCTGGACCCCGAAACAGTTCAAGGCGCTGCCGAAGTAGACGGGGGTCGTCTTTCCGGCGAGCACTTCCGCAGGGAGAAACTCGGCCCCGGCTCCTTCCAGCATGTCGATTTCATCGCACACCGTGCGGAAGGTCTTCTCATCCAGGCAGCCGCGTATGAACGGGTCGGTGAGTCCACCCGTGGAGACGGGCGCCCGGTAGGCACCGCCGGGGGTGCGTTCGAAAAGGTGGGCCATGCGTGTCCGCCGGTCCCATACCCCTTTGAATTCGAAACCCGTTCCCAGCGGCCAGTTCATGGGGCAGGCCCCGATCCCCAGCACGTTCTCCAGTTCGTCCAGCAGTTCCAGGGGATCACGTGTGGGCCGATCCATCTTATTGATGAAGGTGAACATGGGGACGCCACGGCGACGGCAGACCTCAAAAAGCTTGCGGGTCTGACTCTCAATGCCTTTGCCGGCGTCGATGACCATGATGGCGGCATCCACGGCCGTCAACACACGGTAGGTATCCTCGGAGAAGTCCTTGTGGCCGGGGGTGTCCAGCAGATTGACGCGGTAGCCTTCGTATTCGAACTGCAGCACCGTGGAACTGATGGAGATCCCGCGCTTCTTCTCAAGTTCCATCCAGTCCGAGGTTGTGGACCGCTGGTTTTTGCGGGCGGTGACGGACCCTGCCAGATGGAGCGCGCCGCCGTAGAGCAACAGCTTTTCCGTCAGGGTGGTCTTCCCGGCGTCGGGATGCGACACGATGGCAAAGGTTCTTCGCCGGGCAATCTCATTTTGTGGAGCCTGATTCATAAAGGGGCTACATTATAGGGATTGCCGTGGCATAAGTCACACCCGAAAAGCGACCCGAAAAGCGAGGGCCTGGCCGGCCCGCAATATTTGACAAAACAAAGCAATCGCAGGCATTTACATTATCCCCCTTTGCCGGCTCTAATTCATCGAAGCGGCGGCGTTCAGCACGACAGCGGCTTGGGTGGGACAAAGCAATAACAGACCAATACAGGGAGGGTTCCATGGCGAAGATAGCAATGATCGGGGCGGGAAGTCTGGTGTTCTGCAAGACCCTCATGTCCGACTTCCTCGCCACACCGGCGCTCAAGGGGAGCGAGTACCGCCTGATGGCCCGGCATCACACCCGTCTCGATAAGATGCAGGCCTTTGTGAAGCGGATGATCCAGGACAATGGAATCGATGCCACGGTGACCGCGACCACCGACCGACGCGAAGCGTTGAAGGGCGCCGATTACGTGGTGATCATGATCCAGGCCGGCGGCGTGGATGAGTTTGCCCAAGACTACAAGATCCCCATGAAGTACGGGGTGGACCAGTGTATTGGCGATACGATGGGCCCGGGCGGCGTGTTTCGTGCCCTGCGGCACATTCCGGCTTTGCTGGAAATCGCCCGCGATATGCAGGAGCTCTGCCCGAAGGCGGTTCTGTTCAACTATGCCAATCCCATGGCCATGTGTTGCTGGGCGTTGGGCCGGGTCCCCGGCCTGCCGTTTGTGGGGCTCTGCCATGGCGTTCAAACCACCATGGACCTGATCGCGAGTTACACGGGTGTGCCTAAGGACCAGATCGATTTTGTGGCCGCGGGCATCAACCACATGGCGTGGTTCCTGAAACTGAATCACGAGGGGCGCGATCTGTATCCGCTTCTCAAAGCCAACTTCGAGAAGCCCGGTTACTACGTCAACGAGAAGGTGCGCGGCGAAACGATGCGGCATTTCGGGTATTTCATGACCGAGAGCACCGGTCACCTGTCCGAGTATCTGCCGTATTTCAGGAAGAACAAGAAGGCGCTTGAGCTTTATTGTGACGAGCCTGCTTTCGGCGGCGAAAGCGGGGCCTACTACCACTATTGCGCCATGCTGGCGGACAAATTCAACAGGATGGATCCGCTTTCCATTGAGTCCACCCAACTGGGGCCGCGCAGCGCCGAGTACTGCTCGCACATCATCGAGGCCCTCGAGACGGGTGACATTTTCAGGCTGAATGGCAATATCCGCAACGACGGGTATATCACCAACCTGCCGAATGGGTGCTGTGTCGAGGTTCCCATTTACGTGGACAGGACGGGGTTGCACCCGTCGGTCATCGGCCATCTGCCGCCCCAGTGCGCGGCGCTGAATATGACGAATGTGCTGGTCCAGGGGCTGACCGTCGAAGCCAGTTTCACGGGTGACCCTGAACTGGTGATGCACGCCGTGGCACTGGATCCGCTGACCGCCTCGGTGCTGACGCTCGACGAGATCCGCACCATGGTGGCCGAGATGCTAGAGGCCGAAGCGAAGTACCTGCCGCAGTTTGCCGGCCGGAGCCTTCGTGCGGCGCCCGCCATCAAAATCCCCAGGAATGTCAAACGGCAGGAGGTCCCGGTCGATCCGGCGCTGGCCATCGCCAACCGGTTCGGGAAGCTGGCCCAGGCCTGACGAAAAAAACACTTGCGCCTCGAAACGAACAAGCATATTGTTCGTTTCAAACAAATCGTGCGAGGCGCTATGTTAGGACTCAATACACGTCAGGAAGCCATTCGTCTTCTGCTTGCGGAGCAGGGGCGGCTCAACGTTCGCGAACTGGCCGGGCGCCTCGACGTGGCCGAGATGACCATCCGGCGCGATCTTTCCGAGCTTGAGGCCGCGGGCGTGCTTACCCGCACACATGGGGGCTGCGTTTTGCACTCGCCATTCGTGTCGGAACGGTCTTTTCCCTCGAAACAGAAACTGCGACAGGCCCAGAAGACGGCCATCGCCCATGCCGCCGTGCGGTTTCTCAAGAAGGGGCAGGCCGTCTACCTCGACACCGGAACCACGGCGTTACAGGTGGCGCGGGCGTTGCCGCTTGATCTCGGTCTTCGCGTGTTCACCAACAACCTGCGCGTGGCGCTGGAGTTGATGGGGCGCCGGAACATGAACGTCATGATGTATGGCGGCGTTCTGGCGGAGAAAAGTCCGGACCTGACGGGCGAGAACGCCGTGGCCCAGATGCAGCAGTTCCGGGTGGATGTCGCCATTGTCGGGGGCGATGCCCTGGATGTGACCCGTGGGGAATTTTACGGCGCCGACACGGAGACGGCCCTGATGTCCAGGGTGGCCCAGCGGCAGGCGGAACGGGTCCTGGTGGCGATGGACAGCTCGAAGATCGGCCAGCGGGGCCTGGCGGTCGCCGGGAAGCTTGGGCCGGGCATGGTTCTGATCACGGATGATGAGATCGGGAAGGCGGCGCGGACGGCCGTGCAGGCAACGGGAGCGGAACTCGTCTGTGCGGCAGCGTATTCCGATCCCGATTAACCAGCATTCAACACTGAGAAACAAGGAGAAGCGCATGACGAAGGCAAAAACAAGTTCGATTGAAGCGGCGAAATCGGTGGTAAAGAGCGGACATTACGATCCTTCGCCGTACAAGGTGGACCTCAAGGAATATCCCAAAATCAAGACCGCGACCCTTCCCGGGCCGCAGTCCCATGAATGGCATACCCGTTGCACGAAATACTTCAAAGGGCTCAGTGGCCAGGTGAAACTGTTCCCCGTTGCCTTTGAGTCCGGCAGTGGCTGCACCCTGCGCGACGTGGACGGGAACCAGTATATCGATTTCTCGTCCGGCATCTATGTGACGACGCTCGGACATTGCCATCCCAAAGTGACCGAGGCCGTGCAGAAGTATGCCGGGCAGCTGATGAACTGCCATGACTTCACCACGAAGATCA
>CAYOIT010000248.1:0-5737 GCA_964404035.1 uncultured Verrucomicrobiota bacterium | reverse complement strand
GCCTACACCAACAACGCGGGGGTATGGCTCGGGGTGGCCAATGCGCGGGTCACGATTGTCTGCACCAACTTCACGTTGGCGACGAACGGCACGATCAACGTGAACGGCAAGGGATATCAGGGCGCGACCGGGGCGGGGATAGGGTACGGCCCGGGCAGTGGTTGGGGAAACAACGTGGGCAATAATCGGGGCAGCGGGGCCGGGTATGGAGCGGCCGGCGGGGCGGGAGTGACGGGAGGAGGAACGACAACGGTTCCGGGAGGCCCTTCGTATGGCAGCACCAATACGCCAGTGGATCCCGGCAGCGGTGGCGGGGGTAACTGGATGCAGTACGGTGGAAATGGCGGCGGCTCCGTGATCCTGGTGGCTTCGTCGAACCTGGTCGTTAACGGAACGGTATCCGCCAACGGCACCACCGGCGGAACCTACGACGGCGGCGGCTCGGGCGGCGGGATCTATGTCATTTGTGGCGTCCTGACCGGAAGCGGTAGTTTCCGGGCAAACGGCGGCACCGGGGGATACGCCGCTGGTGCCGGCGGACGGATTGCTTTGAACTATGGGAGTGCGTCCAATTGGACCGGAACGATTCAGGAGGATCCCGGCGGCGGCACCACCGCCAGCGATCAGGGGACCCTCTATGTCCCGGATATGACCTTCCTTCCGACCCTCGTCACGAACACGCAGTTGAGGGTTGCTGGCCCCACGACGTGGAATACGGTGTCGCTGGTGCTGAGCAATTCCTATCTGCGTTTCGTGGAGGATGGGTTCCACATCACGGTGACGAACAATTGTGTGCTCCAATCGGGGTCGCGCATGATCCTCGGCCACACGGGTGACACCGTTCCCGCCGCCTTGGATGTGGGGGGTGATCTGATCCTGACGAACGCCAGCACCCGCCTTTGGGTCTATAGTGCCCGAACGAATGGCTCGCAGACGAGCGGAGCGACGATTTCCGTGACGGGAACGTTGTTCATCGCAACGGGTGCAACCAACTATCTCTACTGCGATCCCACCAATGGTGCCTCGGTCCTCATCACGGCCGGCGGCGTTACCGTGGCCTCGAATGCGGCCATTATGGCAGCCGGCGCAGGCTATGGCTATCACAGCGGCACGAACGGTTACGGACCCGGGGGCGGCGGGGGCTGCGGCGCCGGCACCCGGGGCGGTGGGGGTGGCTACGGCGGCAAGGGCGGCACCGGAACCGCCGGCGTCGGGGTGGGTGGCCAAACGTACGGGGTGACCAACGCCCCGGTCGATGCCGGCAGTTCCGGCGGGAGTGCAAACTATGTAACGACCACGGATTTCGGCGGTAACGGTGGTGGTGTCGTGATCCTCAAGGCCGCCGGAGGCACGGTCAGAGTGGACGGGACGCTCTCGGCCGCGGGGGCGAACTCGGGACCCTACTGCGGCGGCGGCGCCGGAGGAAGTGTGTTCATCACGTGCCAGACCATGGCCGGCTATGGCGCGATTGTCGCCGACGGCGGTGCCGGCAATTCCGGCGGTGGTGGCGGCGGTGGGGGGCGCGTCGCGATTCTGTACTCCGGCAGCAAGAGTTACACCGGCCCGATCATGGCCCTGGCCGGAGCCGGCGGCTCCCCGGCCGCCGTGACGGGCACGGTCTACATGGCGTATACGGGGGTGGGCACCTATCAGGTTTACGTTCAAGGGGCGCCCGTGCCGCACGGGACCCCAACTCCCTACACCTACGGCGCCAATGGTGTTTCCCAGGGAGCGACGGTGACCAACACCGTCACCAGTCCGGCGGATGAACTCAACGGCACCCGCTACCGTTGCACAGGGTGGATGGTCACGAACGCCGGTGGCGTCATGGCCAGCGGCGGAACAACCCAGGCCATCTTCGCGGTGACCAGTGACTGTTACCAGACATGGCTATGGATTCCGGAGCGCTACCTGACGGCGGCCTCCGGTGCCAACGGAGCGCTGGCGCCCGATGTGAGCGGTTGGTACACGAACGGGAGCGTGGTGACCGTTACTCCTGTCGCCTCGAACGGCTATCACTTCTCTCAATGGACAGGCGCAGGTGTACCGGGCGGCGCCTACACGAACAATCCCCTGATCGTCACCATGGACCAACCGCGGAGTGTGCAGGCAAATTTTGCCTCCGATACACCACAAACCAAGACGTGGACCGGCGCCGGCACATGGCCGAGTTCGACCAACTGGTCGCCCGCCGGCATGCCCGGGCTGCAGGATACGGCGACCATCTCCTCCGGGTCGGTCACCTTGGATGACCCGGTTACCGTCGCGAGCCTCACGGTCAACGGCACGCTCGTCTTCAATTCGACCAATGCGGTCTTCACGGCTTCGGACGTAACCGTGAATGGTACGGTGACGCACAATCCGAACACCGCGACCAATGCGCCCTGGACGATGGACAAATGGGTCAGCATCGCTTGCTCGAATCTTACGGTCGCCTCTGGCGGAGCGATCAATGTGAGCGCCAAGGGCTATGGCGGCCTGCCTAACGGAAATGGGTTTGGACCCGGCGGCGGTGGCTCGGGAGGCGGCAGCGGTTCGGGAGGCGGGTACGGCGGCAGCGGCGGCAGCGGGAACAACGGGTCCGCCGTAGGCGTGGCTTCTGGAACGGCGGCATCTCCAGACCGGCCCGGCAGTGGCGGGGGGGGCGGTTCGCCTTCCGATGTCGGCGGGTTCGGCGGCGGGTTCGTCAGGATCCGGGCCGTCACGGCGACGATCGACGGCGCCATCACGGCCATCGGCGGCGATTACAACGGCACCTATAGCGGGGCGGGTTCGGGCGGTGGCATCGACCTTGCCTGCCAGACGTTTCAGGGCGCGGGCCGGATCGACGTGCGAGGCGGGACCGGGACGGCGAGTTGGGGCGGCAGCGGCGGCGGCGGCCGGATGGCCGTGGTTTACGCGACGGCCACAAACTGGACCGGCAGCATCTGGGCCAACACCGCCAGTGTCCGGCCGGGTGTTCCCGGCACTGTGTATGCCAGCGACATGTTCATTCTTCCCGCGTGGAGGGCCAGTCCGCCGGTGCTGACAAACTGCCAGGTGCGTATCTATGGGGCGGCGTCATGGACCGGCACAGATTTGACCGTCAGCAACTCGCATCTGAGCCTGGCGCAACCCGGGGTGACCGTGACGCTGTCGAACAATGTGACGCTGATGGCCGGCAGCACGTTGGTCCTGGGCGAAGCCGGCAACACCAGCGGACCGAGTTTCTTCGCGCCGGGAGCCCTGACCCTGACGGGCGGCAGCCAGGGTGACTCGTTGTGGGTGTACGGCGGCATGACGAATGCGACGATCCAGACGGGGGCCGTGATTCGCGTGGGTGGCGCCCTGACGATCGGGAGCAACAGTGTGGTGTACCCCTATTCCCATCCGACGAACGGCGGATCAGTCTTCTTTTCGGTTGGAGCGTTGACGGTGAATCCCGGGGGCCAGATCAACGCCTCAGGCGCGGGGTTCCAAGGCCGCCGTGGCGGCGACGGCTACGGGACTGGCGGTGGAAAGGTTGGGGGGCCGGGCACGGGTGGCGGTGGCGGCGGGTATGGCGGTGCCGGTGGTGACGGAGGCAGTTATGTGAATTCCAGAGGGGGGGCCTACGGTTCGTCCAATGCGCCGATTCAGCCGGGCAGCGCGGGTGGCGGCAACACCTCGGCGGCGGGTTATAGTGGTGGGGCTGGAGGTGGATTGGTCTGGATGGATGTCGCCGGAGCGGCGCTGGTCAACGGCACGATTGTTGCGGACGGCTCCCTCGCGGATCTGTTTTCGGGCGGTGGCGCGGGTGGAGCGATCCGGGTTTCCTGTATCCGGTTCAAAGGGGCAGGGGCGCTACACGCCAACGGCGGGAATGGGAACGGGAGCGCCGGCGGCGGTGGCGGTGGGGGTGGACGTATCGCCATCTCCTGCATGAGCACGACCGAGTGGTTTGGGGCGCTCAGCTATCCGGCTTCCGTTACGGGCGGGATCGGCGTCGCTGGCGGGGCGAACGGCTCACCGGGATCCGTGGTCTGGCGGTTTGGCGCAAGTGGCTCGATCTACACCATGCGGTGAGTCAGAGAAGACCTTCTTCTGCAAGAAGCAACAGGTTCGGACGAACATGGGTTGACACATTGTCCGTCCCTATTGCGCTCTACATCATTCCGGAATCTGCCCCACCGATCAGGAACCGCCACGCGGGTTCCGCCTCTGGCACGGATTGCTCCACGCCGGGCGCGTATTCGTGATAAAGAAGCTTTCCGGGGGCTTTAGGCCACCGCGTATGGCCCAGGGCCATGGCGCCCATCTCCCGTTGCAGGGTTTCGGGTTCGCCCAGATTCCAACATGTATTAATGAACAACGCACCTTCACCATCGCACAAATCCACTTCGGCGACATCGGCGTAGTAGAATAGATCCTTGCGACGCCGGCGTTGGTGCAGGAACACTGCGGTTTCCAGCTTGTGGCCCATATCCCGTCCGGGATATGCCTTGAATGCCGCCACAAGGCCGGGGTCAATGACATGCAGTTTCTTCGGGTTATGCGCCTGCTTCCTGACGGAACGCTCCTGCTTGGGCAGCAGGAATATAAGAAACGCGTCCTCCAAATAGCCGAGATATTCGAAAAGAGTATTCTTGGAGACGGTGAACCCCATGGAGGTGAAGTCCCGGTGCAGTTTGCTGACGTTGAGAAGACTGGCGGTGTTCCGGAACGCATGGCGGAGAAGTTCGCGCATCAATTGCTCGTTGCGCACCCCATAGCGTTCCACCACATCCCGGTAAAGCATGAGTGAAGTATATTCCTCCAGAATCAGCGGGCGCAACGTCTCGTCGGCCAGCACGATCTCGGGGAATCCCCCCCATTGCAAATAGACCTCAAGAGCGGCGCGCAACCTGCTCTCGTTGTCGGCGCTGGCCGGAATGACCGGGATATCCCGAAAGGCCAGGTATTCGCGGAAGCTCAACGGGAATACCTCCAGCGTGATACTGCGCCCCCGGAGCGCGGTGGACAAGTCTCGTGACAACAGTTGCGAGGACGACCCGGTGACGAAAAGTTCCACAGTCTCCGTGTCTTGAAGGCGGCGGGCCCAGCGCTCCCAGCCAGGCACGTTCTGAACTTCATCAAGGAAAAGGTAGAGACGCTGGCCGGAGATTTCGGGAAACAATTCACGCAGACAGCGCAATACAAGGTCAAGGTCAGCCGCCTTGATCGGCTGAAGACGGTCGTCCTCGAAGTTGAGGTAGACGATCCGGCGGCGCTCCACGCCTTGATTCACCAAACGCCGGATGGCGTCAAAAAATAGAAAGGTCTTGCCTGAGCGACGGACACCGGCCAGCCCGATTACTTTTCCGGTTCCTGTTGGCAGGACCAGTTCCCTAGGGCGGCAGGCAGGCAATGCCCGATCCACAAACTGCCTGAGTACATATTTTAGACTATCACTTGTCATGGGGAAGATTATCAATAAGTCGTACCTCCATGTAAAGATGATAATGGATGGCGGTGTTGTAGAGTTCCATGTTGAGAGTGGCCCAGAACACCTTGGGGGAAAGGGATGGAAGGAAGTGAGACGGGGGTCACGTCCTGTCCAGTCGCACCCTCCCCTCCCTACGGGCACCCCTCCGGGGGAGGGGATATGCTCGCGACTGTCCGAAATCCTTCGTCGCTAACTTAATCGTTAACTTCGTCGGAGAAGACAGCGACAAAGCTCGCGACAAAGTTGATTGAAAAAACTGAAACATCTTGCGGGGTCGAAGGGTTTACGCTAGCA
>CAYOIT010000247.1:0-5742 GCA_964404035.1 uncultured Verrucomicrobiota bacterium | reverse complement strand
AGACCGCGGTCTATCCCGCGTTGCCCAAGGCTGAGAAGCGTTCGCTGCACGGCAGTTACTCCTGGGGCAAAGACCCCAAGACCGGATTGCGCCAACTCAACAAGGACCTGTTTCACACCAACACCCTGGGGCAATACCTGCTCGGTTGCGTCTGGTACGAGTTCTTCTTCGGAAAGAGCGTGGTGGGCAACTCCTTCCGGCCTAAGAGCGTCATCGTGGACGATGCCGCCATCCTGCAGTGCGTCGCCCACCGCGTGGTCACGGAGAAGCAGCGTCCGGCCACAGCGCCATGACGACGTTCTCGCGCTTGGGCCAACTGAAGCATACTTGAGAGGATATGGCAGAACAATATGAGGACGACTATGACCAAGAAGCCGAGAGACAATGGCGGGCCGGTAGTGTTCTGGCACTCCGATCCGGTGATGCCGGATGAGACCGTGGTGCTTTCGGGCGCGGATTTCAGGGCCACGACCGAGGTGGACCTGGCCCTGGTTGTCGATGGCCAGGAGGCCAAATGGACGGCGGTGTCCCCGTTGCAGTGGTCGGCGGTGTCCTTGAAGGCGGTCGTGCCCGCGGATTGGCCGAAAGGCGTCTACGCCTGCCGTGCCCGCGACGGCAGGGCCGTTTCCAAGACCGTTTACCTCAACGCCCCGGACGTCTGGTGGAAGCAGGGCGAGGGCGGGGTTGACGCGGCTCTGTCCGGCGGCTGGCTGCGACTGTTTGGGAAATGCCTGGATATCGACGGCAAGGCCCGGGCACGGATTGCCGACGGCCCAGAGCTGAAACTGGAGGAATGCGGCTGCTTTGCCTTGCGGGCCAGGCTTCCCGCCGACCTGCCCGCCGGCAACTACCAGGTCGAGGTCAGTAACGGTAAAGGCGGCGCGGCCGGGTGGCGCGGCGCCGGATCGGTCACTGTGAAAACCCGCGTTCCGGACACCCGCCCGATCCTCAATGTCCTGGACTGCGGCGCTGACCCGACAGGGATGAAGGATTGTACGGTGGCGATTGTCCAGGCTTTCGAGCGTGCCCATGGGCTGAAGAGCGGCGGCATTGTGTTCCTCCCCCGCGGCCGCTACCGGGTGGACGGCATTCTGCGTTCCGGCACCTGGATCGACTCCCCGTTGATACTGCCGGAGAATGTCACTTTGCGCGGTGAGGGTGCCAGCCTGACCTCCCTGTGGTGGCCGACCCGCGAGAAGCCGCTGCCGACGTTGATCGAATGCCGTCGAGGCTGTTCCGTCGAGGATCTTGCCATCTACGCCCAGGGGCCGCTGAATATTGCCATCACCGGCGACAGTAATGTCACGCTGAAGAACCTGATCATTCGCGCGAACCCCTACTACATGACCAGCGGTCCCGGCGGGTCACACCATGGCAACCGGACGCCGGACAAGCCGGGTGCGCAGGTCATCTCGCTGTGGGGCGACAACAACCGCGTTCTCAACTGTGACATCCTTGGGTCCAACTGCGTGCTGGACATTCGCAGCGGTCGCGGCACGGTCATTTCCGGCAACACGTTGCGCGGCGCCGGCACGCACGCCCTGAACTTCTGTTCCGAGATGATCTACGAGAACAACCTGTTCGAGGGGTCACATGTATCCGGCGGGGGCAATATTGCGCTGCATTTCGGCGGGGTCATTTCCAAGCACGTCTACTATGCCGGCAACCGCACGCGGAACCTCTACACAGGCGACCATGAGTGCCTGACCTTCGATGGTCACGGCGGCGCCTACTTCGGTCATGTCAAGGAAGTCACGGGCACCCGTTTCACTCTGGTTGGCAAGCCCCAGTGCCGCGAGGGCAAGGGTACCATGTCGGACATGCACGACACGGCGGTCTACATTGTCGACGGACGCGGCGCCGGGCAGTACCGTTTCCTGAGCCGCTACGACGCCAAAGGGCGAATCACCGTCGATCGGCCCTGGGATGTCGAGCCGGACGCCAGTTCCCTGATCGAGATCGGCGGGTTCAACGGCCGGCACCTTATCATCGGAAACACCGGTGAGGATGTGGGTACCCTGGTTCAACTCTACCCGACCAACTGCGAGTGTTTCGTGGTTGGGAACAAAGGGATCCGTGCCAGCAATATCAACTGCCTGAGCGCCTCCGGCACCTATGCCAACGTCAGGGACAAGCGCAAGATCACCCGCATGGAGGTCAGCTGGCGCAACCAGTTCCTTGACAACGAGGTGGTCTTCGGCAACGCCTGGGGCGGCGGCTGCACGGAGGTCGACCGCTGGCTGGGCGGCGAGGCCACGTTGCAGATCCACGGCTGTGCCCGCCGCTATACCGGTGTCCCGGGCCAGGAAGGCTGCCGCACCCTCTACCAGGACCCTGAGTGGGTGCGCATCGCCCTCGGCGAGAGCAAGCCGCGCGACATCAATATCGCGGCCAGCCGCTTCCATATCGTCAGACGCCACATCATTCGTAACAACAGCTCTATCCGGATCAGGGGTTGCGTCGCCGATGCCGTGATCGAACACTGCCAAATCGCCCACAGCCGGCGCGGCGTCCGCATCGACGCGGAGGTCCAGATTGATATGCCTAACCATCTGGGCATGCTCTTTGACTTCTTCCCGGAACCATCCGCCGAGCATCCGGTGCTGCCATTCCTGCGTCCCACCGGGGTGCTTGCGCGGCGGAACCGTTTCGAGGACGTGGAGATCCCGTACTCCGGCACCGCGCTGGATCAGTCAAAGATCGAGGAGTAGATGCAATGAGCCAGACGACCGAAGAGTATTTCGTTGCGCTCAACGGCAACGACCGCTGGTCTGGCGCGCTGCCGGAACCGAACCGGGCGCGGACCGATGGACCGTTCCGAACGGCGGCCAGGGCGCATCGGGCGGCACAGTCCGGCAGCCGTGACGTGCAGGTGATGTTCCGCGACGGCGTGCATGCGCTGGCAGAGCCGCTGGTGTTCCTTCCCACTGCCGCCGGCAAAGCTGAGAAAGGGGGGGCCATCGGAAGAAAGATCGGCTACCAGGCCTTTGCGGGGGAACACCCTGTTCTCTCCGGCGGGCGCCGCATCACCGGTTGGCGGGTGGTGAAGCAGAACGGCCGGAGCGTGTGGCAGGTTATGCTTCCGGA
Organism: uncultured Verrucomicrobiota bacterium; assembly: GCA_964404035.1. GTDB lineage: Bacteria > Verrucomicrobiota > Kiritimatiellia > CAIKKV01 > CAITUY01 > CAMBRF01. The sequence continues at coordinate 2,655 of CAYOIT010000247.1, read as the reverse complement.
AGTCAAAGCCGGGAAGTGGGAGTTCACCCAACTGTGGGTGAACGGACGCCGGGCGGAACGACCGCGCCTGCCCCGGAAGGGTTTCTTTCGCACGCTCCCGGGTCACAATCTCGGGCAGCCGACGGGTTGCACGAAGGACGAATGGAAAAGTTCGAAGGAACGGTACCGCTGCGCCTGCGCCAAAGGGGATATTGCGGCTTGGACAAACCTTGCGGACGTCGAGTTTGTCGCGCTTCACCTCTGGATCGAAAGCCGTATCCCTGTGGTGAGAACGGACCCGCGCACCGGCGCCATTGTTCTGGCCCGGCGACCGCTGATGTCACTGGCCGAGGGGGACGAGGGCGCTCCGTATTTCATGGATAATGTCAGGGAAGCCTTCGAGGCGGCGGGGCAGTGGTACTTGGACCGGCCGACGGGAATCCTCAATTATATACCCTTGAAGAACGAGACCCCCGCCACGTCCGAAGTGTATGCCCCGGTGTTGAAAGAACTCGTGCGGCTGGCGGGCGATGCGAAACGGGAACGATATGTCAGGAATGTCACATTCGACGGACTGACGTTCGCCCATACGGAACTGGGATCGCGGGGCGTGGATTTCCTCAAGCCGTCCGTTCAGGCAGGCTTTCATTTGCCGGGAGCCATCACGATGCGTTATGCGCGCGAGTGCGCCGTCACCCATTGCCGCATTGCCCAGGTGGGGAGCTACGGTGTTGAATTGTTGGACCGGTGCATGGATGTGCAGATTCGGCATAACGTGCTGGAAGACCTGGCCGGCGGCGGGATCAAAGTCTGGCACACCTGCCGGCGAACCACTATCGAGGACAATATCATCCGCGACGGCGGCCGGCGGCACAACCAGGCGGTGGGCGTTCTGATCGGGAAGAGTTCCGGCAACAAGGTGCGCCACAATCACATCCATGATTTCGACTATTCCGGGATCAGCGTCGGATGGACGTGGGGCGTGGAGGAGGGGGAGGCCTACGGGAATCTGATCGAGTACAATCATATTCATGATATCGGGCGCGGGCGACTCGGCGATCTGGGGGGCATCTACACGCTCGGCGTGTCCCCGGGCACCCGTATCCGCCACAACGTCGTCCATGACGTGCGGCACAAGGGGTATGGCGGCACAGGCATCTATCTCGACGAGGGGTCTTCCGACATCCTGATCGAAAACAACCTCGTGTATAACATCAGTGAGGCCGGCTTCAAGGGCGGCACGCGCGACAACATATTCCGGAACAATATCGTCGTTGGGTGCGAGCGGTTCGCGACACGGTCAAGCTGTCTGGTCAATAACATCTTCTACAGTGAGAACGGCGGATTGGCCGGGGACTGGCTGGATGAGAATACCCTGCTGATCGATAGGAACATCTATTTCAATCCGGCCCCGGCAGGACAACCGTTTGCATTCAGCGCCCGCTCTTTTGCCGACTGGCGGCGACTGGGCTTTGACCGGCACAGTCGCACGGTCGATCCGCTGTTTGCCGACGCCGTCCACCACGATTTCCGGCTGCGTCCGGATTCGCCGGCCTTGGCGATGGGATTCATTCCCTTCGATGTTACCCAGGTCGGCCCACGTCAGCCCGCGGAAGTGTTCCAGCCGGCCCGCGAGAGTGCCACCGCTTTTGCGCGCATCTTGCAGGTGAGCGAACTCCTGCCGGCGGTGGGCGATGCGGCCCGGTGGCCGTATCCGCGCGACCTGAAGGCGCTGCGTCTCAAACCGCGGACGTTCTCGGGCTACTTCTGCAGCATGCACTCGGAACTGCTGGCCGCGGCCCCGGCCAGCGTGAGCGTTTATTTCCGGTGGGACTTCATGTGCACCGCGGCGCTGCGCTTGAATGTCTGCGTGGGGTATGACGGGCCGCTCAAGGTTTGGGTGGATGGGAAAGCCCGGTTTGCCGACCCGCAGGGAACCAATCCGGCGGCCGTGTGGGATGCCGTTATCCCGGTAAAGGTCCAGCCGGGAGCGCACCATATTCTGATCGGACTGAATTCAAACCATGGCAAGGCCCACGGCATTTATTTGCGGCTGACCTGGCCTGGCACGGGCCCGGCAGCCCAGGCCGCGTTGAGGATTATCAACCCGCCGGCGGCCGGGTGAACGGGTGCACGTTCACCGTCGCCCCGCCGGTTCTTGCATAGGGTGCTGGTGGTAAACCCAGCGGAGTGATGGTGTTTTCAAAACACAACAGGATGATAACGATGAAAGAAAAGAAGCGAATAGCTGACGGACCCGTGGTGTTCTGGCATTCCGATCCGGTGATGCCGGACGAAACGGTGGTGTTGTCGGGGGCGGACTTCAGTGCCACAACGGTGGTCGACCTGGCGCGGGTCGGCGACGGGCGGGAAGAGACATGGACGACGGTGACCCCGGTGCAGTGGTCGGAGACTTCGTTGAAGGCAGTCGTTCCGGCTGCCTGGTCGAAAGGCATTTACGCCTGCCGCGCCCGCAGCGGCAGGCAGGTGTCCAAGACCGTCACTCTCAACGCCCCCGATGTCTGGTGGAAGCAAGGCGAGGGCGGGGTTGACGCGGCGTTGTCTGGCGGCTGGCTGCGGCTCTTCGGCAAGTGCCTGGATATCGACGGCAAGGCCCGGGCGCGGCTTGCCGACGGTCCTGAACTGGACTTGGAGGAACGCGGCGCCTTTGCCCTG
>CAYOIT010000246.1:0-5829 GCA_964404035.1 uncultured Verrucomicrobiota bacterium | reverse complement strand
CGTCGGACAGCTTGTCGATCCACACGTTGCCCGTGATGAACGGGATCGGTCCGGACGCCACCACGCTGGCCGCTGCGTTCGAGGCTGCATAGGTGTAGTAGTAGGTTGTGTCTTGGCTGAGACCGGTGATGTTCGTGCTGAACGGCGTGTTGTTGATCCAGGAGGCGTCCACCGCGCCGCCGTTGAACCAGTTCGTGTTGGCCCAGGCGTTCGGGTCCGTGCCCCAGTACACGCCCACCGCGCAGGCCGAGGCGCCGGTGCTGGTCAGCGTCCCGTTGAACGTCGCCGAGTTGGTCGTCAAGGCCGTGACGGCATCGTTGCGGATGGACGGCGCGCCGCTCGACGCCGTCATCGCCCCGTAGTTGTTGAAGACCGTGTTGGAGGCCATGGTCTGGTAGCAGGCCCAGACCCAGTTGGTGGAGCGGGCGACTTTGGAAATGCGCAACTCGTCTATCAACCCTTTCCAGTAAGCTTGATTCCCGCTGGTGGGATGTTCCAGGCGACCGATGTTGGGCTGAACGTCATCATAGGTGTCAATGGATCCCAGACTGCTGTTCGTTTTGGAGTCCGCGAGCGTGCCATTGCAGAATAGATCGGCCACTTTTCCGACTTTTCGCAAGACCACGGCGCACCACGCACTCGGGACTACGCTAACGGCCTCGGGACTCACGCTCTGGTACGGGTACCCACCTGTGTTGTCTCTCAGGAAACCATTCCACTTGTTGGCGGTACCCATTCCCATCGCAACCGTACAGCTATGAGTGTCGTTCACGCCGTAGTCATGAAAGATACGGCGTGTCGTGGAATCAGCGACGCTACTCTGCACGAAGGCCTCCAGAGTCAGATCGCCGGTTCCCGGAGAGATGGACACGCTGTTGGTGAGGGTGACGGCGTCGTCCGTTCCGTCAAACAGCGTGGCCGGGCCGACGAACCCCGTTGCCCCTCCCATCGTAACGCCACCGACACCAGTTCCTTTGTTCCGGTTGGCCGTGGAGTCCGTCTTACCGCCATCATGGCTGACGTACCCATACCCGTTCGTCCACACCGCCCCGTTGGTCGTGCAGGCAAGCCGGTTACTGGCGGCGGAGTCTCCCCAGTTGGCCCAGATGGCGCCGGTGCCGTCGCCGGGGATGGTCGGCACTTGGACCCAGACATAGGAGGCGCCGTTCTGGTTCCACGACTCGATCTCGTAGTTGAGGCTGTTCGTCGTGGGCGTAGAGTCCGTGCTGAACCGCAGGTCGTACCCGGTGGTCGTGGCGAAGTTCGCATAGTCGAAACCGCTTGAGCCTCCCACGTTCGGCCTCAGCATGACCAAGACCGGGAAGTTGGTGAGTGCCTCGGTACGATTGGTGTACCCGCCAAGAGTGATTTTCATCTGCCGCGCCTCAGGCACGCTGGCGCCGGCGGTCGGCGGTCCATCCTTGAACGGGTGGCTCGCCGGCAGGTTGCCCTGCAGACCCCATTTCCACGCCAGATAGCCTTCCAGTTTCTGGCGGTCGTCGAGGGACAGGACGGATGGGCAGATGATAGCCTCCGCGACTTCAACATTGCAGAACGCGCCGTTGAATAGGTTCGCCCCGATACTCACGCCACCGGCGTCGTTCGGCGTGTTGCCGGCGGATACGAGGTTCGTGAAGGCGGCGAAGCTCCCGTTGGTGAACAAATTGACAGATTGCCCCCCGTAGTTCAGCATACCGATTTGGATGGCGTGGGATGAACTGTAGGCACCAGTTGCGATACTGCGATAGCCATCCCCTATAGCCGTTCTGCCACCGCATGCTATTTGCGAACTCGTGCCGTAATTCAATTGCCCGCGAGTATTGCTTGCGTTACCCACAAAGAGCACCGTGCCGTCAGCCGCCACGCTCGATGTCCTGCGGGACACCAACACCAGGGTCGCGCCGGACACATTCCTCAGCAGAGCCGCCGTTGAGTTGCTGACCACGTCGTCCGTCCCGTCGAACGCCACGAGCCCCTTGCCGTTCAAGCCTGCCACGATGTTGGTGGGTTGCTTGTTGTTGTCCGCCTGCGAGACGTGACGATTGTTTCCGCTCTTGTCGAGCCAGTTGGTGACATACAAGCCGCTGCGCAGTTGGATGGTGGTTGCGTCCGACGCGTCCAGCCACAAGTCCAAGCCGCCGACTAGATTCGCCGGCGACCATTCCCCCGCCACCGCGCGCGGGGCGAAGAGAGCCAGTGCCAACCCCGCCGCGACCAGTACCGCCATCCACCGTTTCTGTTGCCTGTTCATCGCGCTGCCTCCTACGTCGTTTCTGAATACTCCCAATCGTCATCCGTTCTCGTCGCCCGCTATCGTGCTCCGCTCCGACGTGGCACGGGCATCCTGCCCGTAGCCTCTTCGTTGGCTCACCTTCCGCCGGGCTACGGGCTGGAAGCCCGTGCCACGATTCAGCCCCCCGAAAACTCTTAGCGGTACAGCCAGTTGACACAACTGGCTGTACTCTCAGCCCCCGAAAAACCTGAGCACCGCTCAGAGGCCGGACTGAAACCTGACACCCGACACCTAAAACCCGTCCTGCGGTCCCCTTGAACTCGTCCTGGCGATTACCTGGTACTGCAACGCGATGCGGAGGGGCGGCGTCTCGCCGCGAAGCAGCCGCACGGCCAGGCCCGCCGCTTCCCGGCCCAACTCTTCCAGCGGCGGACGCAGGCTGGTCAGTCCGAGCTCGCGGGCGCGGTCGTCGAACCCGACCAGGCCGTAGTCGCGGGCCGCGACCAGGCCCCGCTCGGTCGCAGCCCGCGCGAACCCTTCCGCAGCCTCATCGTTGACGGCGATGACGCCGGTTTGCGCCGCCCAGGCGTCGTCCGCCAACACCTCCAGTGCCCGTTGGTACGCGAGTTCGCGTTGGTTGGGGATTTCCGCCGGTTCCGGCCGGTCCGGGATCACCCGCAGTCGCGCGGAATCCGCGGCGGAAGCGCCCAGCACGGACCTGACCCCGGCGAGGCGCTCGTCAGACCAGGTCGCCGCGAAGGGCTGGAAGTAGAGCAGACGGGAGTAGCCACGCGTCAGCAGGTGCCGGGCCGCCGCGGCGCCGGCGGTCATGTTGTCGATGTAGACCTGGGGGAAGGGATGGTCGCCACGCTCAAAACTGGCGAAGACGATCGGGGTCCGGGTGGCCGCATGGCGGGCGATGAATTCCGGGGAAACGGGTGGGTTGCCGACGAGGATGATGGCCGCGACCCGCTCGTCCATGAGGCGCGCGATCGCCTCCGTCGTCTGCGCCAGGGGAGATGCAGCGCCGATACTCCATGGGTTGATGGATCGCGTGGTCAGGCCCGGATCGGCCGCCAGCCGGTGCTCGCACCCGTGCAGGACCTTGACGCCCCACTGCCGCTCGTAGTCCTCGGCGTTGCCGTCGGTATGCATCGTCGTGACGATGCCGATTGTGCCGGTCAGGGGTGAGGCCGCAGGCGACGGCATGGGGCGGGCGGTGAACGGCGGCGGCGGCGCTTCGGCGGGGGGAGCATCAGTTACAAAGGTGCCGCGCCGGTCTTCGCTCCGGAACAGGCCTTCCGCGATGAGGGTCGCCACCGCGCGCTCGACGGTGGTGAGCGCCACGCCATGATGCTTGGCCAAGGTGTGGCGGCCGGGAATCATGCCGCCCGGCCGCCAGCGTCCCTCCATCACCTCCTGGCGTAGGGCGTGAGTGATGCGCTGGTGCGGAAGAAGGGTTGTTTCCATATCCGTTTTCATTTGGTGATTGCTATCATGAACAACAGTACTGTATTGTATGCGGCGTCGATATGCAAGAGGGAAAATAAAGGACAGGAACCGGCGGACGATAACGGCAACGAGAACGGTGGACGAGGTGACAATTCTTACTCGTTAGCCGTTATCGTCGCCGTTCTCGTCAACCGATTCAAGGCACCTGAGTAGTCACGAGGAAATGATCGCCCGCCGCCCCCTCGACAGACTGCATACGGATGAACGCAGGATGTGCTTGGAGTGTGTTTTTCTGTGAGCAGACAGGAGGCCGATGTCGTGCGCCGAGTGCCGGCAGGGTGATGTGCGCATGAATGATTTTGTTTACCCGCAACGCAAGGGGTTAGTCACTACGGGTTAGGTTCGTGATGACACAGGCAACTAACGCCTAGCGCCTAACGCCTAGCGCCTTGACGTCGGGGTGGCACGCAACATGCTGATATTTCCGCCTTGACTCGTGATGCGGAGTTGCTTTATTCAAATCGGTATCAAAGGAGGCTACGGTATGTATCTCTGTAAAGTAGGTGGAATGCTGGCGCTTGGAGTTGTGGTAGTGGCTATGGGGCTGGCGGCAGGGCTCGCGCGGGCCACGGAAACGGAAAACTTCAACGTGCAGGTCCTGCCTGCGCCGGGGAAGGTCACTGTTGACGGCAAGTTCGATGACTGGGACCTGACCGCCGGGATCTTCGCCACCAGCGACGCCGAGAACCTGCGCGACCAGTACAGCATGTGGTTCCACGTCATGTACGACGCCGACAACCTGTACCTGCTGGCGCGCTGGAAGGACCCCACCCCGCTCAACAACCCCGGGGTGAAAGGCGATCTTGCCTTCCAGGGCGATTGCCTGCAGTTCCGCACCGTCACGACCGATGCGACGGGCAACGAGCGCACGGCCCATTGGACCTGCTGGAAGTGCCGCGATGGGCGCGACATCATGCAAATCGAGATCGGCCGCGATTTCAAGGGCGGCAACGTCCCCGACGCCAAGACTGAGGGCGCGCAGCAGGCGTTCGCGGCGGATGCCGACCCTTCGACGGATTCGACCTCTTCGACAGGCTCAGGGCAAGCAGGCTCACCGCAGGCAGGCTCAGGGCAGGCGGCCAAGGGCTACGTGCAGGAGCTTGCGGTTCCCTGGAAGCTTCTGACTGCCGACCAGCAACCGCTCAAGACCGGCACCCGGTTCGTGATGACGCTCGAGCCGAACTTCACGGCCGGCGCGCTGGGCCGCATCACCATGAAGGATCTCTTCAAACCCGGCGTGCAGCTCGACCGTGTCTTCACCTTCATGGGCTCGGGGTGCTGGGGGTATGCCACGCTGGAGAAGGCGGGCAAGCTGAAGCCGCGCACCGTCCGCCTCTCCGACGGCCGCGAGTTCCAAACGCACATGGAGAAAAGCCCGGAGGCGCCGCTGACCGGCGTGCCGGTCGTGAACTGGACGGGACTGATCCTGAGCAAGGCCCTGCCCGGGTTCAAGCCGTTGAAATTCAACATGCCCTTTGACGGCTATGTGTCGCTGAATTTGTTCGCCCCCGACGGCACGGTGGCGCGCCAGTTGCTCACCTGCAACTTCTTCACCAAGGGCGACCAGGAGGTCAAGTGGGATGGCCTGACCACCCCCTACTGGCGCACCCCGGGCCAGCCCGTGGCGCCGGGCGCGTACACCTGGAAGGCCATCGCGCACAAGGGCATCGGCCTGCGTCTGCGCGGCTGGGCCTGCAACGCCGGCAGCGCGCCCTGGGACAGCTCGCGCACCTCCAACTGGGGCGGCGATCACGGCGTGCCGTTCTCCTGCGCCACCGACGGTGACAAGGTTTACCTCGGCTGGACCGGTGCCGAGGCGGGCAGCGCCCTGCTGGCCTGCGATCTCCAGGGCAACGTTCAATGGAAGCACACCCACGGCGGCATGGGCGGCGCCGAGGTGGTGGCCGTGGACAACGGCATCGTCTATGTCGACAAGTGGGGCAGCCTGATCTACCGGCTCGATGCCAAGACCGGCACCTACAGCTCATGGAAAGGCAAGGACTCGGAGACCCTGCCGATCGGCGCCATCTGGGAGAAACCCGCCGGCATGCCCGACCGCATCGAGGGCATGGACGCCCGCGACG
>CAYOIT010000245.1:0-5858 GCA_964404035.1 uncultured Verrucomicrobiota bacterium | reverse complement strand
TGGCTCAAGGAAGGCGGGTATGCCGTGGAGAGTTCCCAGCTCTTCGATATGTTCCCCCGCACCACCCACTTCGAATCGCTAACCGTCCTGCAACGGTAAGGCCGCCCTTCCCACGCCTCTTCTCGTCACATGGTCTTGACCGACCGTAAAACATCTTGCAGTATGGCCCCGTATCAGGACGAGGAATGCCGGGCACGTGCCCTCCCCCATAGGAAAGGTGGTATGCCGTGAAAATCAAGCAGTTCGCAGGGTTGATTGCTGCCGGAATGACATTGATGATGCCCCTCACTTTGCGCGCTCAAGGCATCGGTCTGCAGGTGGCTGATTCCGCCGACCCGGGCGAACCGGGCCAACTGGAAATCACGCCGGGTGCGGTCTTTGGGAACGACCTGTGGTTCGCCGGTGTCCGGGAATCCTACACCATCGTTGATGAACTGCGGGTGTTTCTCGATCTTGGGGCGATCAATGCCGACGACTCCGATCTTGATTTCGCGGTCCAGGCGGGCGCCCTGGTTTGCCTGCCCAGCGGGGATTACATCTGCGACTTGGCCCTGCGGGCAACCACTTACTTTGCCAACGCTGACGATGAGGACACCTTTGGCGGCAGTCTGATGCTGATCTCCAGCGACGAGACGCTGTTGGACAACCTGTATGTCTATGGCGGTCTCGGCATGGACCTTCGCAATCGCAAAGAAGACACCGATTCCAGGAGTCGCACGGAGATCAACCCCGCCTTGAGCGTCGGCCTCCTTTGTCATTTCACCGACTCGCTGGCAGCCTACGTCGAAGTGTCGCATGCCGACAGTGGGTTTCTCGGTATGGGGATTCGGATCCGCTAATTTTTTGATGGCGCGGCTTGACACCCCCGCCGTCTGTCGGCATTATGTGGTCCTCTTTCGCAAGGGTGTTTAGCTCAGTTGGTTAGAGCGCTTGCCTCACATGCAAGAGGTCACTGGTTCGAGTCCAGTAACGCCCACCAGTCTTCGTTCGCAGCGCAGCGGAGAGCGAAGGCTGCCCCGCCGTAGTCATGCGAACACAGTGAGCATGCGGAGGCGGGCGGGCGGGCGATCGGTCGGCTCTCGGACATTAACGGGGGCGACCATGTGTTGATGATCAATACAGGAAGCCAAAAAGGTGGATCGGGATGACCCGCTTCGAGCCTACCAGAATGTCATCCTTGACGACGTATTCCGATTGGGAGGCCTTCGGCAGTTGCGTTCGCCGCTTGGTTTTCCCGCCCACCTCGAAGACACTGTCACCGATCCGGAAATCCCCCCCCTGTTCGCTGTAGAAAACCGAAAGGCCCGCATTCTGGGTGGACTGCAGGAAGAACAGTTCGCGCACCGTTCCCAGGTCCACCGGTTGCCCAAGCCCTTGGCAGATCGCCCTGTGCAGCGTGGTATTGTCCAGGAAGGTCTTCTGGGACTTGCGGATTGAGGCATGTCCCCGCCTGCCCGATTCCAACACCCGGATGAGGCCCGTTTCCTGCAGGATCTGCAGGTAGTTTGCTGCGGTCTTGTCATCCACCCCAAGGCTGGCACCCAACTTGTGGACGTTCGTATCGCCCGGTGGAATGGTGCCAAGATAGGCAAGTATCTTCTTGAAGTAATGCAGGTTCTCGGTCTTCAGCCGGTAGTGCGTCGCCACATCCTCGTACACGGTCTTCTCCACCACCGCGCGCACCTTGTCAGGGAAATGCCCGCCACCTTCAAGGACATAGGGATAGTACCCCTCCTCCAGATATCGCCGAAAATACCCAGCCAGTTTCGGCACCTGGGCCAACTTCCCGGAGAGGCCGCCGGGGTCATGCAGCACGGCGTCCACAGTCCATGGGGCGTGCCGTTCGCCCGTCACGAAGTTCAGGTATTCACGGAAGGATAGGCCAGGCAGGTGATACAGGGCGGCACGCCGCGAGAGATCGTAGCCGCCCTTGGTCAATGCCAGGCTTGAACTTCCCGAAAACACCACATGGACGGAGGGAAAGGAATCGTAGATGTTCTTGAGTTCCTGCTCCCACCCCGGATGCTTGTGGACCTCGTCGAAGAAGAACAGGCTCGTTCCTTCCGTCGTGTACGCCTCGCGCACGAACTCCAGGAGGCTGGCCTTGTTGAAGTAGATGTGGTCCGCCGAAGCATAGAACGCATCCTCCGGATTGCGGACCTTGTCACGGATATACTGCAGCATCAGGGTGGTCTTGCCCACCCCGCGCGGCCCCACCAGCCCCACCAGCCGTTCCTTGACGTCAAACGTGTCGAAAAGGAAGCGGTGGCTGCGGACGGTGGTCTCGGCGATCAGCCTCCGGTACGTTTCCCTCAAAGTTCCGATCATTGGAATAGACTCCAGATATATCGTTGTTTTTTATGACTGTACTCCATGTCTTGAGGGATGCAATCATAAACTTTGAATGCAAGACACGCCTCCCCGTCGTCCACTACCCGAAAGCCCGTACTCGGCATAGACAGCGTCTACCACCTCATCAACCATAGCCCGCGCCTGCCGGTTCATCCAATCCCATGGACCGTAGTAGGGGTAGACGACGCTAATAATCACGTTTCCAGAAGAGGCCGAGGCCGGAACGCATTTCGAGCCCACTTTCGGCTTCGAGGACAATGTTAGGCCGTAGTTCGTGCTCCAGGTAGACCCTGACCCGGCCGGGTTGCTCAATTGAGGTTGCACGCCGCATCTCAACATACGAGCGGTCGCCCACGTACTTGCCCGCCGCGACCTCCGGCGTGCCGGCGCCCTCGCCCGCTTCCCGGAATTCAACACGATCGATTCCCACCGCGGATGGTGCATCACCCAACCATCCTGTGCCTCCGCCGACCTTGCGCAATTTCGCCGCCTCCGACGCCAGGGAGAGCGCCTGTAGCGGAGTGACGGTCGCCATGTCCTTCCCAAACAGAATTCTGGCGAGAATCTCATCCTCCGGAAGCGAGGGTTCCGACGTCAGAGTGATCTCGGGATCGCGCGCCGTCCCAACGATCCTCACGTGAGCGGCCAGATCGGCGCGGGTGAAATCCGCCGTGAGGCGCAGGGATGATTCCGGGGGCCAACCCCCATTGAACTCGATCCGCCCATCGGTCAGTTTGAACGGTCGCTTGAGCAACAGAACCGTGCCGCGCCTCGGCTCCAGGTAACCGCTCACGCCGGGAACATCGTCGTCTGCCCGTTTCTGGAGTTGCCGGAGGGTTGCGGGCGGGTACTTGTCGAGTGACATCGTCAGGGACTGCTCGCGGACGGCATTCTTCAGTTCGCCAAATCGCAGGCCCTTCACGCGCGCCTGGTAGGACACGGAGGGTTCGTGATTCCGGGCGGCTCTACCGGAGCCCGTCACCGCGCAACCGGTGAACATGAGCAGGGCAAGCAGAATACACGACCTCCCGAGACGGGGATGTCGACGCCATCGAAAAGAGGTATTACCGCTGACCCGCACTCGCCGGCACCTTCCCTGCGGCCGGTCCGGCCTCAGCGCCTTTGCCTGATTCCTCCCCGGGATTGCTGATCTCCAGCCGCTTGCCGAGGACAATGCAGTTGTACAGCGCGCGCCCGATCTGATCGCGCGTCATAAACGCATTGCTCCCCGCGGCTTCATCCAGCGAGACCACCACTTGATTCCGCACGTCCCACGTTCTGACCATCAGGGTCTCGTGTGCCCACAGGTCGGGATTGACCAAATCAATATCCGAAGCGAAGCGCACCAGCAGCCTGTGGTTCTCAAGATATACCCAGGCTTCGTTGGCCACAGGTGACAGGGGAGCAAGATGGGCAATCTGCTGTCCCGGCAGACGCCCTTCGGGCTGCAGGCCCATTTCCTTCCGCACCGCCACCCGCAACCGTTCCGTCAGCGCTTGGTCTGGAAACACGGCCTCCGCCCGCGTCCGGAACAGGTAGGCACGCATCTCGTCATAGGCGACATTGACCACGCGATGCTCCGGCAGGGGCTTGTCGGGAATCCCGATCTTGGAGACACCCGTGATCTTGAAGGCACCGCTTGTCACCGCCAGATTCAACTCTTCGATCCGGTAATCGGGCTTTTTCACGGTGACCGAGGCTCCGACCAGCGGCATGACAATCTCCGCCCTCCGGCTTTGGTCGCCCGCATCCAGCGGCGTCTCCAGGAGGCGCACCCAGAAGGGGAACTCCTTGGTGCCTGCCAGACGGTCAACATCGTTCTCATCGAGGTGCCAGCGATAGACGTGGCGGACAATCTCGAACAAGTATTTCGGATCCATCAACTCTGCGGGCACGCTGGCCGTGACCGACGGGGAGGCGCCGGCAGCACCCTGCGCGACGACGGGCAGGCACGGCCAAACCAGGGGAATCAACAACGCAAGTCTCCAGGCACACGTGCTGCGCGACACTCGGCTCACTGCAGTTTGGTTCACTTCGGCTCCTTTCGAAGGGTAAAGAAACGGTTGCCGCCGGGCGAACCGCCCTGGGCGTTGGGAATGGCCACAAAGCTCCCCCCGGGGTTGTAGCAGTCCTTGTCGGTCATCCACGAATACGCACTCCCCGTCACCGGGGTAAGATTAATGACGGAGATTCCGGCGAAGCGGTCGGCGGCATCAATGCCGCCGCGGCCATAGGCCACCCGAGGTCAGGCAGTGCGGCAGTCGCGGCGGCATTGGTGGCGACAACAGGCATGAGCGAACCGATCGGCTCCGCGACCAAGTCCTGGAGCGCGGTCAGCAGCACCAGCAGAGCGACTGCCAAGGGCGTCATTTCAGCTGCAAAGGTGGATCGCCATGCATTCATATCAAGGAAGACTATCGGATTCCGACTCCTCACTCCTCTTCCTATGTACCAAGTCGCCTCACCCTCATTAAAGCAGAAATAAAGAATTCAGTTCGCCCACCTCATGCGTAAAGGCGTGGGTTTCCATGGATTCGGGAATATTTCCCTTCTGCCTTGCTATTTTCTTGTCACTGAGGCCTATTTGATCTAGTTTGGTCTAGTCAAATTGGAGAGGGTATGCACACCGTCAGCCTGTTCGAAGCGAAAACGCATTTGTCTCGCATTGTGGAGTCACTGGTCGCCGGGAAAGAGGACCAGGTGGTCATCTCACGCCATGGAAAGCCTGTTGCACGGGTGATTCCACTGCACAAGGCCAACACGTCGAAGCGAATCGGAGTGGCCTCCGGACGTTTTGTGGTACCGGATGATATTGACGGGGCCAATGCAACGATCGCAGCCCTGTTCACGAAAGAGCCAGCTCTCCCATGAGAGTGCTTCTCGATACCCAGATCGCACTCTGGGCGCTCACGGACAGTCCACGCCTCTCCCCCGCCGCGCGCGAGCTGATTCTGTCCGAGGAAAACGACATCTACTTCAGTGCCGCGACCGTCTGGGAAATTGCCATCAAGCACGCGCTTGCGCGAGGTGACATGCCGGTTTCGGGCGAAGAGGCAAGAAAACTTCTCATCGAAGCCGGGTTTGAGGAGTTGCCCATTTCGTCACGCCATGCCGCGGCGACAGAAGAACTCCCCGCGCACCATGCCGACCCGTTCGACCGTATTCTGGTTGCCCAGTCCATGGCAGAACCCATGCGCCTGATCACGCATGATCGCCTGCTGACCCAATATGGCAGTTCGGTGCAATACGTCTGACCATCCTGACCGGGCAGACAGAAAGCATCCGCCCCACGCCCTTACGGCACCCCCAACGAGCATCAGAGCCATGCCCGTCACGAAGAAGGCCCAGGGAACGATTGCAGGTGCCGCCCTTTTCCTGCCTTCACTACAATATCCATTCCTGTCACCGTGACCTCTGCCCCTTCATTGCGAACGACGAATTGGCATCGCTAAATCTCCTGCCATCAGGTTACCGGCCAAACACTTCCACGTTGGTGGTTTCCTTGC
>CAYOIT010000244.1:0-5882 GCA_964404035.1 uncultured Verrucomicrobiota bacterium | reverse complement strand
CGTATTTGATGCGCCAACCTCCGGGTGCCTTGTCGTCGGGGAACGCCTCGACTAGGATGAGGTCACGCAATTGCCGTTGGCTCGTGGAAGAAACCATCCGCTTCATCAAGCAGAGTTACCATCTGGAAGACTTGCGCGTTCTAAACTACGAGCGACTGCGCAATATGGTCGCCTTGGTCTTGGCCGCCGTCTACTTCTCGGCCGTGTGGCTGGGCGAAAGCCTTAAACTGGCGGTCCTCGCCACGCGGGTCACTCAGGCCGCCAAACGCTTCTTCGCCGTCCCCGACTTCCACTACTACGCCCTCGCCGATGGCATCGCCACCCTCTTCACGCGTCTCGGTCGCTATCACCCCACGCCGCCTGATTTTGTCCCGCCTTCCACTGACCAATTGGCTTTCGCTTTTTCAACCGCCTAAAAACCGGGGAATGTCCTGCGTAGGACCCCTGGACGGACGTGGTATTCCACGGATACTGATAGGTCTTCGAATAGGCGTTGCTCGCCACGACCTGGGCGTTACTCAGCGTCACGCTGACGTCGGCGCTGGTCCCAGGCCCGTCGATCGACAGGTTGAGTTGGCTGATGTCGTAGTTGCCGAACGGGTCCGTGACCGTGGCACGCACATACAGGATGGCGCCGTTGGCCGCGCCGGCGATGTTCGAACCGCCCGGATATGCGGCGTCGTAGACCCCGAGGCTTGCGATGGCGATGACATTCGTGGTCGGCAGTCGGATCTGAGACGCTTTGTCGCTGCTGTCGTAGTCGATCCGGAACGTCACGCCGGCCTGCAGCGTGGTTACCGTGAGCGAGATGGCCTGGTTCGTCAAAGCGGCGAAGGCGTTGGTCAAAGAGCCACTCCACACGATATTGCTCGCTGTGCTGCTGTACGAGGCATTCGTCAGCGTCAGGAAGTTCGTCCCCCCGCAACTCAGGATGGCGTTGATGGACGGATTGGGGGGCATTGTGCCGGACACGACCGTCACGAAATTGGTCACACGGATGACGCCGCCGGAAACCATGTTGAAGGGCATCGCGAACGTCGGGGTCTGGGTAAACACCGCGGAATAGGTTCCACCGGCTGCCATTGTCGTTTTCGTCGGTTTGATTGAGAGCGCGGCAGCGGCCCAATCCTGGGCCCCCGACCAACTCCATGTATTCGTCACACTGCTCCCGCCAGTCTTGGTGCTGCTGCCCCCCGTGACGAAGATATCCGGAGTAGCCGCCGTATTGGTCGCGGCTAAAGACCACAGGTTGCCCTGCCCGGCGCCCGTCGTCAATGTAACTGACGCCCCCACCGCCACCGCGTCGTAAGCGAGATCCCCGAATGATGAAGCGACAGAAACACTCGACGTTGTGCCGTTCCCGGCAGCGCTATTGACCGCGCCGAGAAAGTTGGTCAGGTCCACGTTCGTCAACGTCGTCACTCCGTATGCGGCGATGCCCAGGCTGCTTCCTTTCTGTTCCACAGTGAACGCAAGCGTGTGGCTGCCGGACGGCGGGTTCGTCATCGCCCAGATGTAAACGACGGCGGTCTCCGCCGCCGTCATCCGATTCGTAACGAGAGTCAGGGACTGCGCGTTGTAGGTCGCAGCGAGGACATTCACGTACTTGCTGCTTCCGGGCCCGTCAACACTTGACTTCTTCAAGGCCAAACTGACCAGCATCAACTGATTAGACCCCGTCCCGACGGTGTAATTATCCGAAAAACCAGTCCCCGAATCGATGGGAAAGCGACCGAAGGCCGTGCTTTGAGCGCCAATCGTATTGGTCACTGTTGTACCACCAACCGATCCCAACACCACCGTCTGGGTCGGCATATTGTCGCCCGTGGCCACCGGATCGATACGATCGAGCGCCTGGGTCGGATCGCTCAGGTAGAGCACCTTGGAGAGCGTCGGGGCAATGACCGACGCGGAGGCTGTCGTCGTGTCACCAAACAGCGGATCGGTGAACGTGACGCTGAGCCCATCGCCGGCGTTGACATGCAGCGTGCCATCCTGCGCCCCCAGACCGCCGGAGAGAGAGGTCGGGATCGGCGTTGCGCTGACGAATACGCCCGTGTTCGGACCCGTTTCGGTGAGAACCACCGGCTCGACGTCACCGGTCACGGTGTCGGTAACGTACACGGTGACCGTCTCGACCGTGGTGGTGGACTGATTCACCCCCGGATCGGTGAGCTTGACGTAAACGCCATCCCCCGCCGTGTAGACGGCTGTCCCATTCGTGGCGGCATCGACAAACACGATCGTGTTCGAGTGCATGCCGGCGGGCGGCGGCACCACGACTTCGTTAGAGACGCTGAGTTGGCCGCTGAACCCGGAGTTGATGATCGAACCGAACCCCACGATGCGGACGCGGAAGGTAAACGCACTAGTGCCGCCCCGCAGGATGATGGGAATCGTGTAACCGGTCTCGTCGAGCGGGAACGCCGTGTTGGTAGGCACATTGTCGGAAATCGGGAGCCCGTTATACGTCATCGTGTTGGTCACGTACGCAATGCTGGCCGGCAACTGATCGATCACCACCGTGTTACCCAACGGCAGCAGCCCCTTGTTGTCCACCGTGATCGTGTACTCCAGGATGTCGTTGGTGCTAATGCCGGTCGGAGAATTGTCGGTGTAGAGACGGGACGTCTTCTTCAACACCGGCACCGGAAACGGCAACACCGTCGTGCCAACGTCCAAGTACGGGTTACCCGCCGCCGCCACCGCGGGATCTTCGCCCCACGCTGTGCTGATGGCGATCCCGTTCAAGGTGTAGAGCCGCATCGCCGTCTGGTCCTTGTCCGTGTCGTAAATGGTCTGCGACTGCAAGGCGGCGAGATCGAAGTCGACATCATACTTGTTGCCGGCCGGATCGGTCTTTGGGCCAAGACGGTCCCCATTATGATCGACGTACACGCGAGTCGCGGCCACAGGCGTGACCCACACCGGGCTGCCATTCGCGCTCAAATCGCCGCTGCCGGGCCCCCACCCCACCACGGCCTCCGTCGTCATATACGAACTCGGCAACAGGGTGAAGCCCCAGTCGTAGACGTTGTTCGCCGCGGGGTTCGCACCCACCGTACTGATCGCGAAGAAGCGTGCCCCATTCGTTGTGTTCAGTACCGCACCCGAGTTCTGCGGCATCAGGTACTGGTAGACGGCGTTCGTGCCCACCGGAAAGCTGCCGGAACCGGTCCGCGTCGTGTAGTTGACGGTGATGGCGTTGGTGTTCGGATTATAAACGAACACATAGCAAGCGTTGCCATTGGCCGCCGTACCGACCGGCGTCACGTAACGGCTGTCCCATTGCTCTACAGGATACAACGTGAACCAGTCGGTCTCGTAACGCGCGCCAATGTCACCGGTAACCAGGTGCGCCTGCACCGGTTTCGTGGCGGTGACACTGGCGCCCTTCCGGATTCCCCCGTTCACCAGGTACGACTCGCCACGGTTCAACGGCACCGTGAACGGCGCCCCGACGCCGGGTCCATCCGAGTCGATCGTCACCACCGTGCCGTTCAACTCCGCCATCACGAACAGCCCCACATACTCGAACATGGCGCTGGCCGTGACATCCTGCCCGACTGGACACACGTAGTTCGTGCCGTAGTCTATGGTCGCCGTGACTTCCACGGCCCCAGCCAGCACAGTGCCTGGCGTCGGCGCCCAGGCCGTCCGGGACACCACCAGCGCCTTCGAGCCCGCCAGGCGGTCCCGGGCGTCGAAAAACAGATTCGTGGAGGAAGCCCGCGGGTAGGGAACAATGTTCCGCAGCGTTAATACCGTCCCGGCCGGGAACGAGAGCGAGTCGTTGGCATACCCCGGCGGCTTGCCGTTGGCGTTATTACCGTCGCCCCAGATCTGGGTCGAGGACTGAATGGGGTTGTTGATATCGATCTCATAGCCGTCCTCCCACTGGTCGTAGTGGAGGATCGTGCCGGGTCCCGTAATAACGATGGAGAAGACCGAATCGATGGTCGTGCCCACGCCCGTTTCGAGCGCCGTGAAGGTCGAACGAACCTGGTCCTCCGGCATCGGCAGGTAAAACTCGTGCACCATGTTGGCGGCCTGGAGTGTCGAAGCGACTCCGATCCACACCAGCAGCGACAGCCCCCCCGCCACAACCACCCGATAGAAGAACCCGAATGAGTCATCGGTTTCATCATGCCTCCCCCCCCCTTGCACACGCCTTCGGAACTAGACTACCCAGCGGCCTGTTTCTCGCGAGGCATCGCCTGCACGTGCCTCTCAGCAGGAGCTCCGCCCTGCCGATGGTGCCATACATCGACTCCACCAAAGCCCTGTCGAGTTTCGGAAGATTACACCCATCGATATCCCCGATGGCCCCACAACGGTCGCAGAGAAAATGCGCATGGGGCTTGACGTTTCCGTCATACCGGGCCACCCCATTCCATGACGCCACACACACCACCAGACCGGCAGACTGAAAGGCGTGCATCGTTCGATAGACCGTATTCAGCGAAATGGACGGTACAGACGACCGAATGTCATTGAATAGGCACTCAACGTCAGGATGATCACACCGCTGAACGATCGAGTGGTACAACGCAAGCCGGGCACGGGTCACCCGCAACCCGGAACGCTTACAACGCGCAGCCAACGTTGCGTCCGACTCCTGCCGGACACAACTTACGCTTATGGGACTGTGATTTCGATTCACTTACTGACAATGATTATCATTTTTTTCTGCATTTCAAGAGCGTTTTTCCCTACATCGACATACATCGACATACCATGCCCGCTGTAAACGCCTGGTCTGAGGGTAATCTCCGCAAACACCGTCTCACCAGGCTTCTGACGCAAACTCCCGATCCGTGACGTGGGTGCCGATGGTACTGAATCCCGCCTTTGGACAACCGACGAAGTCATCGTCGGGGAACTGAGTCCAAACTCTACTCGGTCAGAATCCTGAAATAGAGCGAACCCGGGGCGGAGTTGACCCGCATGGTATTCACAGGGCTCGCCGGCGTTGCTTACACACCTCGCTCGAACGGCACGAAACCACCCGAGCCGACGGATGATCGTACCCGACCCGGCACCCTGGAGGGAGCACGCACCATCGATCTTCGTGCCCATGTCCGTCTTCCCCCCGGTTGCCCTCGTGCATTGCGCACACGGCACGGGCATCCGGCTCACCCGGGGAGGAGTTGGAGCAAAACGCAACGCGGTTTGATTCCAGCCGGAGGCACCGACCTTGCCCGCTCCCACGGCCTACTGCCGCACCACCGCCATCCCCTCGGATGAAGCCTGGTCGCGTACGGTGATGGTGTTGATGCCCGTGCCACCCTTGACCTCATACACAGCCGACACTCCGACACTGGACTTGATCGCGCCCAGATTCGCGTCGCTGACCATCCATACCAGCGGCAACACCAAGGTCATGTTGCTGGAGGACATCGATGCCGTGAAGACCTGCACACCGTTCGACGCGGACAGGGTCACGTCCGCCGGCGTAACCGCGATCACCGAGTCCGTCGTGGACGTCGACTCACACCCCACGATCATCACCCCACCCGCCACCGCCAGGACCATCACCGCCATCAACGCACCTAGTGTCTTCATCATGCCCGCACTCCTCTTGTTTGGCTTCGCGATACTCGACCGATCCGGCCCCCGCTGTCAACGACTGCTCGATTGGCTCCACCCGCTGTACACATACATGCTGTACGGAAAATTGGGCGGTGCGTCCTCCAAGAATCGCGGATCGAACTTGTAGTTCTTGCTGAACCCGTTTGAGGGCGACTGGCCGACCACGCCCCGGCGAAACTGGCTCACCCCGCCGAACAGGTAGATGTAAGGCGTGCCGATGCTCAGATATCGTGCCGCCGCACCAAACCCAGGGTCCCCGCTCGTGACCATGATGGCCGCGTGAATGTTGA
>CAYOIT010000243.1:0-5945 GCA_964404035.1 uncultured Verrucomicrobiota bacterium | reverse complement strand
TCTGGACGCAAACGAACCGGGGCGCGTTCGCCTGGAGCGACACGGCCAACTGGTCAAATAACGCGGCTCCGCCGTCAGGTGGTGCGTCCAACGCATCGATCATGTTCTATTCCAACGCCAACCCCTTCGGCGTCGGATTTCTGCAGACCAACGACAACGACCTGGGGAGCGTGTTCGCGCTCAATGCGTTTTCGTTCAACAGTCGTAACGCCAGCGCGACCAACGTGCTCCAGGGCGGGGCGCTCAAATTCACGGCGGATGGGGCAACCGCACCCAAGGTGACCATTGACGCGAATGGCGGCAACGGCCGCTTGATCTCGATCATGAACGACCTCGTTCTGGATAACGCGCCTTTGTCCGTTTATCTGCCCCAGGGGCAGAATTCCGCTTACATCAATTTTCGCGGAAATATGAGCGGCACCGGCAACGTCGTCCTGGCCACGGGCGGGCTCTATACGTATCTGTCTGGCGTGAAAACGTTCACGGGCGACGTGATTGCATCCAACAAAAACTGGTACCTGGCCGGAACCAACGCGTTTACGGGGAACCTGACTGTCCGGAACGGCGGCTCGGTGTATCTATACGGGCCCAACGCCGCCAATGACTTCAACGGCGTCGCCGTCATCGATCCCGGTGGCACGGTGACGTTCACGCCGGCCACCCAGTCCGGGGTGTGGAACAACCATGTGACGAACAACGGTTCGCTGGTCTATAACTGGAGCGGCGCCAGCGGTTCCGCCTGGTTCAACGGGCTGATCGCCGGCTCGGGAACGCTGGCGATGAGTCCCGCCTCCGGCGGCACGCTTTACCTGACCAACACGCTCAACACCTACAGCGGAAAGACGGATATCCAGCAGCAGACCCTGGTGATCAACACGATCGGTGATGTCAACGGCGGCCCCTCGTCGCTCGGCAATCCGGATACGGTTTCAAACGAGACGGTCAACCTGGGCAATGCGTCCGCCGTCGGCACGCTCAAGTGGATCGGCGGGGCGGCTTCCAGCGACCGCGTCATCAACCTCGCCGGCACCACGGGCGGCGGCACGCTCGACGCCTCCGGGACCGGGGCGCTGGTGCTGACAGCCACCAACTTCACGGCCACGGGTGCGGGCAGCAAAACGTTGACCCTGCAGGGAAGCAGCGCCGACTCCAATACCCTGTGCGGGATTATTCCCAACAACAGCCCCGCCAACAAGACGGCGTTAACTAAAACGGGAGCGGGAACATGGGTCCTGCTGGGAACCAACACGTATACCGGCGTCACCACCGTGAACGGCGGGATCCTGATCGTGCTCGGGAGCCAGGCTTCCGCCACCGGCAACGCCCTGGTGTCCAGCGGCACACTCCGGATCGGGAGCATGGCCAACCTCGGGCCGGGCAACCTGTCGCTGAACGGCGGCGTCCTGGAGTCGGCCGGCGACGTGGCGCTCCCCGGCGGGGTGGCGTCCGGCCAGATGCAGGTCCCGGGCGGCGCCTCGGGGTTCAGCGCCCGCGGCGGCGATATCCAGGTCGCATTCGGAACGCTCGGGGCACCCGACTCGCTGACGTGGGGAACGGCTCCGTTCCTTCCCTCCACCTTCATCCTGAACGGCGCCACGGCCGACGGGACGCTCGTGTTCCTGAATCCGATCAACCTCAACGGCGCCGCCACGGCCAGGACCAATACGCTGCAGGTCAATGCGGCCACCGCCGAGTTGGCGGGCGGCTTGACCCAATCCGGCGCCGGCTACACCCTCCTCAACAAGACCGGGAACGGGCTCCTGGTTCTGGCCACCAACACCTCGTCGTCGTCGGCTTTGACCGTCAGCGCGGGCGGCCTGCAAATCATCGCCTCGAATAGCCTGCCGGCGGGCGTGCTGACCCTCGCGGGAGGAACGATCCTGGACTGCCGCAACGACGCGGGCACCGTCTACCTGGGTTCATCCGGGCCGCATGCGGTCAATATAGCGGGAACAGGCTCCTACACCGTCAACGTCGACCGCGCGGTCGGTGGTAGCGGGGTGAACCAGGTTCACGCCCTGGGCGACCTGGCCACGCTGCCCGGCGGCGGGGTGCTCGCGATCACCGGCGCCAACGGGTATGGGCTGCGCCTGGGGAGCGTGACGTTCTCCTCCATTTCCTCGGCGGCCTCGGCGGGGTCGATCCTCAACAACGCTCCCGGCCAATTGACCGTCACGGGCGGCGTCACCACCGCGCAGAGCAGCAATCATGGATGGCTCACCCTGGGCGGAAGCGGCGATATGGAGATCACGGGGTCCATTCTCGGATCAATGGGCCCGGCCACGACCGGCCTGACCAAGAACGACCCCAGCCTGGTCATCCTCAGCGGCAGCAACCGGTTCGGGTCGTCCGGGAACGCCATCACGGTCAACGGCGGCACACTGCGCGTCAATCATCCCTACGGCCTGCCGAACTTCGGCGGCGTGGTCTCGAACGCCCTCAGGATGACCGGCGGCACGCTGGACTTCAACGGCTACAGCTTCACGGTCCCGGGCGCCTCGTTCGGCTCCCCCGGCACGGCTTCCGCGGCGACGGGCACCCTGGCCTCGGGGACCGGCACGGTAACGCTGATCGGCAACATCCTCTTCACCAACAACGCGGCGGGCGACAACAGCTCGCTGATCAGCGGCAACCTGTCGCTGAACAACGCCACCCGCACGTTCACGGTCCACGACGCACCGGCCACGCCCTACGATATGACCGTCAGCGCCGATATCGGTGGCGGCGGGGCGGGCGGGGCCCTGACCAAGGCCGGCCTTGGCACGCTGCGGCTCTCCGGGTCCAATTCTTTTACCGGCGCCACGCTGATCAACGCCGGCACGCTGGCGCTGGACTATACGGATAACACCAACAGCAAGATCGCGCCCGGAGCGGCGCTGACGATCGGCTTGCAGGGTTTTCCCGGTTCACTGCAGATCATCGGGACACCTCCCGGACCTCTCTCCGTCAATGGCCTGACGATCAGCGGCTCCTCCAATAGCCTTGTGCTGCCGACCTCTACGGTCCTGAACGCGGGGATCATCAACCGGTCGCTGGGGGCGGATCCGCTGGCGATCACGGTCTCCGGCGGCGGGGCCCTCGTGACCACGGCCGGCGGCACGCCGGGCGGTATTCTGACCAATTACGGGGGAATCGTGATCGGCACCTACAACGGGATCGACGACTGGGCCGCGCTCGACGCGGACGGCGTCACCCTCACCAGCCTGTCGGCCGTCGGCGGCTACACCGCGATGGGGGCCTATGTCGCCGGACGCAACGCCGACATCACGGGCGACGTCACGCCCACCGCCAACGCCACCTTCAACAGCCTTCGCTTCAACACGGCCGCCGCCTGCACGCTGTCGCTCTCGGGAGTCAACACCATCCCGACAGGCGGCATCCTGGTGACGCCCGCCGTCGGGTCCAACCGGACTACCATTACAGGGGGAAGCCTGCGGCCCAACAGCAACACCGGCGGCCGCGAGTTCGCGATCCTGCAGAACAACTCCGCCGGCGACCTCCTGCTGGGCACGATCCTGACCAACAACTCGGGCAACGCCTATGTGACCAAGAGTGGTCCGGGCCGTCTGGTGATGACCGCCAACAACTCGGTGGGCGGGAGCACGTACCTCAACGCCGGCGAGCTCCAATACGGGGACGGCTCCACCACGGGAACGATCACCCAGCTCGGCTACCTGTACGCCCAGAACGGGACGGTGATCCGCGTGGCGGGGACGAACGGACTGGTCGTTTCGACGGTCACCGGTATTTCTCCATACGGGATTGTGACCCTTGACGTGGCGTCTAACGCCGTTCTCGCGAATGGAACCATGAACAGTGGCGGCGAGGGCATGTGGGTCAAGACCGGCCCGGGTACGCTCCGGCAGCTCAACTCCGGATTCACCGGGGGATGGGTCAAGGAAGGCGTCTTCCTCTCGGACGCGGGAACGGCCTATACCCTGAACGGCGGCGCGACCATCGGCGCGACGAACGCGGGCGCGCCCCCGGCGCTTGTGAAGCTCCTGGGCACACGGGATCCCGTCATCGGCAACACCGGCGGGGTCATCAATCGCACTGGCATTTTCGATATTCACGGGAAGTTGCAGACGGTGTCGAAACTGGTGTTCACCGGGGGTGGGATGGTCACCAACAGCGGCGGATCGGGTGCCAAGTTCAGGATGTCGGATTTCACCTACAACGGGACTCCGGGCCTGGGTGAGACCGCGGTGGTGGCGGTCGACAGCTGCGAGGGCAGCTCGGCCCGGAATGACTATATCGCCATGCAGTTCACCATCAACGACGACCCCGGCCTGGACGTGGAGGTGGTGATAGCCGGAAGTCTCAGCAACTATCCCGGTTCCCCCGGCTGGGCCATCCAGAAGCTGGGCACCGGCACGCTCTATTTCACCGGCACCAACACCTGGACGGGCACCAACGCGGTCAGCGCGGGCATCCTGAAAGTGAAAATGCCGGCCTCCCTGCCGGGGTACAACGGCAATAACCGGTGGCCTGTTTCCGCCGGCGCCACGCTGGCGGTCTGCGCGGGCGGGTCCGACGAGTGGACGGTTGCAGACATCGATGCCCTCCGCGGCACGACGCCCTCCCACTTCGCGGCCAGCTCCTGGCTGGGCATCGATACGACCGCGGGGGCGTTTACCTATCCGAGCGTGCTTGGAAACGGGGTGGCCGCACTCGGCTTGCGCAAGTTCGGGACGAACCAGCTGGTGCTCGCCAACGCCAATACCTTCACCGGCGGCACCGTCATCCACGGCGGCACGCTGGTGGCGAGCAATGCGAATGCGCTGGGCACCAGCGGAACCATCACCATCCTCAGCAACGCCACGTTCGCGGTCGGGGCCGGGATCACGTTCAGCCGGCCGGTCACCTTCAATCCCGGCTCGGCGCTGGCGGGGCAGGGGACGTTCTATGCCATTCCCGCCTGGACCTGTCCGGCCGATTTCACGGTGGCGCCCGGCCTGCCTGCCGGCACGCTCACGGTGGACCGGTCGTTGGCCCTGGCGGCCGGCAACACGCTGAGCATCGCGTTCCAGCCGGATGGCACCTATGGCAAACTTGCCGTGAACGGCACCCTGGATATCAGCGAGCCGACCGCCCGGCTGGTCCTGACGGGCAAGCCGCCGGCGGGCAAGCATGTGCTGGCGGAGGGAACCTCCCGCGCGGGCCAGTTCCAGGATGAGAACGTGGACCTGACGGGGCTGACCGGAACCGCGCGGATCACGTATACCGCCACGCAGGTGGTCCTGAATGTGGATGCGAAGGGGACTCTGATCATGTTGCGGTAGGATGACGGTCGATTAAGAGCGAGGGTCATATGCGAACCGGAAAAGCAATATTGATGGGATGGGGCGCCATGGTGTTGATGGCGGCCGCCGTTCCGGCCGACTCCTATGTCTGGACGCAAACCAACCGGGGCGTGTTTAACTGGAGCGACACGGGCAGTTGGTCGAACAACGCCGCGCCGCCAAGCGGGGGCGGATCGAATGTGACCATTCAGCTTTTCACCAACAACGCCGTGACGGCGGGCTACGCCCAGACGAACAACAACGACATATCCGACCCGCTGACGCTGAATGCGCTCAAGGTCAGGACCACGGGCGTGAACGCCAATAACACGGTCCAGGGCGGGGCGTTGAATTTCGTGGCCAACGGCGCGACCCAACCCCTCGTGACGATCGACGTGAACGGCGGGAACTTCCGCGTCCGGAACAACTTCGTGCTGGGCAATTCGCCGCTCAGGTTCTCTTTCCCCCAGGGGAACAATACGGGCAACATCTATCTGGACGGCTCCATCAGCGGCACGGGAAACGTGGTCTTCGCGGACAACGGGCTTTATACCTATCTGAACGGAAACAAGACGTTTATCGGCGATGTGGTGACGTCCAACCGCGCGGTGACTCTGGGCGGCACCAACCTGTGGACCGGCAATGTGACCGTCCGAAGCGGTG
>CAYOIT010000242.1:0-5985 GCA_964404035.1 uncultured Verrucomicrobiota bacterium | reverse complement strand
GTCTCACGCCGGCACAACAGGCCGCGGAACCGGTGGCAGGAGGACTCTTCCGCCTGCATCCCGGCATCCACGGTGTCCCGCCCTTCTGCTATCGCGGTTAGGGGCCCGTCATTTCACAACAACAGTTTGACCTGACTCGGCCCGTTCTGAGAAGATGCGGGCCCTCAGAAGGATAGGGTTGAGCCATGAGCAACAAGACTGTTCAGATTGATGTGAGCGCACCCGGCGCCGCCGTGGCGCCCTACTGGAACCGGATGATCTGCGCCGACCGCGCCGCCCTTTCCCTTCGCGCCGATGTGCGCGAGCACATCGCGCTGGCGACGAAGGAATGCGGCTTCCGCGGCCTGCGTCAGCATGGGATTTTCCACGACGATATGTACATCTGGCCCGACCCCGGCCAGCCCATGAACTTCCAGTACCTTTACTCCAACTACGATTACTACCTCGGTCTCGGCCTGAAGCCCATGGTCGAGTTGAGCTTCCTGCCTCGCTGGCTGGCCAGCAACGATAAAACGTGCTTCACCCACTGCAAGTGCCCGGCCTGCCCGCCCAAGGATTGGGCAGAGTGGCATAAACTCGTGCGGGAAACGGTCCGCGCCCTGGTGGCCCGGTATGGACTGTCCGAGGTCCAGAGCTGGAATTTCGAAGTATGGAACGAGCCGAACATCCCCTTCTGGTCGGGAACACAGGCTGAGTATTTCGAACTGTACCGGCAGGCGGCCGAGGCCGTGAAATCCGTGGACGCCTCCCTCCGCATTGGCGGCCCCGCGACCGCCAACTTTACGCCGGGACCGGGTGGCGAATACCAGCCGTGCTGGATGGCGGACTTCATGGAGTTCTGCGACCGGGAGCACCTGCCGGTGGACTTTGTCTCCACGCACCCCTACCCGACCGATTTCCCCTTCGATGACCAGACCAAGACCTGCAAACGGGTCGTGCGGGACCGCGATGCGACTTATCACGATCTAAGCCTGCTCCGGCGCATGGTCGACAACAGCCCCTTCAAAAACGCCGCGATCCATTGCGATGAATGGGGAAGCTCACCCGGCAATCCGGATCGGACGCACGATCATGTTTTCAGCGCGACCTTCCATTTGGAGAACCTGCTGCGCAGCGTGGGGCTGGTCGACTCTCTGGCGCGCTGGGACCTCTCGGATGTCGCCGAGGAAGGCGTCCCCGGACGCGAGGAATTCCATGGTGGCTGGGGAATCGTCACCGTGCATGGGCTGAAGAAACCCGCTTTCCACGCCTACCGCTTCCTCAACCAATGCGGCGGCACGGTGCTCAGGAACGACTGGACGGAAGGCCTGGCGGTTTTCCGGAGCCACACCGGCTCGTACCAGATCCTGCTGTACAACCATCACCCCTACGCCAACACGGAAGCCTCATGGCACACCGCGGAAGGCATCGAGGCCATGATCGGCCCCGGCACGTCGCGCGCGTTTGAGATCGAGCTCAAAGGCCTGCCCCGCCGCGTCCGGGTTCGCCGGTCCCTGGTTGATCGTGAGCACGGATGGGCGGAACGCGCTTGGCGCGCCATGGGTTCCCCCACCTGGCCGGACGCCGCCCAACTGGACCAGTTGCGCCACGCCCAGGAACCGGCAACGACCAGTCAGACCCTGCTCCCTGAAAATGGACGTCTCCTGCTGTCCGAAACCTTGTCGGATCTGGGGATGATGCTGATTGAAATCGAGGAAACCTGATGCCCACACCCTCTGTCGAAGCTCGCCAGCCCGTAAATCAGTTCTGGGTCCAGTCGGCCAAACCCGAGTTGGAGGGCAAACTGGGCTCAACATTCTCACTCTCCAACGGCTATCTCGGCCTCCGCGGCGCTCACGAGGAAATGCCGGCGTGGGGCCGGCCGGAGTTCTACATCGCCGGGACCTACACAGGTGGGCCGACGTCCCTGCTGGGCTTTCATGATCCCGATCACATCCTGGCGCATCCCGCCCGGCGGTCCGAGGACGTGCTCAAGACGCTCGGGGCCGACTCCATCCCGACCTTGCCCAATTTCCCCAACCCCACCGCCCTGAGACTGACCGTCGGTGGAACCATCTTCTCCCACGAGAAATCGAAAGTGCTCTCGAACGAGCGGCTCCTGGAAATGAACCGGGCCGTTCTCCGTCGACGTCTGGTGTTCCGCGATGAACACAATCGCAAGACCTGCGTGGATTCACGCCGTTTCGTCAGCATGGCGAACCGCCATGCGATCAGCCTTCAATACCGGGTGACCCCGCTCAATCACGCGGCCCCTGTCGTCATCGAGCCCTATATCAAGAAGGACGTCACCAACCCGAATGGCGTCATCCTGTGGTCGGAAACGGGCGCACAGAGTCTGCCCGACCTCAACGCCATCACCTGTGTCACCAACCAGAGCCGGATTGAGGTCTCGATTGTGCAGCACTGGCGGATCGTCCGCGACGGCAGTGCCACCGTCCTTGAACTCTTCATGGTGGCCGGCGAGTTGGGCGGAGATGAAGCCGTACGGCAGGCCCGGGCGGCCGCCTCCCGGGGGTTTGAGGCCGGGCTGGCGGAACACCTGGCCGCGTGGAACCGGGAGGCGGAGGGGGGGCGAATCGAGATTGGGGCTGACCTATCGACCGCACAGGGCTTGAATTTCGGCCAGATGCATTTGAACATGGCGTTCTGCTACGGCAACAACCGGGTGGGCGTTCCCATCAAGGGATTGACAGGCCATGGTTATCGTTTCGTCAATTTCTGGGACATGGACTTCCACATGTTCCCCTACTACCTGATGCTCAAGCCCCGGCAAGTCCATCTGCTGTTGGAGTATCGCTACAACCAACTGCCCCGCTATCGGGAGAATGCAAAGTTATGGGGCGCCGCGGGAGCCCAGGTGCCGTGGGAAACCCAGGTGGACGGGCAGGAAGTCACGGCGCCCTGGCTCTGTCTGCAGGAACGCGAGATCCACATTTCCGCCGATGCCGCCTATATGTTCAAGCTGTACGACGAACTGACCCCCAACCATGACTGCATGGTCAAAATGGGGGCGGAGTTCATCATGGAAACGGCACGGTTCTACGCCTCGCGCATCAAGTGGAAGGCCGATCACCACCGCTACGAGTTGCCGGAGGTGGGGTGCCCTGATCAGTATCACACCTTCGCCGACAACAATGTCTTCATCAGCCTGATGGCACGCTGGAATATCGAGTACGCCCTGGAACTGGCCGCCGATCCGCGCTATGAGCACGCTGTCGTGAAGACAGGACTGTCTCCCGACGAGCGCGCCCGTTGGCGCGAGATGATGGACCATTTCTACATCATTGCCCCCAACGCCGATGGCATCATCGAGGAATTTGACGGGTTCTTCAAACTCTCGCCTGATCTGGACGGCATTTGCGAAACCTTCTGCAGTCACAGTCAGGCGGTCAAACAGCCGGATGTCCTGGCGGCGTTCACGCCTTTTGAAGACGACTACAGCGAAGCTATCCGCCGAAAGAACTGGCTCTTCTACGCCGAGCGCACGCTGCATGGATCGTCCTTGTCCCTCCCGGGAATGGCGCATGCCGCCGCCCGCTGCGGTCTCAACAACGAGGCGCTGGACTACCTGCAGAAATCCGCCCGGATGGATCTCGACGATGTCAATATGGACACCGACCGCGGCGTCCATGTTTCGGCCAGCGCCTTGCAGTGGTACACCATCGTCTTCGGTTTCGCAGGGCTGAGTCCCCGCCACGAGCATCTCCATTTCAAGCCCAACCTGCCGCGGCAGTGGACCCACGTGAACGCCACCATGCACTGGCAGTTTCAGCGGCTCCGCGTGCGCCTGACCCACCGCGACATCACTTTTGAGGCGGACGCTTCAAACGATCGCCCCGTCATCGTCAAACTGCTCGATCAACCTCCGCGGGAACTGGTCCCCGGCGCCACCCACACGTCAGCACTCTGAACTCCATGGATCCCACCACTCCCATGAACAACACCTTCGATATCACCTTCGCCGGCCACATGTGCTTTGACGAGATTCACCTTCATGGCGGAGCCTCCCACACGGCGCCCGGCAGTGCCGTCCTGTGCGGGGCCATGGCTGCCGCGCGCATCGGAAAGAAAGTCGCCGTGGTGGTCAAGATGGCTCAGTCCGACGACTCCATCCTCGACCCCATGCGCCGCATTGGCATCACCCCGTTTGTCATCCCGGCGCCCGCCACATCGTTCATGCAGGTGATCCATCCCAGCGCCGATGTCGATGATCGGCGGATGATCCTGAAGGCCAATGCCGGACCGTTGACGATTGACGAATTCCCCGCCCTCAGCACCGCCCACCTCCACCTGGCGGGCATCTCCAACCAGGAGTTCACGCTCCCCCTCATGGCCGCCTTGCGCGCACGGGGCTACGATCTGTCGGTCGATATGCAGAGTTTTGTCCGCCAGGTTGACCCCGCCACCTCGGAAGTGTTTTTCCGCGATGTTCCGGAGAAGGAACAGATCGTCCGCGGCATGCACCGGGTCAAGCTGGACATCGTGGAAGCACGGCTGCTGACGGGCCATGACGACCTGGAGAAAGCCGCGATGGTCCTCGAACGTTGGGGGGCGCGCGAAACGCTGATCACGGAATCGAAAGGGGTTCTGGCTCGTGCGGCAGGGAAGACCTATTATGAGGCCTTCTCCAATGCCAATACCAACGGGCGCACCGGGCGCGGTGATACGACCTTCGCCGGTTATCTGGCGCGGCGCATGGACCATGATGTGCCGGAGTCCCTCAAGTTCGCGGCCGCCATGGTATCGATCAAGATGGAGACTCCCGGCCCGTTCGCCGGCACGCTCGAAGATGTTCTGGAAAGGATGCGGAAAGTATTATGAAACGTCCCCTTAACCTAGGCCTTGTTGGCCTGAATTTTGGCAAACATATCTGTGATGAGCTGACCACCAAACCCGACCTCGGCGTGCGGTTGGCGAAGGTGTGCGATCTCGATGCTCCCAAGGCCACGGCAGCCGCCCTCAAGTATGGTGTCAGCACCTCTCCGTCTTTGGACACCCTCCTGGCCGACCCCGAGATCGACGTGATCGGCCTTTACACGGGCCCCAATGGCCGGGCCGGCCTGATCCGCCAGATCATCCGTGCCGGCAAGGATGTCATGACCACGAAGCCTTTCGAGACGGATGCCGAAGCGGCGCTGGCCGTGCTGAAGGAAGCCACGGCCCTCGGCCGCGTGGTGCATATGAACTCCCCGAATCCGCGCCCCATCGGCGAGGCATCCGTGATCAAGGAGTGGGTCGATGCCGGAGCCATCGGTCGTCCGACCATGGCCCATGCCAGTGTGTGGGTCCACTACGGCCCCACCGAACCGGATGGTTCCTGGTATGACGACCCCAAGCGCTGCCCCCTTGCCCCCATGTTCCGACTGGGGATCTATCCGCTCAACGTCCTGCTCGGAATCTTCCGTGATCCGGTGAGCGTGCAAGTCATGCACTCCCGTGTGGAAACACTGAGACCCACGCCGGACAACAGCTCGATGACCATCCGCTTCCGTGACGGCGCCATCGTGAACCTGCTGGCTTCCTTCGTCGTCGGCGGCCCGGACTGCTACAAGAACAGCCTGACGTTGTGCGGCACCAAGGGAGTGATCTACTACGCCACCGGTCCCAAACCGCACGCAGGCGAACCGCAGGACACCGTCACCCTCTCGTCAGACAACGGCGTGCAGATACGAACGATTCAGAGTCACGCGGGGCAGTACGATTGGAAGTTCTTTGCACAGCGCGTTCTAGGCGAGGTCACCTCCGACGTCACGACCCCTGAGGAAGTGGTCAGCGCCATCCGCGTGGTTAACGCCATGTCGACCGCTGAACTGAGCGGACAAACGATCCTCCTGTAGAGCCTCCCTCCGGAGTCCTCCCCGTGGCTTCACGGGGGGACTCGCCTCACTTCACCCGCCCCGGTGGCCTGGCTCACCGCCCGGCGAAGAATCTCTGATTCCCGGGCTTGCGCTTGCCACCGTCGCGGAGTAACGTTCCACAAGTTGT
>CAYOIT010000241.1:0-5987 GCA_964404035.1 uncultured Verrucomicrobiota bacterium | reverse complement strand
TGGCTCCGGGCAACGTCTGGATGCCCGCTTCACTGACCGTGACCAATGGATGGATCCGGTTTCCGGCGGCCGGCATGCGCCTGGCCGTGACGGGGGATGTGACCGTGACAGGAACGGGTGCAGGGCTGGAACTCGGTGGCAACTCATTTGTTACAGCCCTGTATCGGGAGGGCATATATATGAACTACGTGATCGTCAGCGACATGACGAATGCCCCCGCCTTGACGGCGGGCGGCGACCTGCTCCTGACGAACGGCGGTTTTGTCCGATTGTATGGCGCCCCCACCAACGGCTCGCCGTGGGGCGCCCTTCTGGCCGTGACGGGAAACATGGTGGTGGCGTCGACTTCCGTGCTATACCTTTTTTCAGATCCTACCAACGGAGGCTCGGTCTGCGTATCCGCCAGCAATGTCACGGTCCTCTCCGGCGGGTCGATCAATGCCAACATGGCGGGTTTCGCTCCCGGGCGGCTCGCGGTTAACGGGGAACAGGGATTCGGCCCCGGCGGGGGGGTGTCGAAGGGGGGCGGGGGATACGGAGGGTTCGGCGGTAACATGAGCGACAACGGGGGCCGGCCCTATGGCGATGCCGGGACGCCGAGGTTTCCGGGCAGCGGGGGGGGGAATGACGGGGTATCGTATTCATCGGGCGCGGGCGGCGGCCTGGTCTGGATCGAGGCGGCCGACCGGATTCGGGTCGATGGCCTCCTGACGGCTAACGGCGGGGACCCGGGGGGGAATGCGGGCGGCGGTTCGGGCGGCGGCATTTACCTGGCCTGCAGGGCCTTCGCCTCGGATGGTGGAACGATCCGGGCCAATGGGGCCAACTCCGACAATGTATCGGGAAGCGGCGGCGGCGGCCGGGTTGCGATTGTGTATGACAGCGGCGAGCAGCAGGCGGTCGATCCGGTTGACGTCAAGCTCCTGGCTTCCGGGGGCACGTTCTCGTATAAAGCCGATCTGGGAACAATATGGCTGCCCGATTCCCGTTTCCTGCGGGAGGAGATGAATGTGGAAGGGCAGTTGAGGGGCTTTTCATCCTGGGCTCCCGGCGGGTTGTCGGTGAGCAACCGGTGGGTGCGCTTTCCGGATGGCTTCGCGCTGACCGTCACCAACGACGTCGTGCTCATCGGCACGAATGCGCTTCTGGATCTCGGCGGCAACCGGCTGTTCGATATCGGGAGTTTCCGGATGGAGAACACGGTAATGACGGGGCTGATCCGTTACAGCGCGGAGATCTCCTCCCTGGCAATCGGAGGCGATCTGGTGCTGACCAACGGCGGGGATATGACGGTTTACGCGGGACCGACAAACCCCATTTCCCCCCATGGCGCCAGCATCACCGTGGGAGGCGTTGCCCGCCTGTATTCCGGCTCCTGGATCTTCCCGGTGTCGGAGCCGACCAATGGCGGTTCGGCGCTCTTTACGCTGGCCAGCCTGTCAGCGGTTTCGGCCAGCGGCTTTAATGCCGATCAATCGGGTTTCGCCGGTGGCGGTGGAACGCGGCAGCCCGGTTACGGGTACGGGGCCGGGGGGTATCAGGGCGGCGGCGGGTATGGCGGTTCGGGGGGCGGCGTCAACGGAGGCGACGCGTATGGGGAGTCGAATGCTCCGGCCTTTCCCGGCAGCGGCGGGGGGCGGGGAAGCGGCACCACCACCTCTTACAACGGGGGGCTGGGCGGCGGGCTGGTCCGCCTGGTCGTGGCGGGGAACATCCTGCTGGACGGTACGCTCACCGCGATCGGCCGCAATGGGGCCGCCAGCGGCGGTTCCGGCGCCGGCTCCGGCGGGGGCATCTACGTCCAATGCCGGAGGCTCGCGGGATCGGGCGTGCTGACCGCCAAGGGCGGGAATGGAGGCGGCGGCGGCAGCGCATCAGGAGGCGGCGGGCAGATTGCCGTCCTGGCGTCATCCCGCGCCGGCTTTACCGGTTCTGCGTCCGCCCCCGCGGGAACCACTTACTATCTGGGAACAACCGGAACCGTGGTGTGGCTGGATCGCAAGCTCCCCGGAACCGTCATGCTGGTGCGCTGATTCGTCCTGTACGGTCTGATGGTGTTTTGCGTATAATAAAAAAAGGCCGTTACATAATGCCGCGACGAAGGTGAAACTGATATGAACCGGAAGCTGGTTGATTTTTGAACATGCGGGATGTTGTCCGATTCGTCTTGTTTTTACCGCATAGTGGGACCATTATGAAAAATAATTGAGCTGCCGTGACAGGTGGCCCACGTTTTGTTTTCGGCTTCGCCCGGCAGGTTCTGTTGTGTCACACTCTCCCCAGGAGAATCGGTTATGACATTAAAATGGTTTATGACGTCCGCCGTGGCGGCGCTCAGCCTGATGGCGGCGTGTTCGCACGCCGCGACCTCCGTGGCGGCGGATGGCGGAAACGCGACCAACGATAGCGCAGGGTACCGGATCCACACATTCACCAGCAGTTCCACCGCCAGCAACTTCGTCGTTACGACCGGCGGCGCCGTTGACGTGCTGGTGGTGGGTGGTGGTGGCGGCGGTGGACAGACCATCGGCGGCGGCGGCGGCGCGGGCGGTTTTGTCCTTAATGAGTCTTATGCCGTTACGGGCGGGACTTACAATGTGTTTGTGGGAACCGGTGGCGCCGGGGCTCCGACAAACGTTCCCTATGTGGCGGGAGGCGGGAATCCCGGCGGAAACTCCATTTTTGACGCCATTATCGCCTTTGGCGGCGGGGGCGGCGGAAACTTCAACAATCTTACTAACGGAGCCGCTTCCGGAGGTTCAGGCGGGGGGATGGGGGCGGGATGGTCGAATCTTGTTTCCGTTGCGGGTACAAGCGGGCAGGGGTTCGCCGGCGGCGTCACGGCCAGCAATCAGAATTCCGGCGCGGGCGGCGGCGGCGCCGGCGGGGTCGGGCAGAACGGTGTGTCGGGCGTGGCGGGCGCGGGCGGCGCCGGAGCGGCCTCGGATCTGTCCGGGTCACTCGTCTACTACGCGGGCGGCGGCGGCGGGGGCGCCCGGAAGCCGAACGGCGGCAGCGGCGGGGCGGGAGGATCGGGAGTCGGCGGCGCGGGCAACACGAATGCCGGCTTCAGCGCCCTGGCCAACACGGGCGGCGGCGGCGGCGGCGGCGGATATGCAAACACGGGCTCCATTCGTTATGCGGGTGGCAACGGCGGCTCCGGCATCGTGATCGTCAGGTATCCCCTGTCGCCGGACATCCAGAATCAACCGGCGACAAACGTGTCCGCCGCATCGGCATGGCTGAACGGCCTCGTCGTGTCGTCCGGCGCGACGCCCATCACCAACATCGACGTCTACTGGGGCCCCGCGGATGGCGGGGACCCGACGAGCGGGCTGTGGGCGGCGACCAATATGCTGGGGGGCGGCCCCTGGTCTCCCGGCGATCCGGTTACGTTCCAGGCCACGGGACTGGTAGGGAATGCGTTTTACTTTTACCGCTACGCGGCCTCGAGTTCCATCGGGACGGGGTGGGCGTCGTCATCCGGGCTATTCCTGGCGGGTGACGTGAGCGTGGCGGGGACGGATCACCTGGCGACACGGACCCCTTTCGGGACTCCGGACACGGGGACGTTGACGATCCAGCGCGATTCTTCCGCGACCAATGAGGCGTTGACCGTGTACTATGCCTGGGGCGGGAGCGCGGTCGAAGGCGCGGATTTCACGCCGTCGCCGGCGGGAGCGAGCGTGACGCTGCCGCCGGGCGTGGCCAGCGCGGACATCACGATCACGGGCGTGTGGAATCCAAGTGGGCCCCAGGGCGGGAAGACCGTGTGGCTGACGCTGCTCTCCGGCCTGTATGGAATCGGATCGCCCGCGAGCAACGATGTGGCCATCGCGGATTACGCCTACACGCCGGGCCTGAATGTCACGACGAATGCCGGCAACTGGACTAACGCCATCTGGAGCCTGGGGCGGCAACCGCTGGCGGGCGATGCCGTGAGGGTGACGAACGCGGTTACGTTGAGCGGGTCGTCGGATTATCTGAGCTCATTCGAGATCACCAACGCCACGCTGACCTTCGCGAATTGGATGACGCAACTGAGGGTGTTGTCGGAGGTGACGCTGCGGAACAACGGCAAGCTGACCTGCGCGGGGCCGTTCTACGAGACCGACATGTCCAACCGCGTGTGGGTGGCCTGTTCCAATCTAACCATTCAAGGCGGCAGCATCGACGTGGGTGCAAGAGGGTATGCCGGTGGCAACGGATTAACATTGGACGGGCAGGGGCAGGGAGGAGGCGCCACGCATCGGGGGGGTGGATACGGAGGCGCGGGGGGCAACGGCGGCGGCGCTCCCTATGGGTCATCGAACGCGCCGGTCGATTGCGGCAGCGGCGGCGGTGGCGCGTTTAACGGCGGCAAAGTGACGGGGTCAGGGGGGGCGGGCGGCGGGGCTGTCTGGATTCAGGCTACAGGCGCGGTGCGCATCAATGGGTCGATCGCCGCCAATGGGGGCACAAAAGGCGGCACATACGGCGCAGGCGGTTCGGGCGGCGGGATCTATATTGAATGTCAGACTTTTTCAGGGACCGGGACGGTTAGCGCGGTCGGGGGGACTGGGTTGATTTTTGCTGGTACAGGGGGCAATGGAGGAGGGGGGCGGATAGCCATCATCTACGATACGAATGCCCAGAGCCGATTGCCGGTCCCTGCTATTCTGTTTTCGACGTCAACGGGAATCGGGGGAGATCAGGTCTATGGCGGTGTCGGAACGCTCTATTTTTCAGACTCGCGTTTCCTGACGGAGACGATTCTTCACACGGGGCAGATTTTTATCCCCGACTTCACCCACTGGGAACCTGATAACCTGCTGATCAGCAATGCCCTTGTTCGCTTTCAGCCGGCAGGATTTCAATTGATGGTCACCAATCAGCTGACGATTTGGGGAATGGGGGCCAACCAGGGGTTGGAGTTGATTGGCGGACCCGTGAACTGTGGCGGCGATGCGGTCGTGAAAGGCGCGTTCCTGAAGCTTTATCGTGGCGGCGGCGTGGGCTCGCAATTCGATTGCGGGGGAGACTTGATGGTTACGAATGGCGGCAACCTCTCCGTCTACGGCGTGGCGACGAACGGATCCCCGACGAATTATGGCGCCGTGATAGGCGTGACGGGCACGTTGACTCTCGCGTCCAGTTCCTGGATCTATTCGTATTCCGACACGACCAATGGCGGCTCGCCGTTCTTCCGGGTGGGCGATCTTAAGATCGACACCGGATGCGGGTTTAATGCCGTCGGTCTGGGATATTTAGGCGGTTATGCCCAGACCAGTGCAGGCGCGGGGCCTGGGGGGGCAGACCTTTCCAGTTATGGGGGCGGAGGGTATGGCGGCGCTGGCGGTTTATCGAGCGGGGGTGGAACCTATGGCTCATCCAATGCACCGGTCGATTCCGGCAGTGGCGGCGGGGGGGTTATTGTGGGTGGCATTTCAATGCGGGGAGGCGCTGGCGGAGGCGTTGTCCGCGTCCTGGCAAGCGGCACAATCACGGTCAATGGCACGATCACGGTGAATGGGGGTAATCGGGCCTCAACCTATGCCGGTGGCGGCTCTGGGGGCAGTATTTATCTGATATGCAATCGTTTTGCCGGCTCAGGCGGCTTCCTTTACGCCAATGGAGGATCTGGCCTTGCTTACAATGGGACCAACCCCGGCGGCGGGGGCGGCGGTGGGCGGATTGCCATCCGGCGGAACTCAGACACCGCCCGCGGATCCGTGCTCGCTTTCGCCTATGGAGGGGCGAATGGCATCGGCGGAACCAATGGCGTGGCCGGCACGATCGTCTGGAATACGTTGCCCTTTTCCGGCGCCGTCATCATCGTTCGATAGCGTATTTTCCTGTGTGGAGCACAGGACCCCTATCGTACTCGTACGTCGTACTCGTACGCGTACTCGGTTAGCGCGGGTTCATTGCATGCCTTGACATATGCACAATCTAAGTGCATGATAAGTGTGTTTAGAATTGGAGAGATTAGTATGGCCGTCAAAACC
>CAYOIT010000240.1:0-6101 GCA_964404035.1 uncultured Verrucomicrobiota bacterium | reverse complement strand
GAACCCAGCGGTAGAGGGCGAGTCCGTCCACATCGGCCATGCGCACATCGGAGATCAGCATATCGAAGCGGTCGTTCTCGATCCGTTCGATGGCGTGCCGCCCGTTGTGGACGCGCTCGACTTGCCACCCCAAGGCGCGGCGGACCGTCTCCTGAACCAGGGACGTGATGTACGGCTCGTCGTCCACGATCATCACACGAAAACGGCTGGCGTTGGGTGCCTGTTCGCCTCGCGCGCGGGAACAGGCTTCTCCAGGCGGCGCCACGGTCACACCGGCCGGGGCCAGCGGTAGGCGAATGCGGAACCGAGTGCCGACGCCGACCGTGCTATCCACCGCGATCCTCCCCTTGTGTTGGCGGACGATGCTCAGGCACACCGACAGGCCCAGCCCCGTGCCGCGGTTCGGGGGTTTGGTGGTAAAGAACGGATCGAAGATGCGGCTGAGGTGCTCCGCTTTGATCCCATGCCCCGAATCGGCCACGTCGAGCACCGCTTGCCCCATGTCTTCCCACACGTGAATCCGCAACTCGCGCTTCGGCGCGTGTTCCATGGCATCCGTCGCGTTGATCATCAGGTTCAAGAGCATCTGCTTGATCTGCGAGGCATCGGCCATGATGGGGAGGGGACCGTCAGGTGTTTCGAGCGCGAGCATCGTTGCGGTCTTGCGCATGCGGTAACTGAGCATGTCTCCCGCGTCGGCGACCAGACTGCCAAGATCGCACGGGGCCATCTCCAGGGCCGCCGGGCGGGATAACTGAAGCAACTGACGCACGAGTTTGGCGGCCTCGTTGGCGCTGTCGAGAATCATCGTGCAATAGGTGGCCGCGTTATCGTCCGACGAGGGCGTCCCGATTCCCTGGTAGAGCAACTCGGCAAAACCCACGACTGGGGACAGCTTATTGTTCAACTCGTGGGCGATCCCGCCGACCAGGGACTCGAACAACGCGGACTTCTCGTTGATCGCCACCTGCCGCTCCAGGGCTCGCTGCTCGGTCACGTCGTGGAACTGGATGCAGACCTGGCCGGTCTCCATGATCCAGTTGACGAAGAAGCGGAATAGCCTCTCCCGGCCGTCGGTTGCGCGAACAACAAAGTCCCGTTCGGAGGCGAGGGCTCCGCTCGTATCGGCCTCGTGCTGGCGCAGCAGGTCCAAGAACGCCTGGCGTTGCTCCGCGGCAATCCAGTCCGCCAAGTTGCGGGAGGCGCCGCCGCCGGTCGGCAGCGGTCCGATCATGGCTTCGGCCCGGGGATTACAGACTTCGACCAAGCCGTCGTTGTTCAACAGCGCGATGCCCAGCGCACTGTTCTTCAGGAGCGCGTCGTAGCGGCCCTGCGACTGGTGCAATTCGTTGAGACTGCGGAAAAGCTGTTGGTTTTTCTCCGCCAGTTCCGTTTGATGGGAGATGGCCAGGCGCGATTGTTCGGTGATGATGTCGGACTGCAGGGCGATGAGCCGGCGGACGGGAATCATGCCCACGTAGTCGCCGGCCCGGCTCAGCAGCGCCACGTCGTCATAGAAGCTTTTGCCGGTTCGGGAGAGGGCCTGGCTGAGCACCGTCATTAGGTCGCAGCCCTGGGTGATGGCCAGCGCGTCGGGAATGAGGCGTATCGCCACGGGTTGCTTGGCGTAGAGCGAAAACCCGAACCGCGCGCCGAGCAGAAAGCCGACATGCCCCCGCGATGTCGTGCCGACGTATCGTCCGTTCTCCGTGACGGCCACGAACTCATGCTCGTGTTGCCGGAAGGCGTTGTAGACGTCCCCCAGTGACTGCTGCGCCGGCACGGCGCGGTCGTGTTCGACGATCCTGGCGAGGTCGAAGGCGCCATTCAAAAAAGCCTGCCCCATGTCGTTCGACATGCCATCACTTTCCCGGAGTTGTGTTCGCACTCCGCTAGGGTTGGGTTTGTTCTCGGTCAAATGCCGCGGCAGAGTGACCCGCTGGCCGTAACAGAGTCCTAACCGCCGGCCAACACGCCCGTGACGGTGGGACCGGATACTCAATGCCATTTCAACGCGGGACTGTGGGCAGCATCTTCATGAAAGTCGGGTTCCTCCGTATTGACCTTGGTGGGGGCGGGGGATGGCGCTTTCGGCGCCTCCTCCTGCTGGCCCTGGGCGGCGTTCTGCTGGGTTCGGCCGTGTTCCTGCCGCGTTGGCCTCGCGCCGAAACGGCGTGGATACTGGCACGCATTGCGCTGCTGGCCCTTTCGTTGGCTGCGCTGATCCCGGTCATGGCGAAACGGCAAACGGCGGCAGTTGGGCCGCCGGCCCAGTACCCGTTCTCCCGTCGGATGCCGTTCTTCCTGGCGTGCACCCTGGCGATTCTTGTTCTGCTGAACGGCTGGCTGAACCAGTGGCGGTCCAATGCCGTACTGAGCAACTGGGCGGACGCGGTCTCGTACTTCACGCAGGCCAGGATATTCGCCCAGGGGCATCTTGCCGTCGCCAGCCCCGAGCCCCGCGAGTTTTTCGACACCCCGTATATGTTCAACCAGGGTCGCACGTATTCCAAGTACCCACCCGGTTGGCCGGCGTTGCTGGCGGCGGGGGTATGGCTGCGTCTGCCCTGGATCCTCAATCCGCTGATCACGGTGCTGACTCTCGCCGCGGTGTTCCACCTCGGGCGGCACCTCTACGACGACGAGACCGCGGCCATGGCCACGGGCCTCATGGCTGTGTCCGTGCATGTGGTGTACCATGCGACCGCCTATTTTTCGGAACCGCTCGGAATGCTTCTCGCCACGCTTGGGGTGCTCGCTGTGCTGAAGGCCCTTCGATCGGGTTCCCTGATGGCTGGGTTCCTGGCGGGCTGCTGCTGGGGCGCTTTGTTCCTGGTCCGTCCCTACACGGCCCTGGCCCTGGCTATTCCGGTGACGGTCTGCGGGTTGCCGCTTCTGCTGGCGCGTCCGCGCGTGGGGTGTGTGGTCGCCGGCCTGATTCCCTTCGCGGGCCTGGTGGCCCTCCATTTGGGGTACAACCACCTCAGTACCGGGTCGGCCTTCGCCTTTCCGTTCAGTCTGTACAATGCCCACGACCGATTGGGTTTTGGCCTCCGCGCGCTCGACACGCATTTTCCCCTGACGCCGTACGGCCTGAAGGAGGCCTTCGGCCTTCTGGTCAGCACAGCCGTGATGGCGAACGCGTTTTTCATCCCGCTCGGCTTCGTGTTCGCGGGGCTCGCGCTCGCCCTGAAACCGCGGCCGGAAGACCGGCTGCCGCTGCTGTGTTTCGTGAGCATCGTCCTGTTTCACTTCTTCTACTTTGCGCAGCAGGAGCGCTACTGGCTACCGGCTTTCTTCGCCCTGGCCCTTCTCGCGGCGAAGGGGATCCGGCAGGCGGGCGCGGCGATCGCGGCGCGCCTTCCGGGCTATCCGGCGCAACGGACAGCCCGGGTGCTGTTCGCCCTGGTGGCGGCCAGTTCCCTTGCCATCACCGCCAACAGACTGTGGCGCGAGGAAATCCCCATGCGCCACCGACTGACGGACCCTTTTGACCGCGTTGCCGAGGCCGGCTTGACAAACGCCGTGGTCTTTCTGGCCTCGTCACCGGTGCCGAATGTGGGCCACTACATCCAACTCGCGCCGGACGGCGACGCGCCGGTGCTGTTCGCGCGCGACCTGGGATCGCGCAACCTCGAACTCATGCGGCGTCATCCCGACCGGGCGGCCTACCGCTACGAGTACGACCCCGTCACCGCGCGGGGATGGCTCCACCCCATTGCCCCGACGAACGGCGCGCGCGCG
This sequence comes from uncultured Verrucomicrobiota bacterium, assembly GCA_964404035.1. Lineage (GTDB taxonomy): Bacteria > Verrucomicrobiota > Kiritimatiellia > CAIKKV01 > CAITUY01 > CAMBRF01. The sequence continues at coordinate 2,357 of CAYOIT010000240.1, read as the reverse complement.
AGCCAGCCGCGTTAGATCGCAGTCAAGAGAGCATCTGTCGGCGTGATCGAAAAAGAACGGCTCCCTAATTCAGGGCTCACAGGAACGCGTCACTGTTCTCCCCAAAGGAGACAGAATTATGAGAAGACATGTTGTGCTCTGCATGACGGGGTTCACGGTGCTGATGGCGATTGGCATGGCGAAAGCCAACCTGATCGAAAACGGCGGGTTCGAGAATGGGACACTTCCGCCATGGGAAGAGCGGATGGGCGAAGTCACCGTGGAAAGCAGAAACTTCATGGGGCTGTTTTCGCCTTGTGAAGGCAACCACATGGCGGTCCTGAGCCCTGACACCGAAAGCAGTTCGGCGCTGGTCTACACCGGCATCGGGCCGTGCAGTGGTCCTCTGCGCCTTTCGTTCTACTACAACCTCGTCGCCTTTAACGAGGGCAGCACACCCGTTTCCGATTACGCGGAACTCTATTTCAACGGAACGCCCATAGCCTCCGCGGTGCTGGAGGACCCTCTGGGCGGTTCATACAGCGATACCGGTTGGTGTCTTGCGAGTCTGATCGTCACGCCGCAGTCGGTGGAGGGTAGTTGGCTGGGGTTTGCCCTCTGGAACGACGAACTCTGCGACGGAGGCAGTCCCGATCAACGCGCTATGGTTCTGCTGGACGATGTGCGGTTGGAGGCGATTCCCGACGCCGGGTCGACGGGGCTGCTTCTCGCTGCTGCGGTGGGGCTCTTGCTGCCGGCACGGTTTCGGAGGCGCCCGCGCTTAGGTTGCTGACACGCCTTTCGAAAAGCCATCCGGCCGAACACGGGCAAACCGCCTGCCTTCCGGTCGCGACTTGGTTCGCGGACGCTTTGGGCGGGGAACTACGGTGACACGAGGGATGGCCCCAAGCGGTAAGGTCAACCCCAGCGCCAACGCAGAACTAATGCGGCGCCAACACAAACCCCACAGTCCTAGACGATCATTCGCTGTTTCCGGGTGAAGGCTCTTTCCAGGGATTACCGGAACTCGATCATGCGGATTGCTCACATATGCACGAAGTTCAACCGGATCAGCGAAACGTTCATCTACGACCTCGTCGTCGGCCTTGAGCGCGCGGGGACGGAGAACCATGTCTTGACTGCCGCCCGCGTGAATGCGGCGGAACGGCCTTTTCACCGGGTGCAGGTTCTGCCCGTTCCTCTGTGGCAACAGGCCGCCTTCGCGATCCGGAAGCACTGGCTGAACGTCTATCGCTTCCCCCTGCCGCCGCAGGCCGCCCGCGAGGCGCTTCAGGGTATCCGTCCAGACGTCATCGTGGCGCATTTTGGCGGGGCGGGCGCCGCCATCGCACCGGTGGCGCTGGAACTGGGGATTCCGCTGGTCGTGATCTTTCACGCCTTCGATCTCTTCATGCGCCAGTTCCGGCCCGCGACCTACACGGCGCTTTGGGACGCGGGCGCGCAAGCCGTCGTCGTCTCCGAACACGGCAGACGCCGGCTGCTCGAACTCGGGTGTCCAGCCGGGAGGACGCGGGTGATTCACTGTGGCGTCGATGTCTCGCGGTTTGCAGCGGCGGCGGACCGGCAACCGGGCGTAGACGGCTTTCGCCTCGTGACCATCGGACGATTGGTGGAGAAGAAAGGCTTCGACGACCTGATCCGTGCCGTGGCCGCGATTCGGGGTCGCAGCGCGCAACCGGTCAGTTTGGATATCTGGGGTGACGGCCCCTTGAAGCCGCGACTTGAAGGCCTGGTGTGCAGGCTGGGCTTGCGGAATGCGGTGACCTTCAGAGGCATTGCCGCCAGCTGCGATGTTCCGCAATTCCTCCGCCTGTACGACGCCTTTATCCTGCCCAGCAAGACCGCCCGTAACGGCGACACCGAAGGCATCCCGATCACCATCCTGGAAGCGCAGGCGGCTGGATTGCCCGTCGTGGCGACTCTGCACGCCGGCATCCCCGAGGCCATCCCCCCCGCCAATCGGGACCTGCTGGCGCGCGAAGGCAACCTGCAGGATCTCGTGGAGAAAGTTCGCTTGCTGGCGGGACAGCGCGACCGCTGGTGTGACAGAGGCCTCCGTGGGCGCGAGTGGGTCGTTCGTGAATTCTCGCTGGCCAACGAGATCGACGCCCAGCTGCGATTGTTCAGGGAGATCGTGACGTCGTGTCGTTAGGTTCAACAGGCATCGGACTGGCTGTGCTTCGCGCGTTCAACGCCGCGTTGGGACTTTGTCTGAGCATGGCTCTGGCGGCGGTGTTCGGGGTCAGCCGGGAAGTGGACGCTCTGTTCGTGGCGATGTCCCTGGCGGTCTTCCTGGCGCGCGATCTGTCGCGCGTCGTCCGCACGGCGGCCGTGCCCTGCCTGGTGGAGCACGACGA
>CAYOIT010000239.1:0-6156 GCA_964404035.1 uncultured Verrucomicrobiota bacterium | reverse complement strand
CCCGTCAGGTTCGTGCCAGTCAACGTCACCCCGTTACTCACCACCGCCGATTCCGTGTAGGCGGCATTGCTCACCACCACCAACTCACCAGCCAAGGCCAGCGCCAGCGCGTCGGAAATCGCAGGATAAGCCGGACTCGGAACAAGCCGGGTACCCGTATATCGCGTGGTCGTGCCGTACAACTGGATCTCCTGCGCATCGGCAATGCCGTCGGCATCCAGGTCGTTGGTCAAATAGGTCGCCGACGGCCAGTTCGTGCTGATCCATACGCCATCCCAGTAGGCGGCTCCCCGCACGCCACCTTCCATCGACATCCTGGAAAGAGCCAGAAGGTTGTTCGTATTGATCAGCGCCAGGCGGTCCACCAACAGATGGCCATTCAGGAAGACTGCCGCCTTCTTCGTCCCGTAGTTCACGTTCACGGTCACCCGCGCCCAAACCCCGGTTGAGAACACGGCCGAGGCTGTGTTCATGAAATCGGTCGTGCATACCCGCCAGCCAGCCGCCGCGGAATCGTAGACCACCACCTGGTTATTGGTGTCCATATAGAGGGTCAACGCGTTGTTCGTATTCACCATGACTGTCGCGGACGACACAACATGGGTCGCCTCCTGTACCCAGCAATCAACCCACACGTTCGAGGCGTACAAAGCAGAAAATTGGTTGGACAGCGTCTCCGCGATGGGAGTCAGCGCGGAATAGGGCGCGCTCTGAGCCATGGCATTTGTGACCACCACCGAATTCGAGGAGGCCGCCCACCCGTTCGTGCCGTCCAAGACCTGCCCATTCGCGTACCCGCTGTCAAAGCTGTCGGCAAAGGGGACGGTTGACGCCGCCTGCACGGTTCCCGTCACGCAGACGGTCAGAGCCATAATCCGCACGATGCATCCATTTATGCTCATCCCACACCCCCATAACCAAAGGTTAACAGCATTACTGGATATTCAGGACAAACCCTGATGGGCGGCCCTGGAGGATGACCCGGTTGGCTTCCGCCACGGCATGCCAGCCGGTCGGCAGGTTGCCGGTGAGTGGACTGATCGGCCCCGACCCCGTCCAGGTCGCGATAATGTACTCCTTGTGGTAATCGAGCAGATTGGTTCCCGTCACGCTTACCGTGCAGTTGGTCATCACCAGATTCCCATTCACCGCCAGCTTGCCCGAATTTCCCGCCGCATCCACGGTCACCGCCAGGACGGCGTTGGTCAGACCGAGTGTCCCACCATTACCGACAGTCAAGACCGAGCTCGTCGTTGGCGCCGACAGGATGCCGCCCGCCAGGCACAACAGGTTCGAGATCGGCGACGTCCCCTGCAACGTGGCGTTGGACAGCACCGTCACCGTCCCGCCACCGGTATAGAGGCCGTTCACCACGAGGGTGCCGTTGGAGATGACCGTCACGCCGCTATAAGTGTTCGTGGCGGCAAGCGTCGTGGTGCCCCCAACATTGGTGAGGGCACCGGCGCCAGCCAGGATGGCATAATCCGTGCCGCCCGAGAAGACGAAGGAGTTAGCCACCAGCGTGCCGTTACTGATCACGCCGGAACCACTCGTCCCTGCCGACTTGTTGGTAGCGGTCAGCCCGCCAAGGTCATACACGCCACCCGCCACGGTCACGGCGCTATTCGTGCTGGCGGAGAAGAACGCCGCAAGTTTCAACGTCCCGTTGTTGACCGTCGTCGCGCCGCTGTAGGTGTTCGTGCCCGAAAGCGTCAACTTGCCTGTCCCCGCCTTGGCCAGGCTCAAAGCACCACCGGCGCCATCACGAATAACTCCGTCATAAACCGAATCCAGGTTGCGGACGTTGCCGATCGTCAACGTCGCCGGCACGCTGTTGGAGTTCTCGATGATGGGACGGGAAAGCGCGTTCAGGTTCGTTACGCTGGCGATCGTCACGCTGTTTCCGTTCAGTCGCAAGTAGGCCGACTGGGTTGTGTTCCAGGGATTCCTGTCAAATGTGAGACCACTCTCTGACCCCGCGGTTGCATTCAGCGCTGCGGCATTGTTAAGTTTGACGGCTATGGAAGACTGAATCAACAGATTGGAGAAACTGTTGGCTCCGCCAAACGTCCAAAGATCGAGTATCCCTGTGTTTCCAGTACCCAATTTCAGAGTGGACTGTGCCCCTGAAACCGTGCCGTTCACCACCACGCTCTTACTTGCCGAGCACATATATGAGCTATTGGTCAGCACAATTTCGCCCGTAAAGGTTGTATTTCCCGCCACTCGAATGCGGCCAATGCCGCCCCCCCCCCCATCACCGTTTAAGATGAAATCATTTGAAATCGTCATGTCCGCATCGACCACAAGATAAGCCTTGTCCGAGGCCGGCCCCACTAGTCGCACTTGCGCATAGCCAAGCGCCGACGCCTTGTTTATGTAAATCCCCACAGAGTTGGCCCCAGATGGCGCCTGTACTGTGAGCATGCCGGTGAAAGTATTTGTGCCGTACAGGTAAATGCCGTCGCCGATCGTTCCGTTCGCATTGATCGTGGTATTGCTCCCCACAACGGGTGGAAAGATCATGATCGACTTCCATCCGAAATTCGTGGTCGAGATCGCGCCCCCTGTGCTCAGGTTGATGGCATCATAGCTCGCATCGTTGGTCAGCATCGTGGCTGATTTGAAGGTGATATTGCTGACATAGATCGCCTCTCCCACCGTGTTGGTCACCGCGTTTGTAACGTTGGCGCTGTTCCCGGGCCCGTTGACGGAATCCCATACCGGCGTAGAAGCGGCGTCCCAGTTGTTGCTGGCCTGCGTCCAACTCGCGCCCGTGGCTGGCCCCGTCCACGTATAGGTTGCCGCCCCGGCCTGAAAGGCCACCGCGATTCCTACTACCGTCATCGTCATCCTGAATGCCTTTTTCATTCCCCACCTCGCCATGTCTTGATTTTGTTATGCCCCGCTATGCGCCACGCAACGCACTTTCACGTCAATATATTAGAAAACCACACCTTTAAGACCAATTACAAAAACTGTCGCAGCCGTTTCAAAAGAATCCGTTTTGGTTTCATGACACCCCGGTCGGGCGGGAACTCGTTATTCAGCACAGCCACCCCGCTCGGGTCAAGGCGGGAATGGATCACTGGGGAATAGACACCCCAGTTCCACCTCGACCAACGTGCGAGGCGCGAGCAAACCGACCGGAACGAGGTTACCTTCCACCGCACGGCCGTTGACCACCAGGCTGCGCACCCCACGGCTGACGTGGCTTGGATTTGTCACCCTGATCTCCACCAACGCACCCCGGAACCGGCGCGTGACGGTGAAGCCATCCCAAGTGGCGGGTATAACCGGATCCACGATCAGGCCGTCATAATCGGGGCGGATTCCGAGGATGTACTGGCTCATGGCGACGAACGCCCACGACGCCGTGCCGGTCAGCCACGAGTTACGCGCCCGGCCGAACTTCGAGGGATGCTCGCGGCCCGTGATGAACTGGGCGTACACGTAAGGTTCCATCGTATAGACTTCGACCGAGTCGTTCCGGGCCGCAGGCAGGAAAGCCTGGTAATACTCGAACGCCCTGTCGCCGCGCCCAAGCATCGTTTCGGCAATGATCGCCCAGGTGTTGGCATGGCAGAAAATGCCGCCGTTCTCCTTGAGCCCCGCAGGGAAGGTCGTGACCGCGCCGATCTCGCCATCCGCCTCGCGGAAGGCCGGGGCGTTTTTGACGATCCCGTGCTCCGTCGCCAGGAGTTCATGCAGGCTATCCATCGCCTGGCGCCCTTGCTCGGGGGTTGCCGAGCCGGAAAACACGGCCCACGTCTGAGTGTTGAGGAATATCTTGGACTGTTCGCTTTCCCGGCTCCCCAGCTTGCGGCCGCTGTCGAGATATCCCCGCAGGAACCATTTGCCGTCCCAGGCCTTGTCGGCCAGGATCCCGGCGATTTCCGCCCGCCACCCTTCGAACCGGGCGGCGTCCTCCCGCCGACCCATGCGCCCGGCGAGCGTGATCGTCTCGCGCAACGCCAAATGGAAGAGTTGGGTACTCCAGACGCTCTCCCCCTTGCCGCGAAGGTTGATGCAATCGTTCCAGTCGGCGCTCAAGCCAAGCAGAAGCCCGTGAGGGCCACGCTTCGACCAGGAAAAATCCAAGGCCTTCTTCAGGTGCTCGTACACGCTCGCCTCGCCGCTGTCGGCGAAGGGCACGACCTGTTCCAGGAACGCCATGTCGCCCGTTTCCCGCAGGTAAGCGGACACGGACACGGATAACCAGAGATGGTCGTCGGACCAGATCTCCCGCGGGATATTATGCTCGCCCTGCGTCCACGAGAGCGGCTGGACCAGATGCATGGCCGAACCGTTGGCGAGTTGGCCCTTGAGCAGGTCGACCAGGCGCGCGCGAACCTGTGCCGGCAGGGCATGAACCACCGCAAGGGTATCCTGGTTCGAATCGCGATACCCGAGGCCATCGCGGCCACCCGACTCGATGAAGGAGGCCGCCCGCGACCAGTTGAACGTGGTGTGGCACTGATACTGGTTCCAGAGCCGCATCATCGAGTTGGTTTCCGGATCGGGGGTCTGACATTGCCAGGCGCCGAGTCGGTCATTCCAATAATTCCGGACCCGTCCGAACTCCTTTTCGACCTCCGCCGGATCCTCATAACGGTCACGGCAGGCCCGGCCTTCTATCGCCGCATCGCCGACCCCGACGATATAGAGCACGCGTTTTTTCTCGCCGGGCCGCAACATGATACGACTCTGCAGCGCCGCACAGGGATTCCCGCCTACGGCGATGGAATTACGACACCCCCCCTGCTCCACGGCAATGGGCGTGCCTTCGTGCCGGTACGGCCCGATAAAGGCATCCCGATCCGTGTCGAACCCCTGGACTGGCAACGTGCTCGCGAAAAACGCCTTGGGTTCCCGCATGTCCCAGAGCTTGATGGAGTAATCCACGATCCCGTCCACGCAACCCATCCGACAGGTGTAAAGAATGTACTGGAAATCCAGCATGTCCTTGAATGAATCCCAGAAACACCACTCGGCATAACCGAACAGGGACAAGTCGCGGGCTTTGGCGCCGCGGTTCTCGATCTCAACCTCCCAGAACTCCAACGGTTGGTCCACCGGCACGAAGACCCGCATTTTCGTGTGAATATCCCGATAGTCGCTGGTAAACGTGCTGTAGCCCAGTCCATGGCGGCAGGTACTCTTATAGTCATCGAGCGGTTTCCCGACCGGCTGCCAGGTGGCCGACCAGTAATCGCCATCGGCGGCGTCGCGCAGATAGACGTTTCGGCCAGGCCGGTCCATCGGCAGGCTGTTGAACCGAAATCGCAACAATCGCCCGCTTTTGGGCGATTTATGGAAACCGTACCCCGCGCCGTTGTTCGAGATGATGCCGCAATACTCCGCCGTGCCCAGGTAATTCACCCAGGACATCGGCGTATCCGGCCGTTCGATCACATATTCCCTATTCAAATCGTCAAAATATCCGTACCGCATCGGTTCTCCCTCTCCAAATTCACCATACCCAGGTCAAGCCCTTCAATACGGCAATTCCACAGCTTCGCCGGTCACCGTGATTTCCGACACCAGCGGTGCATGGCCGTAGCGTCGGACACTGACTGCATCCGGCTGGCTGCCGCCCACCGAAATCAGAAACCGACCCGGCTCAAGTATCCGCTTGCCCCTTTCATCGATCAGTGAGAAGTCGCGCGGCGCCAGGGTGAACGTCACCCTTTCCTTTTCACCTGGGGCCAGATGCAGGCGCCTGAACCCGCGAAGGTCACGGCCCGGTACCCGCACACTGGCTTCGAGGTCGGACACGTAAAGCTGCACGACCTCGTCGCCTGCCATCGCGCCCTCATTGGCGACGGTGACGGACACCTCCACCGATTCATCCGTCCCCAGGGTCTGGCGGGAAAGCGTCAGTTCTGAATACCCGAACCGCGCGTAGCTCAAGCCGAAGCCGAACGGATACAGGGGCTCGCCCTTGAAATAGCGGTATGTCCGCCCTTGCATGGAATAATCGGCAAAGTCCGGAAGGTCATCCAGTGAACGGTAGAATGTAACCGGCAGGCGTCCGCCGGGTGCCACCGCACCGAACAAAACGTCCGCGACCGCCGCGCCGCCTTCCTCGCCTGGATACCAGGCCTGCAGGATCGCGGCGGCGTGTTCGTCCGCCCAGGCCAGATCCACCGCGCT
>CAYOIT010000238.1:0-6202 GCA_964404035.1 uncultured Verrucomicrobiota bacterium | reverse complement strand
CCGGTTTCGTGCCGCCCCAGTATGCGTGGCAGACGCTGAACCCGGACCGCAAGGTAGTCGAGAACCCTTCGTTCGATGTCGAGACGGCAGGCTTTCGCCTGATGCCGGTCTTCTCCGAACAGCTCAGCGGAAACCTCGAGGCCGCCTTTCAGTATGGCCAGCGGGGCGATGAGGAGATGACGGGCTATATGGTGGACGCCTACCTCACCCAGACCTTCAAAACCGCACCGACCCAACCCGTCCTGAAAGGCGGGATCTACTGCGTGTCCGGCGACGATCCCTCTACCGATGCCGACGAGGGTTGGAATCCGCTCTGGTCCCGCCACCCCCAGGGCAGCGATCTGTATCTGTTTGCCTGGGACGCCGAGGAGTCCGCCTTCCGCTGGTCCAACGTGATTGATCCGAGTCTCTCCCTCTCCCTGACCCCGGCTCCGAAGATGAAGACCACGGCCACGCTGCACTATCTCATGGCCATCGAGGACGACGGCAATGGCGGCGGCAAGGAACGCGGCTGGTTGGGCGTCCTCAAGCACGAGCTCGTGCTCGCGGAAAACAAGTGGTTATCCAAGGACAAGCTCAGCGCCTTCATTCAGCTCGAAGCGATGGAGCCCGGCAACTACTACAAGAACGACGACACCGCCGTCTTTGCCCGCTGGGAACTCATGTACGCCTTTTGAGGCGTATCCCAATCGATCAGCCCCACGAAACCGCGCCTTGTTTTGGCAGCAGAAGATGGTATTACGTAACATCCAAGTTGCGATTCGACCAACCGAACAGGAGAGTGTAGCATGTTGCATGAACCCGCCGTTCCCGTCGGAAAAGACCCCGCTCAACACTATAAAATGAGGCTGGGGGTCTGGATGGTCCTGTGTTACTCGCTCTTCTACGCCGGTTTCGTGGCGATCAACCTGCTGCGGCCCCTGCTCATGGAACGCACCGTCCTGGCCGGCCTGAATCTGGCCACGGTTTACGGCTTCGCCCTCATCCTCGTCGCCCTCGTGCAGGCCCTGGTGTATGACGCCATGTGCCGCGTTCAGGAGCGAAAACTCGATCCCTCACGCAGCGCGAAGGAGACCCGCTAACATGGCCATCACCATCTTTCTCATCTTCGTCCTGTTCGTCCTGGGGCTCTCCTTCTATCTGGGCAACAAAACCAAAACCTCCAGCGGGTACTATGCCGCCGGCGGTCAGATCCACTGGTCGGTCAACGGTATTGCCTTTGCCGGCGACTACCTCTCCGCCGCCTCGTTTCTCGGGATCTGCGGCATGATCGCCACCACGGGGTACGACGGATTCCTTTACTCCGTCGGATACCTGGCCGGCTGGATCGTGGCCCTCTTCGTCGTCGCCGAACCGATGAAACGGCTGGGCAAGTATACCTTCACCGATGCCATTGACTCCAAGTACAACTCGCGCGGCATCAAACTGGCCGCCGCCATCAGTACCCTCGTCGTCTCCATCTGCTACTTGATTCCGCAGATGGTCGGCGCCGGTGTGCTGGTTCAACCGCTCCTGGGCCTCGCCCACCACTGGGGCGTCATCATGGTCGGAGCCATCGTCATCACCATCGTCGCCACGGCCGGCATGGCCTCCACCACCTACGTCCAGTTCCTCAAGGGTGCCCTGCTGATCGTCTTTTCCACCGTCCTGGTCATCGCCGTCTGCGTCCGCGGTTTCAACCCCCGGCCCGACCAGGGGGGTCGCGTGCCCTTCCACGAACCCGCGATCCTCGCCGCACAGGGAGAGGGAGCGCAACTCACCGTGACCGACCCCGGCTGGAGCGTGGCCGAGGTGCGACAGGTTCCCGCCGCCCAACATACCTTCGCCCGGCTGAACAAGGACGGGGCGGAGACCTGGTGGATGGTGGAGTCCGGAACCAACGGCACCCGCCTCATGGAAATCCAGTCTGAGGTGACCACCCCTGACGGCCGCCACCTTATCAACGGGGCCCCCGCTTCGAAGGAAAATGCCCTCCGTCAGGTCGGCAACGTCGAATCCCTCCGCGGCACCGCGGACATGCCACGGGGTTCCGTGTCACCGGCCGGCCTGCTGTCGGCCCTTTCCGACAAGGACACCCGGATCCGGCGATGGAAGGAAGTGCGCTTCAGCGATTCCGACGGTGCCAAGGTCGCGGCCTATTACCCGGTCACGACACCCGGCAACCTGTTCATGCGTCCCGGCATCAAGTTCAAGGTTCAGGGCACCCCCCTCGAAAAATTCGACTTCATCTCCCTGATGCTGGCGCTCTTCCTCGGGACGGCCGCCCTGCCCCATATCCTGATCCGGTACTACACCGTGCCCAGCCCCGCCAGTGCCCGCAAGTCGACCATCGTGGCCATTGCGGCCATCGGCTTCTTCTACATTCTTTCCCTGTTCATGGGAGTTGGCGCCGCGATCAACGGAGTCCTCAATCCTGCCGACAGCAATATGGCCGCCCCGCTCCTGGCCCGATCCTTCGGCGAACTGCTGTTCTCCGTCATCTCCGCCATCGCCTTCGCCACCGTGCTCGGCACGGTCAGCGGACTGATTGTCGCCGCCTCCGGCGCCGTGGCCCACGACTTCTGCGACCGGTACCTGAACCTCAAGATGGACGACCGGGCCAAGATCCGCGCCGGCAAGGCGGCGGCCTTCGTCATCGGCGCCCTGGCCATCGTGCTCGGCATCCTGTTCAAGGGGATCAATGTGACATTCCTCGTTGGCCTGGCCTTTGCCGTGGCCGCTTCCGCCAACCTGCCGGCGATTCTCATGCTGCTGTTCTGGAAGCGCACCACGGCGAAAGGCATCGTGGCGTCGATCTTTATGGGCATTGTCTCCTCGCTGCTGTTGATCATGCTTTCGCCCGAGCTCTTCAAACTGTACGGGCTCGACCCCACCACGGCGCCGGTGCCCTTCAGCAACCCCGGCATCGTCTCGATTCCACTTAGCTTCATCACTCTGGTGGTCGTTTCCCTGATGACACGCCCCCCGGAACCGGTGGCCCCACAGCCAGCCTGACGCGAAACAACAACGGCGGTGACGGCCACGGGGGGCGGTGACGGAAACAGGCGGTGACCCGATGAGCATGATGATTCGTGTCGATTTTCACTGCCACTCGGTCCACAGCGACGGCACCCTCACACCCGAGGCCGTCGCGGATCGTCTCGCGACAGATCGGGTGGCCTTTGCCGCCCTCGCGGATCACGACTCACTGGATGGACTGCACGCCTTCCGAAAACGGCTGGCCCGCCGCGGCATCGCGTTTGTTGCCGGGGTTGAGATCACCACCCAGTACCAGGGCAGGGAGGCCCACCTCCTGGCTTACGGCTTCGATCCCGATCATCCGGAGCTGCGGGCCAATCTGGACGCCATCCGCTTCAGCCGCGAGGCCGCCGTGGATAGCATCGCCGGCTCACTCCGGCGGAAGCGGCCACACGGCCCTCGCCCGGGTATCCCCCTCCTGCCCGGCGCCACCTCCGGACGCCTCGATCTGGTCGACGGCATCGCGCTCGTCCACCGCGCCGGCGGCCACGCCTTTCTGGCCCACCCGCTCTTCCTGGAGCCGGACACCAAAGCCTTGGATGCCCTTCTGCCAAACCTTCACGCGCTTGGTCTCGACGGTATCGAGGCCATCTACCCCGCCTTCCCGCCCGAAGATCAGGCCCGCCTGATCGAGATCGCCCGCCGCCACCATCTCCTCGTCTGTGCCGGCAGTGACTTTCATCACAACGGCACACAGACGGGCATCGAGCTGCCGGTCGAACTCTGGAGGACCTTCAGGGACGCCGTCCTGACCGGTCGGGGCACCCTCCAACCGGTTGACGACCGGCCCCGCCTCCCCGCCCCCCGCCGCCTGAACTTCATTCTGCGCATCGTGCTGCCCACCGCCGCCGCCATGATCCTCTTTGCCGTTGTGCAGCTCGATATCATCGTGCCCGCCATCGAGAACTCGCTGCTCGAACGCAAGCGCGAGATGATCCGCGAACTCGTCAATTCCGCCTGGGGCATTCTTTCCGAGGCCGAGCAGGAGGTCCGGGGAGGTATCACGCCGCTGGAGCAGGCCCAGCAACTGGCAAAGAAACGCATCGAAACACTCCGCTACGGCCGCGAGGGAAAGGACTATTTCTGGCTCCAGGACCTCACTCCCCGGATCTTGATGCACCCCTACCGGCCCGAATTAAACGGTCAGGATGTGACCGAATTCCGGGACCCGCGCGGGGTGCGCATCTTCGTGGAATTCGCCAATCTGGTCCGTCGCCAGAATGAGGGGTTCGTTGATTATGTCTGGCAGTGGAAGGACGACCCGCACCGCCTGGTTCCCAAGGAATCCTACATCCGCGGGTTCAAACCCTGGGGCTGGATCATCGGGACCGGCATCTACACGGAGGATGTCAAAGCGGAGATCTCCCGTTTCGAACGGCGCCTGGCCCGGATCGCGGCCGCCCTCGCCGTCCTGATCGCCATGCTCCTGATCTACGTGGTCCGACAAAGCCTCCATCTCGAACACAAACGGCGGGAAGCCGAGGAGAGTCTCCACGAGACCACCGAGCGTTACCGCGCGCTCGTCGAAGCCGCCACCGAAGGCACCCTCCTCACCATCGAGGGCCGGTGTCGCTATGCCAACCCCACCCTGTTGCGGCGCCTCGGGTATGCGGGATCCGAGATCGAACTGCTGGAACTCACGGATGTCCTGCCGTACCTGCCGGGCAACACACGGGCCTGGGAGGCGGTCAGGCAGACGCGGACCGGCGACGAACGACCCGATGGGATTGAGGCCGTGCTGCGCAGTCGGGACGGTCGTCCCCTCGACTGCCTGCTGGCCTTCAGCCGCATCTCCATCGCGGGGCAAACCGGCCTCATCCTTCAGGCGCGCGACATCGCGCCCCGCCAACCCGACGGCACCGACCGGGGCACCGGCTCAAATGAACCGGGCAATGCCCTCGCGGAAACCGCCGCCAATGCTCCGCTCGGTCTCTTTCGGGCCCGGGCCCTCCGGCGCGGCGCCCTATTGGACATCAACCGGACCGCGCTCGAATTGCTCCCCGTCCTCGGCGCCGGCGATATCGATACCCCGCCCGCCCTCGCCTCCGCCTTTCCCTCCCCTGCGGATTTCGACGATTTCCTGCGTCGGCTGGAGCGGGACGGCCTGGCCCGCCAGCGCCTGTACCGCGCCACTCCCGACGGCCAACGGCGGACCCTCACCCTTGATGCCCGCCTGATTCGCGATGGGGGCGGCGCCCCCCGTTTCATCGATGGCTGCGTCCAGGACACCTCGACCGACGCCCGACGCGAGGCGGAACGCGACTCGCTGATCGAGCGGCTCCAAACCTCGCTCCTCTATCTCCACGAACCCGTGGAGCGCCTCTGCCATCCCGCCACGTTCTGCTCCCCCGATACCCCCATCGCCCGGGTGGCGGCACTCATGACGGCCCAGGCTTCGGAAGCGGCGCTGGTCCGCGCGGAGAACGGCGGTTTGGCCGGCATCGTGACCGACCGGATCCTGCGCACCCGCATGATTGCCGAGGAGGTCCCTCCGACGGAACCCGTCCGCCGGGTCATGCGGGTGGCCGTCGTCACCATCCCGCGCCGTGCCCAGGTTTACGAAGCCCTGCTTCTGATGCAGGAGAAGGGCGTTGAGCATCTGGCCGTGACGGACGACGGGGGCGGTATCATGGGCCTGATTCACAGCCGCGACATCCTGCAGCTCCACAGCAGTGAGGCCGCCATGCTCACCGGCAAGATTACCCACGCCACCACGGCGGAGGAAATCATCCGGTGGTGTCACCGGGTCCCCCTGCTCGTCAAGGCCCTGCTGGATAGCGGTGCCCACACCCGCCAGATTACCCGCCTGATTTCCGCCATCTGCGATGCGGCCTCCGCCCGCTTTGTCGATCTGGCGGTTCAGGAACTGGGCGCCGCCCCCTGCCCCTTCGTTTTTCTCGCACTCGGCAGCCAGGGTCGCCAGGAGATGACGCTATCCGCCGACCAGGACAACGCCTTGCTGTATGCCCCGCCTGAAGGCGCTCCCGCGGGAGACCTGGAGTCCCGTTACTTCCTTGCGATGGGGAACCGAATCTGCGACTGGCTTGACAGGGCGGGATACCCTTTCTGCAGGGGCACCACCATGGCAAAGAACCCGAAATGGTGCGCCTCCCTGGCCGATTGGCAGCAGGTTGCCACGGAGTGGATCCGCAAAGCCGAACCCCAGCAACTCCTGGAATTCAAT
>CAYOIT010000237.1:0-6237 GCA_964404035.1 uncultured Verrucomicrobiota bacterium | reverse complement strand
GGCTTCCCCGGCTACCGCCGGGGAGCCTGCGTCTTCACGGCACCCGGCTCAACCCTAAACTCTCCAGACTGGCGCTCTCGCGGTCACCATCGACCAACGATACCTCAATCTTGTGTACACCGGCTTTCCTGATCTCAAACACTCCCATCGGATAGGCCTGATACTGCGTTGTCGCCGCCTGCTGGTTCTGGATCACCGCCCCCTCGTCGTTGGCGATCTTCCAAACCAGACGATCTTTCCCCCGGTACTTCAAGGCCACCGTATAGGCTCCCGGCTCGAGCACGTTCACCGTCCAACTGGCCCGGCCCTCGGCCGTCCAATGGCTCACCTGGGTGGCATGCTTCCATTCACCGAATTTCTCCATCCAGTTCACCTTCTTCTTTTCGGCACCAATGGCCTCCGCGAAATGACACAACAGGGTGTTCGGAAGGTTAGGATGGAGGGCCAGCATCGTGTCAACCTCAGGCTTGCCCGCAAGCTCTATGCGGATTACAGCGGCCAGGCCACCGATGGCTACAAAGGGTAGCTTCAGCCGATATCCCGACCCAAACACCTCCGGAATAATTGCACCAGAAGAGGAAAGATTACGGGACGAGGACGTCCCGGCTCCAGAAATCCATGTCGTTGATTTGACCGGAGTGGTCAATCCCGGCAGATAAATGAACCCATCGCGGGGGGGATCGAAAACCACCAGATGAAGCGTCTTGTCACCCTGCATCGTCACATCGCCCCACGGCATGGCGCACTTCCATGGCGACGGGCCTGCACCGTAGATCACCTCGGGATTCGCCTTGATCCAGGTGCCAGCCATGCGTAGGGATTTCTGGTTCTGCTCTGGAATCTGCCCCTTTCCGTCCGGACCGCAGTTCAGCAGGTAGTTCCCGCCCCGCGCCACGGTCGCCACCAGCCGCCTCAGAATCTCGCGTGGATCCTTCCAGTTCGCATCGTACCAGGCATAGGCCCAGGAATCGTTGCTGGTGTCGCAAGTCTCCCACAGTCCCTCGACCTTCTCGGGCGGCACTTCCATGTCGCCCAGCGATTCATAGTCGCCCATACCGTACCCGATCCGGCTGCCCAGCAAGGCCTTGGGTTGCGTGGCGCGCACGAGATCATGAAGCTCAACCACGTGCTCCTTGGGCATGTCCCCGGGGGTATCGAACCAGACCACCTCCAGGGGGCCATACTGCGTGCAGATCTCCTTGACCTGCGGATAGCACTTCTGCCGGAAGTACTGCTCGAAGGTCGCCGGAGTGCCGTCAGGATTTGTTTTCGGCCCGCCCGTTCCGCCCGGCGCGGTCCAGTCCTGGTTGTGCGAGTAGTAGAACCCGAACCCAAGCCCCGCCTCGTGACAGGCCTCCGCCAACTCCTTCATCGGGTCGCGCCCGAAGGGCGAGGCATCCACGATGTTGAATGGGTGCGCCGACTTAAACATCGCAAAGCCCTCATGATGCTTGCTCGTGATCACGATGTAGGTCATTCCCGCGTCCTTGGCCATTTGAACAATGGCCTTGGCGTCGAACCGGTCGGGATTGAAAGTCTTGGCAACCTCCCTATATTCCGGAACCGGGATCCCCGCCATGGCCGGGTGCATGATCCACTCCCCGATGCCGTAGTAGGTCTTCCCCTTCCACTGCCCCGCCAGTTGCGAATAGAGGCCCCAATGCATGAAGAGCCCGTAGTGCCCCTTGCGGAAATGTTCACCCCGCGTGGTGTCCGCGGCCTGCGTTTTCGGCTTCGACTCACCCCACATCTTGTCCATCGTATCCTCGGCCTGAAGGCCCGGAATCCCCAAGGCACCTACAGCCAACATCAACACCATTGTCCTGATTGTTTTCATATACATGTCCTCTCCCCATCACCGCCAACTCCTAACGTCAACATGAATCCTTCTCCTTGTTATTCATTGAATACGACACGCCAGCGCACGTCGCGGGAGGCCGGGGACTTGAGGGAAACGCGCACCAGTCCCGGCTCCGCGCGGAACTCGGCGGTGACGCCCGCGGCCTGGTCGGCGGCGGAAAGTTCAACCTTGGCCACCTTCCACTGGCGCCCGCCCTCGAGCGTGCCGGCGATGCGCAGTTCGTACGGGTCGTTGCCGACCACGCGGCTGAGGCCGGCGAGAGCGTCGCGGTTCCATTTCTCCTCCAGAACGTCCACCATGCCCTGGGTCACGTGGCGCGAGGTCGAGAGCAGCACGGGGTGCCCTTCGGCGGCGCGCACGGCAATGACGCGGCAGCTTTGGGCGGGAAGGTCAAAGGAGAACTTGCCGGCAAAGCCCGGAACGAGACGGTTGGCCCAGAAGTCGAAGGCGTAATAGGTGGCCGCGGCGTCGAGACCTGCCCGGGTGGCGGCGTACTCCAGCGCCACCGGGCGGCTCTCCCAGTTGAACAGGCCGAGCACATCGCGGCGGACGGCGTCGGGACGGGCGTCGCTGACCAGCCAGATGCAGGGAACGTCGCGCTCAAAATAGTCGACCGGGCGCGCGGTGGCGTTGTGGGCGGGCAGCGTGCGCCGGAGCAGGTTGAGCCGCTCGGCGGAGAGTTTCGGCATCCAGTCGCTGTTCAGCCAGAAGGCGCCGCTGAGTGAGATCCAGGAGGTGATGACCTGGGCGTGGGCGAGTGGGATGGAGTCGCGGACGTAGCAGGGGTCGGGGTCGTTCCACCAGACGCGGCCATTGAGGAAGTAGAGGCGGGAGCCGCGGATCGGGCCGCGGATGATCTCCTCCCAGCTTTGGCCGTTGTCCGGGCCGATGCGCATGGCGTCGAGCAGCCCCATGGTGCCGCCCAGCGTCCGCATGTTCTGGCTGACGTTGCAGCCGGAAAAGAAGACCTCCGGACCGGCGGCCTTGCGGATCAGCTTCAGGCCGTCGCGCAGGTTTTCGATGTTAGTCTTGTCGGGGTTGTGGAACGGCTGGTGGTTGCCGATGGTGTCGTCCTTGTAGCCGTCGTTGACGTAGATCTGCTCGGTGCTGCTCCCGGTCCACAGGCCGTCCATCTTGAAATAGGTGTAACCCCAACCGTGGATGGTCCTGACGAGGGAATCGAGGTGTGCCTGGACCTCGGGGTGGCTCAGATCAAGGCTGGTGCCGCCCCACTCGGTCTCGTACGGCTTGCCGTTGAGACGCTTGGTGAACCAGTGCTGGCGGTCCTTGTACTCCGGATCCTGGTGGTTGCGCGCAAACGGCATGAACCAGATGCCGGCGGTCATCCCCAGCCGGTTAATCGTCTCCGCAACCGGCTTCATGCCATGGGGATAGGGACCGCCGGGCTTGACGCGGTCGAAGCCGCGGCGCGGACCGTTGTAGTTACCGCCGTCCTGCCACTCGTCGTCAATCTGAACGAGGCCGAACCCGAAGGGCTTAAGCTCGCGCGAGGCGAACTCGGCAAGGGTGATGATGTCGCGCTCGTTGCTCGCGCCCGCCCCGTTCGTCTTGTCCCCCATGCCGCCGACTTCGGAGTACCAGGTGCAGTAGCCCCCGACGCGCGGACGCAGCGTAATGGCATACTGCCTTTTGATGGCGTCCGCGAACTGTTCCTCGCCGAGGCGCGCGTCGTCGAACAGGCCGACGGCAAGCGTCTCCAGGCGCTCGGACTTACCCGGCTGGATCCGCAGGTGGCCGTAATCAAGCTGCGCCTTGAAGGCGACCTGGCCGTCCGCGACGCTGGAGAAGACCACGCCATCGCCGCGGTCGTGGCTGACCCAGCCGGCGACTACGCCCCGGCGGGTGGCAGGATCCGCACAGGTCAGGAAAACATAGCTGCCGGAATGCTTGTCCGGCGCCGTGAGGCCGCCCGTGCCCATCGTGCGCAGGGCGTCCGCCGGCTTGCCGAGGTCGAGGGTGAAGGTCGCCGGCACGACCCGTTGCAGGTCGGTCGCCGCCGCGCCGCCGTTCGCCAACGTCTTGCGGATGAAGAGAAACGGAAGCCCCCTGTACAGTTCCAGCGCGGTACTGCCATCGGTCTGCGGCACGACAATCCGGCGTCCCTTGCCGAAAACCGGATCGCGCGCGGCCTCGCTGTGCGCCGTTGCGCCGCCCCTGCCCAGGACGGGATTCCACTCATCCGTCCAGTCCACCTTGAATCCCTCCCCCTCGAAACGGACCGGTAGCCAGAAGTAGCGACCGTCGATGGCGTTCCCGGGCCGCCACTGGTCGAACAGCGCGACAAACGATCCCGGCCGTCCCGGTAGCGGCAGGATGAACGTGCTCTGTCCACCGAAGGTCTTCTCCGGCCCCAGTTTCATCCGCGGATTGACACCCACACAGGGGTTGCCGAGTTCCTTCCAGGGGCCGAACAGGGAGTCGGCCACCGCGGAACGAGCAGCGTTCGGCGCCCAGCCGGTGCAACCGGACGAGATCATGTAGTACTTGCCCCGGTGCTTCATGATCGCCGGCGCCTCGTTGTAGGCCATTGGAAAAACGCGA
This sequence comes from uncultured Verrucomicrobiota bacterium, assembly GCA_964404035.1. Lineage (GTDB taxonomy): Bacteria > Verrucomicrobiota > Kiritimatiellia > CAIKKV01 > CAITUY01 > CAMBRF01. Next base: position 1,814 of record CAYOIT010000237.1, on the reverse strand, counting down.
ACATACCGACCGGCCGGCTTCAGGTAGTCGTCGCTCAGCAGCGAGATGTGCAGGGTGCTGTTGCCCTCGGACGCGTAGATATGGTAGGCCTTGCCGTCGTCATCCACAAACAGGTTCATGTCGCGCGCCATCTGGCCCCCGACGAAATCACGGCGGAGGATCCGGTAGTCCTGCCGGCAATAGTCGGCCATGTGGGAACCGCTCATCTCACTGCGGGCCACCCGGTCCGCCTCCTCCGGCGACAACGGCTTCTGGAACGCCTTCGGCACGTTCAGCGGCCAGACACCGGCATTCGGGCGGAACGACTCGATGAAGGTGAAGGGACCAACCGGCGAATCGGCAACCGCCACGCCGCTGCGGGCCGCGGCGTAACCGGTGTCCAACTCCAGATGGAACCACATCACGAACTTGCCGGTCTTCTTGTTGAAGATCACCTTCGGCCGTTCAATGACACGCCCCTTGGCGATATCGCTCTTGGGGTCGTCCGAAACCTTCAGCGCGATCCCCTCGTCCTTCCAGTTCCGCAAGTCGCGCGAGGAATAGACATGGACGCCAACATGCGCGAGATTTCCTGCGCCGCCCTCTATCTTGTGCTCGCCGTACCAGTAGAAGACGCCGTCGTGAACCAGAATCCCGGCGCTGTGGGCATTGATGTGCACCCCCTTGTCATCCGGCCAGATTTCGCCCTGCTTCAATGCCGTGGCCGGCTCCAGGCGCCCCTCCGGGATGAACGCCTTGCCGGACGCCTTTTCCACGACAGAAAAGGTTTTTCTCACGTCGTCATAGTTGACGGCGAGCGTACCGTTTTCGGCGGTATGCACGGCCGCGGAGGCGGACAAGGCGGAAAGCGCGATCAATGACACAAATATGAATCTACCCATACATCCCTCTTTTCCGACTTTGGGCGTCTTTAACCTACCGAATTCAAACTATGCAGTTACCATATCAAATCCGGCCGGTGTGTATGTCCTCATTTCATAGGACACCCTTCGTTCTGTTTCTGGAACAAGGAAGGCCTGTCCCCAGTTCCAGTCCCCAGTTCCACCCTCGTCAACCGCTATCGTCGTCCGCTATCGTCATCCGATTCCGGTTCACGAGAACGGGCGATGAAAACGGATAACGAGTAAAGATAAGGATAAATCATGAAAAAGAAGATCCATATCATCCTCGTTGAGGACCATCCCGAATACCGCGAGGTAATCGAAATGACCCTGGCAATGGAGCCGGACATGAAGTTGACCGGCGCCTTCGGTTCCGCCGAAGGGGCCTTGCATGCCCTGCTGCATCTGAGCCAGCACAAGGATACGGATATAGTCCTGCTCGACCTCAACCTGCCGGGCATGAGCGGGCTTGAGGCCATGCCGCTCATCAGCGAAGCCGCTCCCCAGGCCAAAGTCATCGTCCTGAGTCAATCCGACAAGGAGGCCGACGTCCTCCAGGCGATCACCCTCGGCTCGGCGGGTTACCTGTTGAAATCCGCCACGGACACCCAGATCACCGAAGGGATCCGCATCGTAATTAATGGTGGAGCGTCACTCGACAACGGGATCGCCAAGTTCATCCTGAAGGCCCTGAAGGAGACACGGTCCAAGGCACCGCCGCTGACGCCGGCGCTCTCAAAACGTGAGATGGAAGTGCTGACACTCATGGCGGAAGGCCACGTCCAAAAGGAGATCGCCGACCGCCTCGCTATCAGCAACTACACCGTAAACGCCCACGTCAACCGTATTTACGAGAAACTCCATGTCGCCAACGCCCCGGCCGCCGTCAACAAGGCGCACCGGTTCGGATTATTCCAGCCCAACCGGGAGTGA
>CAYOIT010000236.1:0-6258 GCA_964404035.1 uncultured Verrucomicrobiota bacterium | reverse complement strand
TGCGCGGTGATGACGTTTGAGCCGGGCGGGGGCGTGTCGAAGGATGAGGTGAAGGCGCTGGCCGACGGACTGGAGTCGGAACTGATCGACTTGAAGCGGTATAAGCTGGTGTCGCGCTCCAATTTAACCAAGGTGCTGGAAGTTCAGAAGATTTCGATGGAATGCTCGGGCACGGAGTGTGCCATTGAGGCGGGAAAACTGGCGGCGATTCAGTATGTGGTGTTCGGAAGCATAGGCAAGGTGGGTGACACCTATAGCCTGGTGGCGAACCTCGTGGACGTGGAGACGGGGGTGATCGAGAAGACGGCGAAGGTCACGCAGAGCGGAAAGATCGACCAGTTGCTGATTGCCGGGGTGGCGCAAGCGGCGAAAAAGTTGATGGGGTTGAGCGTGGAGGAATCGGCGCCTCCCTCGTCCCTTGTGTCCCTTCCGTCCCTATCCGAGCGCAAGTCTGGCGAGCCGATGACCGTGGACCTGGGCGGCGGGGAGAAGTTGGAGTTGGTGTGGATCGAGCCGGGCAGTTTCATGATGGGTAGTCCAGCAAGCGAGGCTAACCGGAACAAGGACGAGGTCCAGCACCTGGTGACGTTGAGCAAGGGCTTTTGGATGGGGAAGTATGAGGTGACCCAGGGTCAGTGGGAACGGGTGATGGGGAACAATCCGTCAGAATTCAAGGGGTCGCGGAACCCGGTGGAGTGTGTGAGTTGGGACGATTGTCAGGCGTTCATTCAGAAACTGAATGAGGTTTACGGTTCAACGGTTCAGGGTTCACGGTTTCGGTTGCCCATGGAGGCGGAATGGGAGTATGCATGCCGGGCGGGGACGACGGGGGCGTATGCTGGGAGCCTGGACGAACTGGGGTGGTGTGGCGAGAGCTGGGAACGGGGTCTTCATTCGGTAGGGCAGAAGAAGCCGAATGCCTGGGGTTTGTACGACATGCACGGGAATGTGTGGGAGTGGTGTCAGGACTGGCATGGCGATTATCCGACAGGGAACGTGACAGACCCCACGGGACCGGGGTCCGGCGATGCCCGCGTGGTCCGCGGCGGGGGCTGGAACGATCATGCAACCTACGCGCGTTGTGCGAATCGCTTCGGGAGTCAACCCGCGTTCAGGGTCACGATTTACGGGGCTCGCGTTGTTGTCTCGCCCAGGCCGTAAAGTTTCCTTTATTCTTTGATGCGCGGCGGAGTTTAGGGTCCAGTAAGCTTGCGGAGGGGTTTGACGGGTTGACGGGGAAGTATCCTACAAAAGGGTGAGTTTTGGAGCTTGCATAACAATTCGATTCGTACTCTACTTTACGACAAAGAATCCTAAAGGAGGAACGCGGTATGCGTGCGTTGAACATGTCGTCTGTGATTGTTGTTTCGGCCCTGTTAGGCCCCCTGCTCGCCTCCGCCGCCGAAATGGGCCGCGTGCCTGTCTCCAGCGGGTCCGGCGTGACGCGGGAAGCCTGTTACGGCCAGGCGCCTGGCCTGGGGGTCGAAGCCGCCGTCGAGAGGAATTCCGCGAGCGTCAAGATCGGCCGCCAGAACGGAACCGACCAGGCGCTTTGTCCGGCCTTGGCGCTATTCTACAACCTTAACGATGCGCTGGATTTGCGACTTACAACTCGCTGGATGGCGGTCCGGGACGAGGACGATCTGGATACGTTCCGGGTCGGCATTGGCGCGCGCTATCGGTTCCCGATGAATTCGGATTTTACGCCTTATGTGGGCGCGGGTTTGAACTATTATGCGCTTTCGCTCAAGGACGGCTCGAAGGAGGATGGCATGCCTGGCGTTTCGGGAGAGGCTGGCGTTATGTGGCTTGTGAACGAATATGTCTCCATCCGGCTCGGCGTGCAGGCTGAAACCTCGCTGACGGACGGCGAAGCGCAGCGGGATGGCGAGACGGAAACCCGTGATGTGTCGGTTCGTGCGGTCGGGCTGGGGCTCGGCGCGGCGTTCATGTTTTAACCAGTCAAGGAGAAGGTTATGAGAAAACAGTGGTGTTGGGGTCTGGCGTTGGGGTTGGCCGGCATAACGGCTGTGGCGGAAGAGCAGAACATCAAGGCGGAGATCCGGGTGGGCGAGGCCGCCGGGACCAAGGACACGATCACGGTGGTTCAGCCCAACACGGGCGGCGGACAGACGGTGATCCAGCGTGAGGTGGTGGCGGAACCTGCGGTGCCGAAGGCGCGCGTCCAGGCGCCGACGATTGACGATTCCTCCCGCAAGGCGCGGGTGGCGGTGGTGCCGGCGGTCTTTACGCAGGAGCTGCGCTCCAAGTTCCAGCGGGAGCTGGGCGAAAAGTTCGGCGTGACCGACCTGGGCGTGGTGGAGAATCCCGGCTACACCTCCTATGTGATCGACGCTCTGGTCAACAGCCGCAAGCTGGACGTGCTGGAGCGGGAGAACCTGGGCGCTGTGATCAAGGAGCTGGACTTCGGCGAATCCGATTACGCGGATGTGGCCAAGGTGGTCAAGATGGGGCGGATGCTGAACGCCGATTACGTGGTGGTGCCGGAGATCCGCTACCTGAGCCTGACGCTCGAAAACAAGGAAGTGCCGTTCATCAACCAGAAGCAGGCGCTGGTGAAGGGCAAGTTTGCCACGAATGTGCGCGTGGTGGACGTGGCGACGGGCAAGATTGTGGCCTCCAACATCGGGGATGTGCAGAAGCAGATCCGGCTCAAAGAAGCGAACGGCCCGGCGGGCCGCCAGATTTACGATTTCATAGAGGAGCTTTACGGGGTATCCGGAAAGATCGAGGCGGCGAACGTGATCGACACGGCGTACCCGATCAAGGTGGTGGCCGTGGCGGGTGGTGCGTTGACGATTAATCGCGGCAAGGGCGCGATCGTATTGGGCGAGGTGTTGGAGGTGTACCAGGCGGGCGAGATGATGACGGACCCGGACACCAAGGAAAATCTGGGTTTCCACGAGACGAAGGTTGGCAAGGCCAAGGTGGTCGAGGTGAACGAAAAGACGGCCAAGGCCGAAGTGCTGGAGAGCGCCGGGGAGATTCCGCGGCTTTCCATCTGCCGCCGGGTTAAGGCGTTGGGCGCGGTCACGCCGGTCGAACCGCCGGCCCCGAAACTGGATTAAAGGAGGCTGTCCGCCATGAAGCGAGCGATTGTTTTTGCGCTGATACTGGGCTCGGTGGCATGGCTGAGTGCCTGCCGCATGCCCACGTCGGGGCTGTCGGTGGAGAGTTACCCGCACAACACGATCCGGATCAATTCCAAGATTGTAGGCGGGTTGTTCGAGGTGGAGGAAATCGCGGCGACGAACCAGAATGGCCTGCTGCGCGCCCAGGTTTCGGCCGTGAGCCAGGCGCAGCGGGACCTGCAGCTGGAATACCGGTTCCGCTGGACGGAGGCCACGGGCATGGAGGTGGATACCCGGACCTCGACCTGGACGCTCTTGGCCGTGAACGCCAAGGAGCGCGCGATGATGCAGGGCATCGCGCCGCAGGCTTCCGCTACGGATTTCATTCTGGACGTGCGCTTTCGCCGTCCCAACACACGCTGGGAGTAGGCCATGAAGAAACAGGTGATGATGGGCATGGGATTGGCCGGGGTTGTCCTGGCGGTCGCACTGGTGGGCGGTTGCGCCTTTTCCGGGAGTACGACCGGATCGGCGGGCGGGACCTATATCCCGTCTGACGAGATCGGCCCCATGACAGCCGGGTTGGACGATCACGATTACGATCTGGTGGTTCGCGCCGTGACCGACGAGATGAAGAAGCGCGGGTTGAAGAAGGATTATGTGACCGCGCTTGGCTCGGTGGATACCAGCGGCACGCCGCAGAGCGTGCGGGTGGAGGATATCCAGCGGTCCATGGAGGCGGTGTTCAATCAGGAGGGGTCGCTCAAGTTCCAGGTCGTGGCCGAGGGCATCAACGAAGGCCGCGCCCAGGAACTGATCATGAAGTTGAAGAAGTTCAACTGGGAATCCCGGCAGTGGGCGGACGACCAGGATGCGGAAATCCTGGGAACCCTTGCCAGGGTGGACGGGTTGCTGGTGGGGCGTGTCTCCTCCACGCAGGCGGTTGGACCGGATGGCAAGAAACAGGTGATGTACCGTTTTGTGTGGCGGCTGATCAATGCGCGCACGGGCATTCTCGATATTTCATACGAATATAAGCTGGGCAAAAAGCTCGCGAAGTGAGTCTGATGGGTTCCAGCTGCAGAAACCGTATGGCCGCTGCGGGCGCCGTTCTATTCAGAATGCTCCCGGCGGCCTTCTTATGCGGGTGTGCGGTATCCTGTGTTTCGGTTTCCCCACGGCCCAGCTGGGTCCGCACAGGGAAGTCGGATGACGGGCTTTACCGGTACCGGTTGGGCGCGGCGGAGCGGCTGGACTCGGAGGCGGATGCCCGTGAGGCGGCCTATTGGGATGCCGCCGAGAAGATGCGGCTTGATTTGCCTGCCCCGCTTTCAGCCAAGCCGGGAGAAAAGGCTGAGTTCCGCCAGACGATCCGGGTGCCTGACGGGGCGTATGCGGAGAAATCCGGCAAAGGCTGGAGCGCCTGGGTGTTAACGGGATTTGAACGGGCCGAATTGGCAAGCCTTCGCCGGGGCATCGTGCAGGGGAATGTCCTGGCCGGGCAGTGGGCCGAGCTGATGCGGCTTAAGGGCCAGGGCCGGTATGCCGAGGCCGAAGCGCTGGCGGCCCGGATGACGGCCGGCTATGGCGATCCGTTGTTCCCCCCCAGTTCGCTGGAAGCCTTGAGTCAGGAGGGGCGGCGGCTGACCGACTTGAAAGAAGAGGTCGAACTTCAGGCGGTGTGGCGGGAACTGGAGTCAGCCCGCCGTGGCGGGGACTGGGCGGGGGCCCGGCAGCGATTGGCAGCGCTTGAGGGGCGGTACCGGAGCGGGCTCACCCTGCCGTACGATTCCGGCGGGCTGAAGACGCTGGCCGTGAAAATCGACAGGGAAGAGCGCGGGGCACGGTTATCCGGTTTGTGGGAACGGGTGTCGGGTCTGGAACGGAGTGGCGACGCGCAGGAAGCGCTTGCGTTGGCAAAACAGATCCAGGCTGAGGCGGCGCAGGCGGACGGGCTGCGATTCTCGTTGGAGGAGTTGGATTTGAAGGCGGCCGACCTGTTGGCCGGACTGGGCCGCGCGAACGAGGCGCGAAGCCTGTATGAGGCGCTGGCTGAAAAGAATCCGATACGGCAGGTGGATTGGGAATCGCGATTAGCGAAACTGCCGCCCGCGCCGAAAGCGTGGCCGCTGAAGGCGCGCTGGAAAGGCGGGCCGGTAGCCTTGATCTGCGGGGTGCGGGAAAACGGTGCGATCCGGCCGTTCCCGGAATTGGCGGGGAAACTGGCGGGCGAGTTCTCGAAGGCAGAAATGCTGTCCGTCGATCTCTGCGGGCGAATGGACAGCACGCAACTGGCCGCGTTTTTCGAACGGGGCGAGACGGGGGGATTATCGAAGGCAGCGGAAGCCGCCGACGCCCGTGTGATCCTGACCGTGTTGTATGATGTTGGGCCGGTGCCTCCTGCGGACAGTTTGAATATTGTCGATACGCGTGTGCGGTTTTCCGTTCGTCGATCGAATGGCGCCCCGGCGTATGAGGATCAGTTTAAAGCCGTGTCGGAAGGATTAACGCCTTCGCGCTGGGCTGAAAACACAACCGGCACATTGCTCGACAACCGGCCTGACAAGTATTTGATTCCCAAAGCGCCGCCGTTATGAAGAGTGGCGGCACTCAGATATTTATGAAGTTGTCGTTTTGGTTATGGGCCTGTCTGGCCGTTTTTGGCGTTGCCTATTCCACCCATGCCGCCGATCTGCCCGGCTGTGCGGTAATGACGTTTGAGGCAAAGAATGGCGTTTCGAAAGAGGAGTCGGCGGTGCTGGCGGATGGGCTGGAGTCGGAGCTGATCCAGTTGAAGCAATACCGCATGGTGTCGCGCGCGAACCTGGTCAAGGTGCTGGAGGCGCAGAAGATTTCGCTGGAATGCGCGGGCACGGAGTGCGCCATCGAGGCCGGCAAGATCGCGGCCCTGCGGTATGTGGTGTTCGGGTCTGTTGGCAAAGTGGGCGAGACCTACAGCCTGGTGGCGAATTTGGCGGATAGCGAAACGGGCGTGATCGAAAAGACCGCGAAGGTCACGCAGAGCGGGAAGATCGACCAGTTGCTGATTACCGGCGTGGCGCAAGCGGCGAAGAAGTTGATGGGGTTGGCAGTGGCCGACGTTGAGCCGATGGCGCCGGAACGCCCGGCCCCCACGCCCGGCGTGACGGAGGAGCGTCCGCTTACG
>CAYOIT010000235.1:0-6314 GCA_964404035.1 uncultured Verrucomicrobiota bacterium | reverse complement strand
GGATTGGCTTGCCTTGTTCATCCGTTTTGGAGATAATTACCCTATCTTAGGTACACTCTGTAAGGTTCCGTAACGTTCCCGGCATGGGCCATGGGGGGGGGATTGGCATGACGACGTTTAAGGTGTGCAAAGGTTCGATCTCGCGGTTTGGACTTGGGGTCATGTTGGTGTTGTCGTCGGCACGGATGGCTTCGGCTGTCGTGGCGACAGGTGGCAGCGTCACCAACATTGGTGTCTACACCATCCATACCTTCACCAACACCACCGCCACCACCAACTTTGTTGTGACGGAGGCCGGCAGTGTTGAGATCCTGGTGGTAGCGGGTGGCGGCGGGGGTGGGGCCACGATCGGTGGCGGCGGGGGGGGAGGAGGCGTAATCTACACGAACTCGTTCTTCCTCCCAGCAGGCACCAACGCGGTTGTCGTGGGGGCGGGAGGCGCCGGCGGGGTAGTGGTGGGGGGGGCCTGGCCCGCAGGAACGAATGGGGGCAATTCCGCTTTCGGGAGTCTCATTGCCTATGGGGGTGGCGGCGGCGCGAGTTGGACGTCCAAGGTGGGCATTGCAGGCGGTTCGGGAGGCGGCGGAGCGCAAGGCGGAGCGAAGGGATTGGCGCCGTATGGACAAGGCAATCCTGCCGGTACCAGCGGGAATTCCTCCGCAGGCGGTGGTGGCGGCGCCGGCTCGGCGGGCGGGAACGGGAACGCCAGCATACAATCGGGAAGTGGCGGCACAGGGTTGGCCTTCAACATTTCTGGTGTATTGACCAACTATGCCGGAGGGGGTGGAGGGGGTGGCGGGAATTCCTCGGTTGCCGGTGCCGGCGGGCCTGGTGGCGGTGGGGCGGGTGGGGCACTGAACTCCGGTCGGGCGGGCACAAACGGCGTGGCGGGTACCGGCGGCGGGGGTGGCGGAGGTGGTTATTCTTCGGCCACGTCCGGCGGCTCCGGCGGCTCCGGCATCGTGATCGTCAGGTATGACACGGTGGCCCCCGACATCAACAGTGTCGTCGCTAGTAACGTGACCTATGAGTCGGTGACCCTGAATGCTACTCTGAGTTCCACCGGCGCCGCGCCAGCCTACGTGTCGGTTTACTGGGGAACGAACGATGCCGGCGTTGTGGCGTCCAACTGGGCGAACGCGAGCGCTTTCCCGGGCACGCGGGATCCTGGTCCGGTGGCGACCAATATCTCCGGCCTGGCGGATCGAACCTTCTATTACTGTCGCTTTGCCGCCAGCAACTCGTTCGGCGAGACCTGGTCACCGGTGGCAACCTTTGCGACGCTGACGGACTTCAGCGCGTGGAGCCGCCAAGTGCCGCTCACGTTCGCCGGCTATAACCGATCGGAAACGCTGACCAATTTCCCCGCGCTCGTGGTGCTGGGCTCGAACGTCGACGGGTTCAGTTACGGGCAGTTCCAGTCCGGCCTGAACGCCGACCTGGTGTTCTCGGATGCGCAAGGCAATGAGCTGAACTACGAGATCGATCAGTGGGACACGAATGGGCTCTCTTACGTTTGGGTTCAGGTTCCGCAACTGGTTGACTCCAACACGGCGATCCGGGCCTTCTGGGGCCGGACCGGTTGGGTGGCGGCAGCGTACACGACCAACGGTGCCGTGTGGGGCGGTTCCTATGCCGGTGTATGGCACTTATCGGAAGCCTCGGGCAAACGCTACGATTCCGCGGCCCTGCTTGCCAACGGCACGCCCTCCGGCACCATTACCAAGGTCGTCGGCCCGATTGGCAGTGCGGAGCGGTATTTCTACACGGATGGCGACGACTACGTCACGATCACCAACTCCTTGGCGCGATTGGAGAACGTGCAGGAGACCAACTTCACCCTTGAGGCCTGGTTTAAGCCGATGTCCACACCGCCAGGCTCGGGTAGCGCCATTGACGCCAACTACGGTATTTTGATGAAGAACGGCAATCACGAGGGGCTGAAGTATCAGCCCAACAACACTTTCCGTTTCGACCACTGGCTGACCGGTCCCACGGAGGCCGGTGTTGCCTCCGTGCATGCTTATGCTCCCGGCTCTTTCCACCATGTTGTGGCCCTGCTCGATCGGTCGGTCGGCCGGACGGCCATCTATGTGGACGGCGTGCTGGAGGCCAGCAATACCTTCAGCGCCGGCTCCGCGACACTCGAGCTCAATCAGAATCCATGGAAGCTCGGTATCGCGAATCCCGGGGCCGCCACCTATCGCTGGACGTGCGACGGGGTCGTGGACGAAGCGCGCATTTCCAGCGTGGCTCGTTCCGCCAATTGGATCTGGGCGAGTTGGCTTGGCATGGCCTCCAATGGGGTGCTGCTTACCTACGGCAGCGTGGGCCTGCCCACCGTGCGCAATGAGACGCCGACGAATATCACCGCCGGCGCGGCCAATCTGAATGGTTACCTGGTTTCCACAGGCCTGGCGCCGACCACGGTGCGCGTTTACTGGGGCACGAATGATGGCGGTACGGTCGAGGCGAACTGGGGGATCACTAATGACTTCGGCCTGCGTGGTCCCGGTCCGGTGACTACGAACGTCAGCCTCTCGCCCGGCATGCTGTATTTCTACCGCTATTACGCGACAAATGATTACGGCGACTGGTGGGCGGCGGAATCGTTGCCGGTCGGCGCCCAGGAAGTGAACCTTATCGCCTCCGACCCGAATGCCTCTGAAATCGGGCTGGATCCGGGAGCGTTCACGGTGTCCCGTCCCGACTGGGCCACCGGGGCGGCGCTGACGGTCTACTATACGGTCGGCGGCACGGCCGCCAACGGGGCGGACTACAGCAACTTGACCGGCTCGGTGACGATCCCGGTGGGCGCTACGAATGCGGTCATTACCGTCACACCGCTCACTGACACCGAGTACTTTGAGACCAACGAAACGGTGACCGTGAGCCTTTCCACGGGAGCCTACATCATCGGCTCCGCCAACTCCGCCACCGTGACCATCGAGAATCTACAGCCCTCGACCGTGGCCGTCGTCAGCGGAACCGGAAGTGATGTGACCGGCAACGGCAGCTTTACGAATGCGTATCGCAGTTTGACCCGAGCGCTGACAAACACGCCGGCCTATGCCCTGATCTACGTGGGGACCGGGACCTACACGGCTGCCGCCGGAGAGAGTTTCCCGTTGAACCTTCCGGCTGGAACGTCGCTGATCGGGCAGGGCGAGCCGGCCGATGCGGTCATCGACGTGAATAGTGCGACCAACGGACTGATTCTGAACAGCACCACCGGAAACGACCTGATCGCCAATCTGAGTCTGATGCGGACCAAGGGGACCGCCATCACGGCCAGTGGCTGGCAGGGGTGCCTCTCGAATGTCGTGATCTCGGGCGTCGCCAATGGCGGTGCCATCAACAACGCGTCGGTGCTCAATTACAACAATGCGGCCACCCGTTCCCTGCGGTTCGATCGCCTGATGGTGACCAATGTTTCCTGCAATGTGCAGAAGTTCCTGTACTTCAGCGGCACGGGCGGCGCACTGTTGTTTACCAACTGCACCTTCCGCGGCCTCACGACCACCGTGGGCTCCGGCCAGAATAGCGGAAACTTCCATTTCGGCGCCATCGGGTTCAACACCGCGCTGGCCGACTGCCTATTCGAGTCGATCACGGTTCCCAGCGGCACTTCGTACGAGGGAGGGATGTTGCTCAACGGGAACACCGCGACGACGCTATTCAGTCTGGACCGCTGCGTGTTCCGGAACATCACGGTTACCGGCGCGGCCGGAACCATGCTGTATTGCCCAAACCGGATCAGCAGCACCAGCTATGCGCGGGTCCGGGATTGTGTCTTCCAGAACGTCAACGTTGGCCCCACCAATGGCACCTTCACCGGCGTCATCGGCGGCTTCCGCAGCAACCCCGGCGTGCGCAACTGCACCTTCCAGAACGTCACGGGAGTGCTGCGGCCGAACAACGACGGCAACCATGCGATGTACGCCTATAACTGCATCGTGGCGGACTGCGGACGGCTCGGGATGCGGAATCCCGACTACCTCTATCTCTACAATGTGAATGTGGCGAACACCGACGTGGGCGCCGGCTACAACGTGGCGGGGAGCACGAACGTGACGGCGCTGGCCCCCTGGTTCGTCGACGTGGGTGGCAGCAACCTGCATTTGCGGAGCTTCAGCCCGCTGGTGGACGCCGGGAATAGCGGTTACGTTCAGACCTCAAACGATTGCGACCGGATTGCCCGCATCCAGGACGGCGATGGAAACGGCACAGCGACGGTGGACCTGGGGGCTTACGAGTCGGACTTCCTCAGTCCTGCGGTGCCGCGTTTCCGGACTCCGCTGCCCGTTTACAATGTCAATGCCGGCAATGTGCTGGAGGTCCCGGTGTGGATCCAGCCGCCTGCGGCGGGCGCGGTCACGGCGGCGGTGACCTACGGCACGGACCTGAGCGGAGCGGGCACGCTGAGCTTTGCCTCCGGGAGCGAAACGGGGACGCTGTCGATCACGGTCGCCTCGCCGCTGACGGTTCCCGATGGGACGCTGCTGCCGGTGTCCATTTCCGAGAGCGGGACGGCGCAGGGAGTGGCCACGGGCGACCTCGGGCTCTACCCCTACAGTTCGATCGTGACCGTTCCGGGGTATGAGGCGCGGGCCTTCATCCGGGCTGGCGAGACGAACCAGTATGCGGTCCAGATGCCCAACGAGACTCTGACGGCCGGGGCCGATATCACGGTGACGGTCGGGGGCGTGGGCGGCTCAGGGACGAACGATATCCAGTGGATCGGCAGTAACGTGATTACGGCCGGGGGCTGGCGCACGGCGGGCTATCTGCAGGTCGTGGGGGCGGGCGGGGAGAATACGATCACCCTTTCCATCGGCTCTGGGATGACTTTCGCCGAGAGCGGCGGCAGTGACCTGACCTTCAATTTTGTCGGCTATAGCAGTCCCGTCTATGTGGCGCCGGCGGGCAGCGATGCCACGGGCCTCGGCACGGAAGGCTCTCCGTGGCGGTCGATCACCTTCGCGGAAACGTTAGTGCGCCAAGGGGATGAGATCCTGGCCGATCCCGGCCTTTACAGCACGAATTCCGGGGAGGTATTCCCCCTCACGCAGGTTGAAGGGGTCACTTTGCGAGGCGTGATGGGGCCGCTCGGGGATTCGACCGATTCGACCGTGATCGATGCGGATGGCTCGGGCTTCAACTTTTTCATGGGCACGTTGGGGTCCGATCCGGGTAACCAGGGGGCCGGCGGCCTCTATGACCTCGTCCTGACCGATGCCCTGGGCACGGCCATCCGGGCGCGGTATTGGGGCGGGACGATCTCCAACTGCGTGATTCGCAATGTTGTCAACGGCGGAGCCCAGGATTTGACGGCGGTGCTGCGCGTGGAGAACGGCGCCCGCGCCACGGCCCTGCTCAATGTGACGGTCACCAACGTCGCGTCCAGCGCCGGACGCATATTGTATTTCACCGGGGGCTCGATGGCGACCGTGCGCAACTGCCGGTTCGTGAACTTGACCACGACCGCCTCGAATCCCATCGGTGTCTTCGAGTTCCGGGATCATACGGTTGAGATTACGGATTCCGTGTTCAGCGACCTTGCCTGGCCGGGTGCGAACAATGATGAAGGCGGAATGTTGCTGATTTACAACAACGGCGGCACGGTGGATCGGTGCCTCTTCCGGAATCTGACCGTTTCCAGCAGTGCGGATGCCATTGTGTGCCAGAATCGTGCAACGACGATTGTCCGCAACTCCCTGTTCCACAACATCGCCAGTGGCGCCAGTCGTCCGGTCATTGGAAACTTCCGCAGCACTCCCCAGGTGCGCAACTGCACCTTCGACGGCGTCAGCCTGGTGCTTCGGATGTCCAACGGCAATACCACGGACCTGGCCTTCTTCTACAACTCCAGCGTGAGTCACAGTGCCAATCTCAGCCTGAGCACGACCAACGGCCCCCGGTTGCGTCTGCTCAATGTCAATCTTTACAACACGCCCGGAGGCTCGGGGTACGAGACGAACAACAGCCTGAACGTCACGACGAATGAGCCGCACTACCGGGATCGGGCGGGTGGCAACTACCGGCTCTGGCTCGGCAGCCCGATGGTGGATGCGGGCAACACCAATTACGTGCAGGGCGTGCTCGATCTGGGGCTGACCAACCGGGTCATGGGATTTTCGGTGGATCTGGGAGCGTACGAGGCGATTGCCGTCGCCCGCGGAAGTGTGTTCCGGTTGCGGTGAAGCGGGCGGTGGCTGGCGGCGGGCAGCGTAGTGCCCGCCGTACTGAGGAGGAGACACAAGCCGCGGGGTGGCAGCCTTGGAGGGCGGCAATCCCTTGCCGCCGCGAAGCCA
>CAYOIT010000234.1:0-6343 GCA_964404035.1 uncultured Verrucomicrobiota bacterium | reverse complement strand
ATACCATCCTCCATCTTGCCAAGCACGGAAACGTCCGCCCCCGTATGCGGGACGCGTTGGGCGTTGAGCGTTCAGCGTTCTCTTCTTTTCCTTTTCCTGCTTCTCCTCCTCTCCGGCTGCCTCTCCCCCCGTCCTGTCGGGGACACCCCGCCATCCGCCGGCGTCACCGTTCTCGGTGTGCAATACGCCGTCTCAACCGGCGCCGACACCGGCTACAACACCGTCGAGGTCTATCTCGCCAACACCGGTCGCCGCGAGGTCCGCTTCATGGGTGGCGTCCTCGACGGCCAGGAGTTGCCGTCGCTGAACAGTGGCGCGCTGGCCCTCCTGGCCAAGCAGTTCAGCATTCCTCTGGATGGCGGGTCGGCCCCCTCGATAGCCATGCCGTTGCCGCCCCCCGACGAGCGCGTCACCTGGTGGCAGTTCCAGCCCTCCCCCGTCGTGCCGCCCGGCGGAACGGCGGTCTGCCAGATCAACTTCCGGGGTGCCTCGTCGTCCGCCAGAACGCTGGAATTGCGGGATGATGCGGGTCATCCCCTCTCCCTGACACTCCCCCGCTTCAGCCAGCCTCGCGAGCGCATCACGGCGGTGACCTGGAGCCTGGACGGAAAGAAACTCTATGTTCAGTACGCCGCCCAAGCATCCGTCCTCGAAAGCCTGAAGGTTAACAACCGAGCGGTCAAGCCCTCGGCGATCCTGCGTGCCGCGCGCCCCGGTCTCCCAGAAGTGGCCGTCGTTCCCGCGCCCGGCGGCAAGGCCTTTGGGCGCGGCGATCCGGTTCTCGTCGAGTTGACCTTTGCCGGCGGCGCCCAACGCCGCGCATGGATCCGCGCCTTCACCGGAATCATGCTCGACGCTCCCCGAGGGTGGGACCGCGACAAGACGCTGCCCGCCGCTACCCGTGCCGCCTACAGTCTCGACGCCGACCCCGCCATCGCCTATCTTCCCTTCGACGTGGTCTGCGGCGACACCCGCGCGGGGGTGTTCGGCGCCGCCGCGCCCGTCGTGGCCGATGCCCGCCTCAATGCCTGGCGCCGCCGGCCGGAGCGCCTGTACGGCGTCGAGTTCTGCACCGCGCTCTACGGTTCGGTCTGGAACATCTACGCGCCCATCGCCGACGCCGTGTTCACCAAGCCCTATCAGCTCCACTGGGGTTCCGATCCCGCCCGCTTCATCGAGAGCGAGGAGGCCCTCATCGAGACGGCAGTCGCCGCCGCCGCCCCCCGTCCGGCCGTCTGGGTGCCGGAGCGTTTCAAGCGCGAGCGCCACGTCGAGGGGGAGGAACTGCGCGTCCTGGCCTGGACGGCCCTGGCCAGCGGCGTCAAGGGCGTCCGCTACCACTACTGGATGAACGATTTGAACGATCCTTTCAAAGACTGCCCCGGCCTGGGCGAGGCAATGAAGGCCGTCAACGCCGACATCAAGCGGATCGAGCCGATCCTCGGCCCCCTCGTGCCGGTCGATAACCGCATTGACCGCGCGCAACGGGTCAAAGTCTATGAGTGCTGGTCCGGCGACGCCGGCATCCTCTTGCTCGTGCGCAACATGGACTACCGCACCGACGCCCGCGCCAACGACGGTGGGCGTGCCCCCCGTTTCCACGCCACCCCCGCCCGGGACGTCGCCGTCTCACTCGACCTGCCCCCCTGGTTTGGCGGGAGCAGCCCCACCCCCACCGATCCCCTCTCCGACGAGCCCTTCCCGCACACCGGCGGGGAAGGCTCCCTCTCAATCAACATTCCCGAGCTCGCCGACATCCGCCTCGTCTGGCTGGAGAACCGCAGCCGCGCGACGGCCCGCGGGAACGAAAGGAGCACCCCATGAGCAGCATAAGCAAGCCGCTAGGGAAAGCCGCCACTCTCGCCCTCGTTATCGCCCTCGGCGCCGCCTTCGGCGCATGCGGCGCCGACTACTGTGTGATGGGAGCCCACGAACCGGAAGAGATCGAAGCGGATCTATGCGCCGAGCATATCCCTGTAGAGGTCTCCGCCCGCGTTACCTGCAGTAGCGTTTTGCAAGGCTGGGTAAACGGCAGCACGAACGTACCCCATATACCTGGCGAATACGTGCCCTCGTCTGTCAATGTCGCTTTGTCCTCTTACGACTGCGGACATGACGGGTGTCACCCTATCACCAACAAGACGGTATCAGTCAGGATCGTTTATAAAGGGTGCGACACCTGCCCTGCGGGTACTGAGGAGGGAGAAATTGGTTCGTTGCGCCACCGCATCAATCTCGGCAGGGCGGCCGACGGCGGAGCAGCCGGCTTCCTCGAACTCTATGCCAGTGACGCGCCGGACGCCTCTTTCGCCACGCCGGAGGCGTTGAAGCTGTTCTCCCTGCGCGGCGTGGACGCCGTTCGGGATCGCGATACGGGGCACCTGCGGCAGATCCTTGCCGCCGAGTGCTTCGTCACGGTCGATCCCGTGGACGAGCACCGTTACACCGTATCCTTCCACACCCCCGGCAGCGTCGAGTCCGAACTGGACACCAACGGCTGGTACGTCCTCAAGTCAGGCGCCAGTCCCTTCTCCCATTTTCTGATCGAAAATCCCGACACCACCAACGCCTTCCGTCGAATGCGCATCTCCAGAACCGCCAATGGCGAGGCGCGTGCGACGGAGTACGCGTGGGAGCGGGACAACCAGGACCGCCTCAACTGGTCACTGGGTAAGGGCGGCGGCCTGCAGGAGATCGGCCTCTGTGTCGAGCCGTATGGGGACGGCGAGTCCAAGACCTGGACCACCCGCGCGCAGGGCGGCGCGGCCGCCGCGGTCGAACGCAAACAGTATATGACATTCGGGGGCAGCCGACTGCTCACTCTGGCCGTCAGGGACCCCGCTGGCGCGGCGCTCACCACACGTTACGAATACACCGAGTCCGGCGCGCTCCGGCTAACCGTCGGACCCGGCGGCTCTTGGAACGAAAATGTGTTTTCCGGCGGCTGGGTTTCCGAGCGCCGTTCCGGCTGGCTCGACGCCAGTACGAACGCCTCCGAGGAAGCGACGCAGGTCACCGCCTACATCCATATTCCCTTCCTGGCCGTGGTCGAGACCAACATCGTCGATATGATCGTCAGCACGAATGAGCAGTCCGTCGTTCAAACCAACTTCACCTACAACATCCAGACCAACCTCTGGCCCGACACCGGCGTGACCGACCCCGGTACGCCCCGTGTCGAGACCGTCATCGCGGCCGGTGTTCCAATCGCTAAAATCCTGCGGGTCATTTACACCGACACCATGGGATACAAGAGGGTCGAGGAGGTCCGGCTCGCCGATCCCGCGGCTGCGGACCACGCCGCCGCCTATGCCGATCCCGCCAACCCCCGCACCGTCCGCACCTATTTGCCGAAGAACGACGCCCTCCCCGGGTCGGAGCGCCCCGAGACGGTCCGCTACCCTGACGGACGCACCGAGGCATGGGATTACGTCACGGGAACCTACGAAGCTGGAGCCGACGGTTCCCCCGGCGTCTTCACCAGGAACCCCGCCGGCTCCTGCGTCCGCACCACCCTGACCCGCGCCACGGCCGACGCCCCCGGCGGCATCGCTTTCCGCACCACCCGCGGGGCCACGGTCGAGACCCTCACCGGACGCGTGCTCCAGACTGAGACGCTCCTTTACGTCGGCGGCGGCTACGACCTCATCTCCTGGAACAAAAACACCCTGAACGACCTCGGGCAGGTCGTCACCAGCACCGGCTCCGACCGCACCCGCACCGACACCACTTGGAACTGCTGCGGTCCCGAGTCACAGACTGCCGCCGACGGTTCGGTCACCGAAACAGCCTACGACGCCCTCAAGCGCCCCGTACTGACCACCCGCACCGGCGAAGGCTCCCAACCGGACATCTTCACCGAGACCGCCTACGACGCGGCCGGGCGCACCACATTTAGCCGCACCTCCTCCGGCGGGCTCTCCCAATCCACCACCAACACCTACGACCTCGCCGGTCGCCTCACCTGGTCCCGCGGACCCGACGGCATTGAAACGACCTACCTGTATGACACCAACGCAAACACCACCATCCGTGGCGGCCTGACCAATCGCTCCGTCCGCTTCGCCGACGGCCGCGCCCACTACACCGAGCAGAACGGCGTCCGCCAGCAGACCCACGCCTACGGCGTCAACCCCGACGGCTCCCAGTGGAACACCGTCTTCACCGGTCCCGACGGCGCCGACAGTCCCGCATGGTCCAAGACCATCACCGATCCCCTCGGCCGCACCGTCGCCCAAGTCCGCCCCGGTTACGGCGGTGCCCTGCTCGTCACCTCCAATGCCTACGACCTTGCCGGTCGGCTTCTGAGCCAGACCGTGGCGGATGCCACCAATCCTGAAAATCATGTCATCCTGTCTAGAAACTTGAACCAGTACGACTCCCTTGGCGAGCCACTCCTCACGGCGCAGGACCTCGACCTCGACGGCGAGATCGACCTCGCCGGCCCCGACCGCGTCAGCGGCCAGGCGACCCGCTACGTCCAGCTCTCCGGCGACTGGTGGCAGGAGACCGCCTCCTGGACCTACACCGAGTCCGGTTCCGCCGCCCCTCTCACCAACGCTATCGCCCGCACCCGCCTCACAGGGCTCGGGGACGCATATTCCGCCGACGGCGCCAGCGGCATCCTCACCGCCGAATCGGTCAGCGTCGACGCCCGCGGCAACCAGACCATCTCCCGCACCGTCACCGACCGCGGCAACAAGACCGTCTACCAGATCACCGACACCCCCGACTCCAGCGTCGCGGCCCTGACCGTCACCGTCAACGGCCTGGCCCAATCCAGCCGTTCGACCCACAACCTGACCACAACTTACGCCTACGATGCCCTCGGGCGCCAGACCGCCTCGCAGGACGCTCGTGGTGCAGTCCGCTCCCGCGGCTACGATGCCCTCGGCCGCGTCGCCTGGGAGTCGGACCCGGCGCAGAACGGCACATGGTACGCCTACGACTCCCTTGGCCGCCGGACCGCCGTCACGAACGCCCTCGGACAGGTGACGCACACTGCATACGATGCCGAAGGTCGCACCGTCGCCACCTGGGGCGCGACCTATCCCTTAGCCTACGAGTACGACCCCTCCGGCCGCATGACCGCCATGCGCACCTTCCGCGACGAGGAAAGCCCCGGCGACGAGACACAGTGGCTCTATGACGAGGCGACGGGGCTTCTGACGAACAAAGTCTATGCCGATGGCATGGGCACGGCCTACACCTACACCCCCGACGGCAAACTCGCCACCCGCGACTGGGCCCGCGGTGTCACCACGACCTACAGTTACGCCAACTGCTGCAGTTCGCTGACGCAGATCAACTACTCCGACGACACCCCCGACGTCACCTTCACCCACGACCGCCTCGGCCGCATGACTTCGGCAATAGTTGCCGGAATCTCGACAAACGCCTATACTTACGACCCGGAGACGCTTGCGCTCTCCGTGGAGACCCAGAACGGCATGGAGATCAACCGCACAACCGACGTCCTCGGGCGCGACACCGGCTTCAGCTTTGATGGCATCGATTACGGTGTGTCCTATGCCTACGATTCGGTCGGCCGATTCTCCCAAGTTTCCAATTTCCAGTTTCAAGTTTCCTACTCCTACCTCCCTAACACCGACCTCCTCTCCGGCATGACCACTTCCAGCGGCTTCCTCTGGACCCGCGCCTACGAGTCCGGCCGCAGCCTCATCACCTCCGTGGAAAACCGTTTCGGCGAGACCGTCATCTCGCGGTACGATTACGACAACGACGCTCTCGGCCGCCGCACCTCCCGCGCCGACAGCGGGAGCGCCTTCGCCAACCCGGCGTTCGACGCCTACTCCTATAATGGCCGCTCCGAAGTGACCGGCGCGCAGCGCTACCACGGCACGGACGTATCCGACACCTCGACGGTCTACGGCGGACGTGAATTCGGCTATGAGTATGATCCGATTGGAAATAGGACCTCTGCCTCCGAGACCATCGGCGGCGAAACGCTGTCAAAAACCTATACTGCCAACGCTCTCAACCAGTACACCGCCATCGCCAATCCGGCTGCTGTGGGGTTGCGAGGCGACGCCACCAACACCGCTGTCGTGACGGTCAACGGCCTGGTCGTCCAGAGCGACGATATCGCATCCGATTCCATCCCGTGGCACTTTTCCCTTGAAGCCGACAACGCTGTCGGCCCCGATTTTTCATTCGCCGAGATCGTGGCGGTTGTCAACCCGCCCGGAACGAACACACCCGACATCGTCGCTTCCTCCAGCGGCCACATCTACGCCCCGCCGCAGAACGAGACCCTGACGTTTGATTTGGATGGGAACCTCCTCTCCGATGGCCGCTGGCAATACACCTGGAACGGAGAAAA
>CAYOIT010000233.1:0-6344 GCA_964404035.1 uncultured Verrucomicrobiota bacterium | reverse complement strand
CTTGACGTTGAGGTCCGTCTTGACTGGGCTCTTGTCGTCGAAGGTGAGCGTCGGCCGCCCGAACGCTTTAACCACGGGGGTTTTGTCGTCAGGGCTCAACAGGAAAGACACCTTGAGCGACGGCGCCGGCTCCCCCTTTCCGGGGGTGACGTAGACGCGGTGCACCACCGCCTCCTGCCCGAGGTCGATCAACAGGCCTCTACTGCCGTCGCCGGCCCAAAGCGTCGTGGGGTCGTTGTCCACGACCTCCTTGATGCTCTTTCCCGTGGTGATTTCCGTCACCGTCCAGTGTGATGAGTCCAGCTTGGACGCCTGCGCGCCTGAGACCGCCATCAACCCCACCGCCATACAGACACCAACCATTCGCTTCATCATCGTCTATTCCCCTGTTCTCGTTGAATTTCAGAAATGCGTAAAGATGCCGCCATCTTACGGCGGTGGCCGGATATACGGTGCTTCTCCGTTCGAATGCCAACCCTTCCAGAGTGGTATCACCGCCCCGGGCGTTCGTTCATAGTCGCCCGCTTTAAGAAAAGGTGAATCCGCCGGCAGCGCATAGAGCGGCGGCTCAAGGCGGGGAGACGCCCGCATATTGCTGCTCGCCCAAGGCGTTCTTTTGGCAAACTCAACCCAGGCCTCCTGGGTGACCTTCTCGGTGCCATAGACGACTGACCCGGGCGCGAGAATGGTCTTCTTCATCTGAAACGTGTTCGTCGCCGCGGGGCGGATATTGACGAGCTCGTTGGTGCAATTAGCGATGACTGAATTGGCGATCATCCCGCTCTGCAGGACGACGACCCCTTGTGAGCAGTTGACGATGGTGGAATGATCGATCCGGCCCCGTTCCATCCGGATTCCAACGCCTCCAGCGGGATCGATCCTGCCCTGCCCGATATGAGCCCCGCCGCCGGCTTCAAGCGACCCGGCTATAAGGCAATTCACGAGGGATACAACACCCTCGCCACTGACATCGATCTGGGGGCTCCAGTTGCCGTACACGCTGCAATTCAGCATGCTGTGGCCAAGTCCCTGGAAAAGCGCGCCGGTAATCAGGTTGTCCCGTACCACCACGTTGCGATACACGGTGAAACTGGACATGACATCGGCGATCCCGCACCCGCCGTTGCGCTCGTAGAGCCCGCCGTCGATCAGCGTCACGCTGGTTCCGTGGAGAGAAATCCCCTGGTCGCAGTTGAATGAGCCGTTGCAATTCTCAAAGACCACGCCGATCCCCCAGAACCCGGCAAAACCGTCATCCATGGCATACTTCGATGCCAGATTACGAACCACCACGTAATCGTCGGTGACGAAGACACCTTCGTTCAAGGGAATCTCCAGCGTGCAGTCCTCGATCCTGGCGCCCGCAGGAACGCGGAAATACAGACATCTGGGCTTCACACGATGGTCGTAAAAGAAACCGCCCGGGGGCAGGTCTGCCAGCTTCGCCACGTTGGGCCCCGGCTTGCCGTTCAGGAAGAAGATCTCCGGTGCCTGCCGCTCGGTGGGCCATCCGCTCCAACCCGCCATCCAGTTAAAGCCCGGCATGTTTCCGTACACGCTGTCGCCGATGCGTTGCTGCCACCCTGTATATTCAAGTTTGGGCACATAGTCCGCGCCGCCTACCCGGTTGACAAACGCATAAACGTCATCATGCACATTCGTCCATCGCTCAGGCGCAACCCGGACGAGTCCGCTCACCGTGGCCCCGTTGCCGTCAATGACCAGCGGGTGGTCTGCGCGACCTTTGCGATAATCCTTGATACTGATGGTTTCCCGGTAATCCCGGCCTGTGTTGGCGATGACAATGCGCGCGCCCACACAGGCTTTCTTTACCGCCGCCATGATCGTGGCGGTCGGCCCGGAGGCTCCCGACGGGGAAGGCCGGGGCGCCAGGCCGTCGAGTTCATCCGAGCCGGTCAGGTTGTTGACATAGTAGTGGGTCCCGGGTGAAGCCTCCGCGCCCTCCGCAACGGATTGCCCATCCCTGCTGAGAACACCCATCAGAACACTCGCCAGCAGGACCCAACGACGACTATTAACGCGCCGCTTCACCGATTCTCCGTTCATTAGGGCTGGTCCCTCCGTTTCACGCCGATCATCCTTGTCTGTCCCGAACAGCTCATGAGTCTACCGCTCCAATGTGGCTACTCCGCCGCGGCGAAGGTGATGAGGTCAAAATCGCGATACAGGTGCCAGTTGCCGATTGGCAGCCGCGACCAGGAAGCCCCGCCGCGAGCCATATTGACCCGCCAGAAGTCGCCCGCCTTCGGAGCCGCGTCCTTCAGCGTCTTAAACGGCACGACGAACTCGCAGGTCCAGTCCCCGTCTCCGCGTTGAACCGCCACGTCGAGAGCGGGCATCGCCTCCAGATCCTTCCCCCACATGTAATCACCCATGAAGTGCTGAGGCCCCCAGGCTTTGCCCGCTGCCGATACGGCGGCCTGATAGTATCCCGCCGTGTAGCTTGCTGCGGGCACGAAGAAGAACTCGAAGTTATCCATGCCCCAGACGTTCTCCGACACTTTCAGGTTGGCCGCATTGGTGTTGGCGCAACGCACGGCGACATACAGCGCCGTGTCGTCCCACGCCAGCCGGAACTCGGTGCGATCTTTCTCCTGAATCGGTTCAAATGTGTTGGGCTTCACGAACCCGCCCGCCGCGGCCACGCCCTTCCAGCCCTCGTCGTCGAGTTTGCCGTCGACCACGATCGCCCCGGTTCGCCGTTGGCAGACGTATTCCTTCTTGCCGCTCTTCAGGGCCACAGCCTTGTCCATGCTCCGGCGCGCCGCCGCGGGAATCGCCCATTCCAGGTCGCTTGCGGCCTGCTCGACGCGGGCCTTCACGTAATACGTGGTGGCTGCCGCCCGGGCCTTCGCGAGCTGTTTCCGCAGCGTCACAACCAATTCCGGGGTGAACATCGCCGGATTCGGGCCGAGGTCATAGGCGAAATCCTCCAGCGAGACGCTGTTCCGGATCAGGTGTGTCTCCAGCGCGCTGTAATAGGCCAGCATCGGCGTCTTGGCTTCCTGGTAGTAGGCCGTAAAGAACTCGTCCAGGATCCGGTCGGCCGTGAGCGATACATCCCACAGCATCCGACCAAAAGCATAGAAGTTCCAGGGATTGTGCGTGAACGAGCCGCCGTCGGTCTGGGTCAGGCCATCCAGCATCCCAAGTCGCGCCAGGTACTGCTCCCGGTCTACGATCGCCGTCACCATCGGGACCGGCATGGTCAGCGTCCGCCACTCGGAATGGATCAAAAGGTAGTCCCAATGTGATAGCGGCACACCCCGCGTGGTCCATGGTTCGAGATACGCCCGGGTCGCGGCATTGGCGGGAGCGGTTAATGGCAGATTACGATGGCCGTAGGTGCACACCTGCAGGGTTGTGTTGTCGGGGAAGGTGGGGATCTCCCGCGGGACCGGAGTATAGTCGGAATAGGCGAGGGCAAACACCCGGAGCTTCGGCCGAAGGACCTTGACCTGTTTGGCCACCTCGGTGATGAAATAATAATAGGGACCGGACATCACATAATCCCCGGCGCAGTAAGCCATGACCGGTCTCTCCAACGGTTTGCACAGGGCCAGACAACGCTCGCACAGGCAGAAGCTCGCCCCGTCCGACGGGACCAGCCGGAAGGTGGCCGCACAGTTTGTGTTGTCACCGGACCAATACACCATCTTGTCGGTCACAAACTTGATGACCTCCGGACTGGTGAAACAGAAGGTCTGCGGACCGCCTTTGCTGGGCGGCTTGCGTTGACCGTCCGGCCCCATGCCGCACCATTCCGGGTTGGACTCAAGGAGGCGGTTGGGGATCACGGAATGGAGATTATGGGGATGTCCATCGAATCCCTCCCTGTATTCCGGTTTGAGGTCCTCGGCCTTCGTAACGCGCGTCTGCATGTCCGGGTTCGCGGGCATCTCGGTTCCCAGTCCGGGGAACAGGCGGCCGACCTCCGAACCGTTGCGCACCGCGAACAATGTGTCGTCCATGTAGAAACAGGCCCAGTAGACCGGTCCGTGACTGAACCCGCCCAACCCCTCACGCCATTTGGCGGAGGGGCTCTTGCGCAAAGGAAGACGGCTCAGGTCCACACCCTTGCCGGTCGGCACGTAGTCGGCGTGATCCTCCGGCGCCGCCCAGGTTACGCCCTGCTGCCGCAGGAATTCCCAGACGCTGTAGGCCACGTTGATGTGCGGCCAGGCTCTGAACAGAACCTCCCGGCCCTGCTTCTCGATGTTGACCTCGGTGTTCGGCAACTTGCCGGCGGCCGAGTTCGCCGCCATCTGCGCGTAGTTCGTGGCCAGCGGGGCCAGGTCGACGATCTTGTACAATGTCCCGGGGTAGGCCCCCTCCTGTGCGGGATCGATGATGGGAAGCGGTCGACCGGTCAGTTCGCCGATGTAATAGCGCAAGTCCTCGGCGGCCACGCGCAGGATGGCCGGCGAGTTTGACGCCACGACGACGGCGGCGTCCTTTTCAAACGCCTCCCTGGCGGCGCTGCCGAAGACCATGACCTCCGCGAGCGGGGCCGCCCCTTCGATCCGCACGTACCGGGCGACGATGGGGTTGAACCGCAGATCGGCCTCAGGTTTGTCTGAAGGGAGGAAGTCGTTGGTGCCGCTGGCGCGCAACGCCGACCGCTGGGCGCTGACTCTCCAAGGCTCGCACGTGGGGGTCATGTAATGATGGACGACCGTAGTTCCAGCCGGTTCGGTCATGAACGAGACCGTCAACTGCCGGTAACTGTTCGTGATGCCGCCGCCGGGGGCAATATACAGGCGATGCAGCACCGTGGGCTCGCCGAGGTCGATTAGAAGGCCGTGGGTCCCGGATGCGGTCCAGGCCGTCTCAAGCCGGTTGTCGGTCACCGCCGGGACCTTCTTGCCCGAGGCTTCATCCCTGACCTTCCACTGATTCGGGGCAAGTTTCTCGGCCCGCCCGTTCATTGCCATCAGGATCACTATCGCCAGCACTCCACCTATTCTCATGTTCTTGTCCTTACCTTTCATCAAGCTTCGATCCGTTAGTCAGGACCACTACGAAACACGCGAAATCCGCGAAAAAGCACCGATCAAGACACTGCAAAGGCAATTCAGTCGGACTCGTTCGTTATCAACGTATTGTTTTCGCGTCTTTCGTAGTTGAACTACTCTTTTCAGGTTCAATAGGCTGCGGAGCGAACGCCGGGAGGCTCATGTTTTCAACGTCGTGAATATTGCAGTAAGCATCCAGGTCATAGCCGTAGGCCAGCTTGTAGCCTTCCATTGAAAAATCGGGATACGTATAAGGGACAACGACCAGGCGGCCGCCGCCTTTGAACAGCACTTTGTGGATACGCTTCAGGACGGTGCCATCTGGTTTGATCAGGCGGAAACCCGTCGGGACTCCGTCCGACCGCAAATCCCCGGCGACATTCGCAAAGTCGATTTCAATGGCCGGACACTGGCCCCAGTTGTCGGGGCAGGGGACCAGGCGCAGGCGTTTCAACTCGATCGCGGCGGTCGCCCCCGGTACGCCAAGCCGATGCGCGGCGGCACGCGCCAGCCGTTCTCCCAGGATGTTCTGTCCTTCCGCGGCAATATGGATGCCGTCTTCCATGGGTAGATCGATGGCCGGCACCACCGAAAGGTTGCGTAGGCGCCGGGGCAGAAGGCGCTGCTGGTCGCGGAGGGAAAGGAAGGCAGACTGTTCCGACTCCTCCGGGCTGAAGAGGTGCGTCTTGCCCAACTGGACCATGATCCAGGGAAGCTTGGGATTCCGGAAATCCTTGCGGACGGCCGTGACCAGTTCGCACATGCGGGCCGTGTAGGTGGTGGTGTCGCTGGAGACCTCCGCTTCACCCTGGTACCAGAGGACCCCGGCCACGGTTTGTCTCTGAAGTCGGAATCGGCGGAGCATGGCGCCATACAGGGAAAGCCCGCCGCGAGCCCTGAGGCTTGGACTCCATTGATCCAGGCTCGTCCCGCCAGCCGCGCAGGGAATCAGGCCTTGAGGGATGCCGGTGCGCCTCAGCATCGCACGCGCAAAGGCGAGTCCGGGGCCGGTGCCCTTCACGGCGGCCCTGTGGGCGCGGAGGATGTCCGCACGAACCGAGATCGGCTTGTCACAATGGGAAGGATCCTTGGACGCAGCGGGGAAATGGACAGGTTCGACGGCCAGACGCCATTCATCCCAAGCGTAGAACGCATGAACGAGCGGGTGCGGAGGCAAAGCCTGTGCGATCTGTCCATCGCCGACCATATTGGACTGACCGGCCATGACCCAGACATCGCCTACCAGAATCCGCCGGACCGTGACGCTTTCGCTGCCCACCCTCAAAACGATGTCGTAAGGACCGCCCA
>CAYOIT010000232.1:0-6370 GCA_964404035.1 uncultured Verrucomicrobiota bacterium | reverse complement strand
GCTTAACCATGTACAACCACCACTACCTACGGCATTTGACTTTACAACCTACCAAAGTGACAGAAACAGATATTCTTTTGGCAGGTTTCTGCATGGTGGACACCGCGCGACCATGTCATCTTCTGCTTTCGGCGCTTCGGGATTGGCTTAGCCAGTATATAACAGGAGGGCGGTGAAAGATGTCGGCAACCCGCATTTCTCTGAACGAAGGATGGAAGTACTGGTGGACCGGATACGGCGGGGATCATGCCCGGCCGCCGGAGACCGTTCCCGACAGCGCCCGCCCGGCTCAGGTTCCGGGCGTCGCGCAGATGGACCTGATGCGCGAAGGACTGCTGCCCGACCTGTACGTGGGCGACAACCTGGACCATGCGCTCTGGATGGAGCAAAAGGACTGGTGGTATGCCCGGGAGTTCCCGACCCCCTCCGACCTGCAAGGCAAGCGGGCCATGCTGGTCTTCCATGGCCTGGACACCTTTGCCACAGTGTGGATGAATGGAAGGGAACTCGGGCAGACAGACAACATGTTCATCCGGCACGAGTTTGACGTCACCCCGCACCTGACCTCGAATGGACCGAACCGCCTGGTGGTCCGTCTGGCCGCGCCCATCTGGTCGGTGCCGTTCGATCGCGAACACGCGCCGCTCTATCACACGCCCGAACGGCTTTTCATGCGGAAACCTCAGATGAGTTTCGGATGGGACATTGCGCCCCGTCTATTGACCGTGGGCCTCTGGCGGCCGGTGGAACTTGTGCTCATGGAATCAGCGCACCTGCGGCATGTTTGGATACGTCCCCTGCGGTTTGAGGAAGGCGATGTGGTGACGCAGGTGGAAACCGAGATCGAATGGTTCGGCGAGGCAGATCAACCGGTGACGGTCAACGGCCGTGTTCACCGAACGGCTTGGAAGGCGCGTGGCCGGCTGAAGCGGGGGACCAACATCCTGACAAGCGAAGTCATCATCAAGGACGCCCCACGGTGGTGGCCCCTCGGATACGGCAACCCCGATCTTGTGGACGTCGAGGCGGCGCTGGAATCGGACGGCAAGGTCATCGATCGCTTTAACGGTCAAGCCGGGCTGCGGCGCATCGAACTGGTCAGGGAGCCGCAGCCGAGCGGCGCGGAGTCGTTTCGTTTCCGCTGTAACGGTCGGGACATCTTCATCACCGGGCTGAACTGGACGCCACTCGATTCCCTGTTCCCTCAAGTCACTCCGGAGCGGATTACGCAGACCCTGGAGTCCCTGGCCGGAATCGGGTGCAACATGCTGCGCGTTTGGGGCGGCGGTATTTACGAGTCGCCGCATTTCTATCGGGAATGCAGCCGCCTGGGCATCCTGATCTGGCAGGATTTCATGATGGCATGCGGCCGCTTCCCACAGACGGACGTCTTTGCGGCGGGGCTGGCCGGGGAAGCGCGGCAGGTCGTCGGCGATCTGCGCGGCTATCCGTGCCTGGCCGTATGGGCCGGGGACAACGAGTGCGACGCCATGTACCCGCATCTGGCTGCCTCGAACCGCCTCACGCGGCAGGTGCTTCCGGAGATCTGCCGCGAACTGGACCCCGACACGCCCTACATCCCGTCATCGCCCTGGTCGCCCTCCGGCACGCGTCACCCGGGAGCCGCCGAAGAGGGGGATGCGCATCAATGGAATCATGGTTCGGGCTATCGCGATCCTGGCAACTGGGATCTGCGCTGCCGCTTCCTCTCCGAGTTTGGCCATCTTGCCCTGCCGTCGCTGGAGGTGATTCGGCGCTACTTTCCGGCCGGAACCGAGTGGCCGCTGACGACGGCCGTGTGGAAGTATCACGGGGCCGACACGACCCGCGAGGGATTCTTCCGAGGCGCGGAACATGTTCTGCGTTCCCTCGAGGCCTGTGGTTGGCCGGAATGCAAGACGATCGACGAGGCCGTGCGCGCCTCCCAGGATTTACAGGCCGAGGCCGTGTGCGCTTGGATCGAGCGCTATTGCGAGGACCCGGAATTCGCCGGGTTCCTGCTGTGGAACGTCGGCGACTGTTGGCCCCAGCAGTCCGATTCCGTCCTGGACTATCTGGGCCGGCCCAAGGCGGTCTTCGCCCGCCTGGGACCGTTGTTCGAGTCTGTCAGCCGGGGGCGGCGAACGCGCGCCGACGCGTAGAGTCGGCCTACAACGCGGACTTCGGCAGAAACGGATATGCTTTTTGCAGGTTCGTGCATGGCCAATCAAGCTTGGAAATCCTAATGTGAGTACGTTGCGAGGAATATTTTGTTGACCTGAGACGGACGAGACGGTCAACAGTGAGGATCTGTCCGTTTTCCGGGATGAATGCCGAACGTCTGACCGCACAGGGGACGGGTCGATCCTTTGTGATGTACGACGAGAAGACAGGCTCGGACTTTCAACCCAGGTTGGTTCATGTCCAGGAAAATCAAGTGCGGGAGGAGCTGCCACATGAAGACGACGCGAAGGTTCGGGCTGTGCATCATGGCGGGGTGGATGGTTTTGCACGGAGTGACGGCGTTGGGCTATGCGACCAATCGCACGTGGGTGGTGGTGGCTACTGCGCCCGATAAGAACTGGAGCCAAGTCACCAACTGGAGCCAGAACATGCCGCCGACCGTGAACGACCAGGCCACCTTTCCCAAGGCTACGGATGGCGGTCGGCAATCGGTGTTCGTGGATGCGGACCAGAGCATCTCCGACCTGCGGGTGGCTTCTGTCGACTGGATAGGCCTTTGGACCTTCTCGAACACGGTGGCCACACTCACCGTCACCAACGCGGCCAACTTCGATCGCGGCGCGCAAACTGGCCAGAATTATTTCTATCCGCGTCTTGTGCTCGGCGGCAAACTGACGTTGACCGATCCGGCGGCACAATCGCAGAGCCAAACCTGGAATTTCCCGAACGCGAGCAATCAGTTCAACGGCGGGATCGCGGTGTCCTTCAACACCCTGGCGATCACCAACTTCGGCAACCGGTTTGGCGGGGATCTCAAGGTCGGCGGCGCGATCAGCCTCACGGGGTACGCGGCGCACGCAGGTACGTTGCAGATCACGGGAACCGGCAACGTATTCAACGCCGGCAGCCTCACACTCAACCGGGGCGGTGTGTTGACCATTTCCCAGGACAGCGATTTCTCCAGCATCACCAACCTGTTGTTCAACGGCGGCACACTGGAACTCGGCGCCCCGAACACGATCCGGACCAACGTTTTTCCCGCCTACGCCGGAGGCTTTGCCGTGCAACGCGGCACGCTTCTGATCGGGGCGGAAGCCAATCTCGGCGTCGGTAACGCCATGACGCTCGGGTCCGCCGGCTATTACGGTGTACTCAAGGGCGGGCCGCAGAATGTCTCCAGGTCGCGAGTAGAGCGGCCGATCGCGCTGGCGGGCAATGGCGGCGTGTTCGATGTGTATCCGTCCACCTATTTGCCGAACAACTACATTGCCAGCGTGATTCAAGGGTCGGGCGAGCTCATCAAGCGCGGCCCGTATACCCTGTACCTCGCGAACGGCACCGATACGGTATTCACGGCGAGTTCGTACGGTGGCGGTACGCGTGTGGTCGAGGAGCAGACCATGGTGGACGGTTTCCGTAGTTTGGGCACGGGCAACGTCGTGGTGGACCTGAGCGCGAGTCTGCGGCTGAGCACCAACGCCAACGTGGCGGCAGGGGCCACGATTCATGTGGGGCGCAGCGGCAGGGGAGGAACGATGACCCCGGCCTTTCTGCGTCTGTATGGCGCCGGGGCGAACGCCGCGTACACCCTCACGACCAATTCGTCCGGGGTACTGGCCCTAGACCTGACCACCGGCGCGGCGATCAACAGTTGGCTGGCCGGCAGCGCGCCGGGTAACGGATACATGTTGCTGGGATCCGTCGATGCCAACGGGATTTACAGTGGGACCAGTCTGGCGGCCGGCGCCGGAAACGTATACCGCCTTGCCGGCGGAATGAACAGCACATGGCTGGACTTGAACTCAGGGACGGGCAACGGTCCTTTGATTGGGAATAACTCCCTGGAAGTCGGGTTGCCATACTACCCCTATACGCTGTGGAATAAGGGCGGATTTGTGG
Organism: uncultured Verrucomicrobiota bacterium; assembly: GCA_964404035.1. GTDB lineage: Bacteria > Verrucomicrobiota > Kiritimatiellia > CAIKKV01 > CAITUY01 > CAMBRF01. The sequence continues at coordinate 2,308 of CAYOIT010000232.1, read as the reverse complement.
GGTTGCGGGAAGCCAATACGTATTCCGGGACCACCACGGTCCACTACCTCTCCACCTTGTACGCCTATACCCAGAGTCCTGCGAATGCCAGTCCCCTGGGCGATACGAACGGGCCGGTCGTCCTGAACGGCGGTATTATGACCATAGAGGGGTGGTCCAACCCGACGGGCCAGCCGATTAAGAAGGGCGATCTGACCTTTCACGGCTCCTCCAGGGTTGGGGTGCGGGGCCAGACGGGAGCTGTCGCCGATTTCACCGTCAATGCGCTCAACCGCGTGAACCGTTCCGTACTGCAGATCTGGGGCGAATTGGGGGTCGGTCTCGGCACTTATCAGAAGTTCAAGGTGACGACTGCACCTGTCCCGGTGAACGGCATGGTGGCGCCCTACTTCGTCGGTTACAACGGCAACCGGTTCCTGACCTATGACGCGGCGGTCGGCTTCTCCAACGCCGTGTTCACGGCCACGAATATCGCCTCCGCGGTGGCCACCAGCGTGGTAGATGTCGCGTTGACGGAAGGAGTGCCGGGAACCGGCAAGGAGATCTACGCGCTCAGGGCCTCGGCGGCCATTACCGGCACGGCGACCTTGACCAACGGCAGTGGCGGCATGATCCTTACCGGCACCCCGACCCACACCGCGCCAATGGCCTTCGGTGGCGAGGCCGTGATCTACGTGCCTGCCGGTGGCGGCCCTGTGCTATCAGGCAATCTCAGCGGAGCCGGCGGGTTGACCAAAGCCGGGGCCGGGACGTTGTATCTTTTCGGCACCAACGCGGGACTGAGCGGGCCCATCACGGTCAACGAAGGCATCCTGAAAATCAACACCACCAATGCCCTGGGGCCGGCGGTGAACGACGTCGTTTTGAACGGGGGCACTTTGGAGGACAATAACGCCGTGTGTAATGTCGCCAACGTCATTCGTCTGGGTCCGCTCGGCGGCAAGCTGTCCAGCATTAACAACAATCTCAGGTTGTTGGGCGGCATCACGGACTTGATTCCCGGCCAGGGCGGCCCCCTCCGCATTAGTGGGGGCGCGGCGCGTCTGTTCGGCACCAATACGCACAGCGGCGGAACTGCAATCGAGGGCATAAATTCCAGTGTGCGCTTCGATGACCCGAACAACCCAAACCTGTTGCTGGGAACGGGACCGGTGCGACTCCGCAACAACACATCGCTGTCCATCTTCACCGCGCTCACGATAACCAATAACAACGCCCGCTGGACGCTCGAAACCTCCCAGACCTCCATCTTGCTCAACAATGCTGTTCCCGGGACGTTTATCGGCTCGCTCGAGGGCCTGGGCACCGTGCAGTTGGGCAACGTCAGTATGGGCGGATACTTCTCGGCCCTTACCTTGGGCGGCGACAATACGGACTCCGATTTCTATGGGTATATCACAGAGGCCCCACACATCAGCGGCCATCTGATCAAACGGGGCGCCGGCACGTTCACGATGTGGGGCGACAATCTCTACAGCGGCATGACGATCGTGACCAATACCGGTGCGCTCGTGATCAACGGTTCGCTGGATTTCAGCACCAACGTAACGGTATATGCCGGGGCAACGCTGAAGGGGAAAGGCGCCATTGCGGCTCCGGTCACGCTGCGCGGCGGACGGTTGGAGGGCAGCTTGTCGGTGGGTGGCCTCGTGCTCACCAATGCCTCGACCTTCACGGCGAATATGAACGGACCCACCCCGAGGAGTCAGTATGACCAGGTGCAGGTGCAGACGAACGGCATGATCAGCCTGAGCGCCGACACAACGCTGGTTCTCAATCTGGGTTCTGCGCCGACTCAGACGTTCACCATCCTCAACAACACGTCAACCAACCAGATCGGCGGCCAGTTCTCCTGCGGACAGAAGATCAGCGGAACGTACGACGGCAAGACGTATTGGTTCACAGTGAACTATCAGGGCGGCGACGGAAACGACGTGGTCCTTTCGGTCCTTCCGCTGGGCACGGTGTTCACCGTCCGCTGATCGATCGTAGGGAGCCCGCTTGCGGGCGATCTTGCGGGACCCCGTGCGGCGTCTGTCAACGTTTGTTGGCCGCGCCGTGACGCTGATTAGTGAGTTCCCCCCGGGCGTTTGCAGGGTGAGTATGCCCCCCATGCGGACTCTGCAAGCGCCCTTTTCGTTGTGTGCAGGGACCGGAGCTCGGCGGCAAGGAAAGGCAGACATTATGCGAATCGGAATCATGGCAGGTTTGGCGATCGTGGTGGGTGGAATGACGGCAAGTGCCGTTGATCACAAATTCGACCTCGGCCCGTTCGGCGAGGTCACGACGTGGCTGGTCACCCACACCA
>CAYOIT010000231.1:6083-6401 GCA_964404035.1 uncultured Verrucomicrobiota bacterium | reverse complement strand
ACGTCCAGATGTGCATCTTGCCCACGTTGCTGTTGCTCACGAAGATGTCGCCGATTTCTCCGGGATTGTTCCGGGCGACGCCGATGACGTCTAACTCGGCCACCACCTGTCTCTCGGTATAGGGCCCGGCACTGTAGTACGCATGTACGCCCATGCCTTCGGTCTGCCAGGCCCAAATTGGCCCGCCCTTGTCGTCGACAATGCTGTTGACATAGGCGCCGCCGGGGCCCGGCTGGTTGAACGCCAAGGTCCGGGTCTTGGACATCCGACGCGAGGTCTTCCCCAGCCCCGGTGTCTTCACGGCCCGGTACACGGGCG
>CAYOIT010000231.1:0-6073 GCA_964404035.1 uncultured Verrucomicrobiota bacterium | reverse complement strand
CAAGGTCCGCCCGCTGCTCGTCAACGGCCAGCTCGGCAGCACAGCCGTCACGGTGAATGCCAGCGGTCTCCTCGGCGGCAGCGGCACGATTCTGGGCGATGTCACCGTGGCTTCGTCGGGCACACTCGCGCCGGGGAACAGCCCCGGTGTCTTCACGGTCCGGTACACGGGCGCCCCGTCGGGACGAAAACTCGCCACTTCGTAGCGCATGCCTTCCGCATGTATGCCCAGCTCCTCATCGAACCAACTGACAGCGCCCTTCATTTCGATAAAGGTGACTTCATCCGGCTGAGGCTTGCCGTCACCATTGGCGTCGGACCACGTGAAATGCAGGTCACCGAGCACGCGTTCTCCGAGTTTTTCGAGGAAGGATTCAGCCTTCAGGGCGGCAAACCCACTGGCACTCCCCACCGCGGCGACCCGCCGCAAGCCTTTCTCGCCTTCGTACAGATAGACAAAGCCCGTTCCTTGACTGCCAAAGTGAGGGCGATTCACCAGATAGGTGCGCCCTTCGATGGGAATGACATATTCGCCGCCGGGGCTGTCGCCCATCCACGCGATGGCGTTGACCTTTGTCTTGCCTGTCTTCCAGTCGAGACCGAACTCCGTGGTGTGCCCGCCATTTGCGTAGAAGAGCCGCCGCGTATCGGTGATATCGAGGACGCCGCCGCCGCCGTAGGAGGTATTCCCGTAGTAGTCGCGGTCCCAGACGCCCTGCGTGGTCCAACGGCTGATCCGCTTGAGGCTGTAGGAGCTTTCGGTAATCCACAGCTTGCCGTTGGCGTCGATGGCCATGTCCGTGCCCTCATGCCGCCCCGACCCGGTGATGGTGTTGGGATCGAAAGGTCCCTGCTTGTAGCCGCCGGCCTTGCCGATGGTGCGAAGGAACGTCCCGGAAGGATCGTACACCCGGACCTGTTTGCGCGCGAGGTCGCCATCGAAGACATAGAGATTGCCCTCCTTGTCGGTGGTCAGACTCGAGGGTGCGAGAAGGTCATCGATATGGACTTTCCAACTGTCGTCGTCCTGCAGAATGACAATCTTCTTGTCGGCAATGCCATAGAGACGCCCCTTGTTATCGACCGTCATCTTGCCCGGTTTCGTGGCGGGAATCTCCCTCAGCAGTTCACCGCTGTCGGCCGCGTGGATTTGCAGGCGCTCATAGGTCAGAGGATCAACCGGCGCCTCGCCGCCCAGGTAGCGAAGGGCCGCGACCCCGTACACCCGGCAGCGCTTTGCGTCCAGGTCCCTGCCGCCGCGATCGTCGCGAACGCCGGTGGGCCGGTCGGACGTGGTGGTCCACTGCTCCACCACGCTCAAGCGCACCGCCCGGGTCTTGATTTCCTCACCGAAATCGACATAGCCGTCGATGTAGCGGGCCTTGGGGTTTGTGTCGGGGCCGGGGTGATAATAATCGCGCAAGGGTTGCTCGTAGGTGGTGATGCGCTTCCAGTGGCGGTCTCCCTCGAGAGGGATCGCGCCAGCGGGGCCGGTGTAGACCTCGATGAAGGTGCGTTTGCCGTCGATTTCCTTGATTGCCAATCCGCGCAGGCTTTGCTCGGTGGCCCATTCCATGAGGTAGATGCCGGGGTTGTTTTCGTTGATGGGCGTGGTGCGCTGGGCCTCCCATTCGCCTTGTTCGTTGATCCGCCCGGAATTGACCCGTATCTTCAAGCCCTCCACGGCCCCCTCGTAACGACGGCGCAGAATCTTCATGCCCTCAAGACGGGCCACCCAGGGCTTGGCACCCCCACCCAGGAGGTTGCCCCCCCCACCTTCATCCATGAGCCCCATGTTCGGCCCGTCAGCGGCATCGCCATCTCCCTCGATTCCATCGAGCAGGTCGTCCTTGGCGTTGCGGTAGGTGATGCACAGAGCGCGGGTGGTCAGACCCTCGGGCGCGGCAACAACCTGCCAGTCCGTTCCCTTTTTGCTGCGGTAGATGTCCAGCCAATCCTTGTTGCTGTTGGGCCTGGGCGGATAGGCCCCATCGGCTTTCAGGGCCTTGATCTGCATCTGGTACCCGCCCTTGGGGAATGGAAAGATCAGGCTGCCAACATGGACGGGGTTCTTGAACGTCAGCAGCACATGGTTCCTGGAACCGGGGAAGTCCGTGCTCTCGATATAGGTCAGTCCCGGCAATTGCCCGGGGTTTGTCTGTCCGGCGGGCGTGCCCGTCAGACGGAAGAGACGCTTGAAGTCATCGCGCGTATCAGGGCCGTAGGTGTCTTCCTTGTCTTTCACCTTGTAGCGCGGCAGGCAGAGGTCGGAATCGACATCGGAAGCATCGCCCGCGTTGGCCATCCAGTCTGCCTTGGCGTTGATGGCCAGATACAGTTTCCCCTCGCGGTACGCGATGCCGCTGATGCCGCGCGCGCGACGATTCGTTCCCTTTGCGGCCAGCAGCGTCTTGGTGCTCTTGTCCTTCGCATTCACAGCCCAGGCATGGTCGGTCAGGTTCCAATGGGCAGGCGAGGCGGCAAAGATCGTGCCCTTGCCGAAGGCCAGCAGCGAGGGCCCCGTCCAGGCAACGAAATTGTGGCACCCCCACTCTTTGGCGCCGTTCAGATCGCATTCCGCAAGGGCCTGGCCGGATTCGGCACAGGCGGCGCCAAAATAGATCTTGCCGTTGTCGCCCACGGTTACGCAGCCAATGCCGCTGTGATCAGCCAACCAGGCGCCGGCGCCGCTGTGGCCTTGTGGCCAGGGGGTGTTGTCGGAGTACATCTCGACATTCGGATAAGGCGTCATCTGGTACTTGATGCTCAGCTCCGGCATGAAGAGCGCGGTATAGCGGTAGGTTCCCGGGGCCACGGGGGCGCCGCGATAGTCCTTGAGAGCCCATCGTTCGTCGAGTGCGCCGGGGGAACGCGGGGCCCGCCCCTGTAAATTGGCAACGCGCTTCCCATCGGCAGCGTCGATCACCAGGGACATGGTTCCCACCAGGGGCGCCTCGATCGGGATTCGGAATGGCGGCAGGTCGGAGACGACGACCGCCTCCGGTACCGGGTTGCGCCCCAGCGCCTGGTAGACGTGATAGGCGCTGATCTCGGAGACAGGACCACCCCCGACGCTCCTGAGAATATTGAGCTTCAACCCGCGGGTGGAAACCGCTTCCTTGAAGACGATCAGCGGCCCGGCACGCTCCCAGTCCCGGATCTTCTTCCACTCCCGACTGGTCGCCACGGCGGGATTGATGCCCTCCCCGCCCGTGAAGGCATAGAGCTCCAGTTGCTCGATGTTGCTCTCCAGGTAAACCGCCTGCATGCTCTGCGCCTTCTCCCAGGACAGGAGGAACCAACAGGGGTGGACATCGCTGATGGGAGCGCGCGGAATGCGTTTGGTCGTCTTGTCTTCCCCTGTATTGACCCATTTCCACTCGCCCAGGGGAATGTGGCTCGCGCGCAAGGTATAGGGCGAACTCATCTCGGGATAGACGGTGTGTTCACTCTCGGCATTGGCCGTGGAGAGCGGCGTGATGTTGCCCAGCCGTTCCTTGAGTACGCGGAAGAAGGAAATCGGCTGGATTTGCCCCCCGGGCGCGCAGGCGCTTGAGCGCACGAGTATGGCCCTGGTCCTGGTGTCGTTGGCGGCGGTGGCCAGGTTCAGACTGCCGCCAGTCCTCTTTGCCCTGGGCAACTCCTGCCAGATCCCATCCGCCGAAACGCTGATCTCACCGGTGACCCCGGCCTTGAGCACATGAATCCGCTCTGCCTGGTTCATCAGGATGCTCCCAACAGGCAGCTCGTCCGTGAAGACCAGGAGGTAGGAGATCGCCAGGGGCGCGCCGGTCATGTTCCGACCATCCCCCAATAGCGCCCGTCCTGCCCCGGGTTGGGCGCCCGGAAGACCCAGGATGTCGCGGAGCGCCCGCTCTGTGGCATCCGGCCCTATGGTGTCCGGCCCGCGAAATATCCGGCAGGCCCCGAAATCGACCTCCCCGGCGGCGAAGGCTGGCGCAAGCAGCGGGGCTTTCTCGGCCGCCCGGACGGACAGGCAGAAGCTGACGTAGACAAGGGCAAGGAGCCCCCGCAGCGTCCATGAGCGAAGTGCAGATTGCTGATTTCGATAATTCATCCTGTTTTCTCCTGTCTTCCTCTATCCTAGCCTTTCAATCACACCGGATGCGCCAGGTGCCAGGGCGAGATTCACCCGTCCGCCCCGAACCGGCAACCGCTCGGGCTCTCCGCGGCCGGCGGCAGTCAGTGGATAGTAGCCGACCTCGGTAGCGCCAGCCCAGTCGGCCGGCAGTTGCCAGTCGCGCTCTCCGCCATGCTCACTGTATAGCAGGATGCGCTGCTCGCCGCTCCACGGCCGCATCCCCGATTCGGTGCTGTTAGACGGCGGAACGGATTTCCGCCCTACGGGGTCCACGCGTTCATCCGCTGTAGGTCGGACATCACGGGTCAGACCTAGAAACTAGAATATTGATTGTTCGGCTCATCACTTATCGCCTTTGTGCAGTGTGCTCTTTTCTGGTTTCGGGCTGACCCTACTGACCCGAGGCAAACGACGGACACCCCCGTCATGCCCACGCAACAAGTCGGAACCGCGTCTCGTTCGAGTCCTGCAATGGGTCATCGTCCTGCGCCATGAAGTCAGCCAGCGGGAGGGCTTGCCAACGATGTTTCACACGTGAATGTCAATTATCAAGGGCAGGCCCCTCGCGCCCCGGCCCCTCGCGCCCCTTCGCGCCCCAACACGCTGCGATCGTTCATGACTCCCGCCCCTACTGCGCGCTCGTGACAATGGTGGCGCTGTTTTGAAATCCGACCCCATAGGTGCCCGGCGCGATCGAGAGCGTCACAATCTTGGGGCGCGTGTCGCCAAAGGAGAAGCTGGGAACAACAGGCAGACGGACCTCGGACGCTCCCGGGGGAATAACCGCCGGACTCTCGAGTTGATCATAGTCCCCGCCATTGACCCCTGTGCCGCCGAGGGTGTAATGCACCGCGAGCGCGCCGTTGGTGGCCGTGGCTGGGCGGGAGATCACAAACGCGCCGGGTTGTTCTGCCGAGCTCTCGCGCCGGCTCGCCCTCACCGCAACCGTGCCGGCGAGAACACTCACCGGCGCCGCGTCCACCACGTTGGTCGCCGCGTTGAAGGCGCCGAACGTGTAGTAGTAGGTGCGGTCCGGAGTGAGCGTGAGGTGGGTGGACGGATAGCTGCCGTTGGTCCAGGCCCCCGCAAGCCAGTTCGTGTGGGCCCACGCGTTGGGGTTCTCGCCCCAGAGCAAGCAGACGGACGTGGCCGAGGTGCCGGTGCTGACCAGCCACCCGTTGAACGTCGCCCCAGTCGTCGTCAACCCCGAGGGGGCCCGGTTCTGGATCTGCGGCACCCACGGCGCCGCCGCCGTCATCGCTCCGTAGTTGTTGAAGACCGTGTTCGAGGCCTGGTTCAGGTAGCAGGCCCAGACCCAGTTGGAGGAGCGAGCGACCGTGGAGATCCGCACCTCATCGAGATCGCCCGTAAGCCGGTAAAGGTCGCGACTGTAGCGTCCCCCGATGATCACCGTGCCGCCGATCGCGGTCTCCGTGTAGGTGATACCTGTGCCGCCGACACTACCATCCACACTGATGGTGCCATTCCCCGAACGAAGCGAGAAGACCACGTGATGCCACACCCCGTTGTTCAGGCCGGAACCGACTTCCGCCTGCCAAGTGCCGTCGTAATAACTCACCTTTCCTGCGGTCGTACTGTTAATGCCGGTGACCAGCCGCCCTAACTCGCAGTCCGTCAGAAACAAGGGTGTTGCTGACGATGAGGTTCTGAGCCAGTATTCGAACGTGACCGGCCCGGCCGCGCGTGTGACCCCCGTCACATCGATACACGCCGATCCGTTCAGCGACCGGCCATAGCCGACCATGCCGGTGGTTACGGTTGTGCTGTAGTTCGTACCATGATGCGGACTTGCAGATGAGTCGGGTATCAGCCCGGCGGCATTTGTCATTGCCATGTGCCATACCCCGATATACCCGTTCGTCCACGTCGCCCCGTTGGTCGTGCAGGCGAGTTGGTTGCTGGCGGCGGTATTGCCCCAGTTGGCCCAGATGGCGCCCTGGCCGTTGGTGGG
>CAYOIT010000230.1:0-6414 GCA_964404035.1 uncultured Verrucomicrobiota bacterium | reverse complement strand
CGCTGCAGGGCACCACTGTTCCGTAGTCGTAGACATTGGTTTCCGAGGGGACCGCCCCTCCGTGGGTGCTTCCCACCGTCAACGAGGATGAGTTCACCGTGAAGGATGCCGAAATGGCGTGATTGGTGGTCACGTTCGTAAAGGTCCAGCGATTCGTCGCGCCTCTGGAGAGGCCATCGACCACCACATTCGTCACATGGCAGTTCGGTTCCGCCCCGATTGTGAAGACGGCATTGCTCCCATGGATCACGGAAACTGAGCCGCTGGGTGCGATCCACCCGTGCGGTCCGGCGGCCGCCGTGATCGTGTAGGTGTTCAACGCGAAGACGGCCATGACAGTCCTGGACTGGTCCATCGCCAGGTACAGCGGGTTCGCGTTGGTCTGTCCCGCGGGCACAGCGCCGGTCCAGCCTGCAAAGTGATAGCCGTTGGTCGGGATGGCGTTAAGCACATTCGTGGCGCCGGCGTCCCGCCAGCCGACCGGTCCTGTGACCACGCCGCCCACGGTCGAGGTGGTGGCCAACCGGAACTGGGCCTTCCACTGCCAGATCAGGGTTGAGTCATTCGTCATGGTGACCTGAGTGGTGGTGCCCGTGCCCATCCCTGCGCTCCCGGTTCCGGTCCAGCCGGTGCACACGTATTGCGTGGTCCCGTTCGGAACCGGCGAGTTGGTTACGCTACAGGGCACCACGGTGCCGTAATCGTAAACGTTGGTTCCCGCGGGCGCTGCACCGCCAAAGACGCTGGCCACCGTCAACGAATAGGAGTCCACCATGAACAAAGCGGTAATCGAGTGATTCGTGGTGACGTTGAAGAAAGTCCAGGCATTTGTCGCGCCTCTGGAGAGGCCGTCGACCACCACGTTCGTCACATGGCTGTTCGGTTCCGCCCCGATCTCGAATACGGCGTTGCTCCCGTAAATCACGGAGACCGATCCGCTGGGGGCGATCCAGCCGTGCGGCCCGGCGGTGGCGGTGATGGTGCAGGGGTTTGGTTCAAAGACCGCCACGACGGTACGGGCCTGGTCCATCGGCAGGTATAGCGGGTTCGCGTTGGTCTGTCCCGCGGGCACATCGCCGGTCCAGCCTGTAAAGTGATACCCGTTCGTCGGGATGGCGTTAAGCACGTTTGTGGATCCGGCATCCCGCCACCCGTCCGGTCCTGTGACCACGCCGCCCTCGGTCGAGGTTGTCGTCAGATGGAACTGAGCCTTCCATTGCCAGGTCAGGGTCGAGTGGTTCGTCACGGTGACCTGGGTGGTGGTACCGGTTCCCGTCCCTGCGCTCCCCGTCCCGGTCCAACCGGTGCACACGTATTGCGTGGTTCCGTTCGGAATCGGGGAATTAGTTACGGTACAGGGAACCACTGTGCCGTAGTCGTAGACGTTGGTTCCCGCCGGCACCGCACCTCCGTGGGAACTACCCACCGTCAGCTGGTACGTATCCGAGGCGAACCCCGCCGAAATGGAGTGATTCGTCGTCACAGTGAAGAAGGTCCAGCCGTTCGTCGGGCCTTTTGAAAGGCCATCGACCACGACGTTCGTCACATGATGGTTGGGGTCCGCCCCGATCGTGAAGACCGTGTTACTTCCATGGGGCACGGTGACCGGGCCGCTGGGGGTTATCCAGCCGTGCGGTCCGGCGGACGCCGTGATCGTGTAGGTGTTCAGGGTGAAGACGGCCATGACGTTCCTGGCCTGGTCCATCGGAAGGATCAGCGGGTTGGCGCCGGTCTGTTCGGCAGGCACATCTCCGGACCAACCTGTAAAGTGATACCCGGTGCCCGGAATCGCAGTCAGCGTATTCGTGCTCCACGCGTCCATCCATCCCTCTGCCCCTGCCACCACGCCGCCCACGGTCGAGGTGGTCGCCAACTGGAACTGTGTCTTCCACAACCAGGTGAGGGTCGAGTCGTCGGTCACCGAAATCGTCGTCTCCGTGCCCGTCCCGGCTCCCGAGCTTCCTGTGCCCGTCCAACCGGTGCACACGTACTGTGTGGAACCCATCACCACCGGCGAATCCTCCACCAGGCAAAGCACATTGCTGCCATAGAGGATGACATTGGAGCCAGCGGGAGGCACTGGGGTGCCGAACCCGGACTGTACCGTGATCAATTGGGAACGGTTCATCACAAGAGGGTCCGGTTGAACCGGTATGGACACCTGGTTCGCCATTCCATTCAACCAGTACTCGACAGTCGCTGAAACCTGTCCATGAACGGTCTCCGCAGCAGGTGCCACCAACCCATAGGTGAAGCGGATGGGGTTGTTGGTCAATGCGCCTGTGAACACGATCTCGTTATTGGTCGACACCGGCGCCCCATCACCCGAGGGGTTCTCGACGGACCAGCCCGGTGGCGGCGTGATGCGCCAGAGCAGACTCAGTAGAATGCTGTTTGAGGGATAGTCAAACTGGCAGGTCACCAGGTTGGTGCCCGGTGAGCGGTAAAGGTTGCCGGCCTGCGATGCCGCGATGCCCCCCTCCACGGGTTCTGACTCCACGGTGATTTGTCCACTCGTGTAGAGGGCTGACGTGTTCCAGGTCAGGCCGTCATCAAGCGATGGCAGCACCACGGTGTCAAAAACTCCGGTGGAGAGACCGATGTCAAACAGGTCGAACACCTGGCCTGCGCCGAGAACCACAGCGCCTGAATTGGTGACGATGAGTGTCCCCCCGAAGGAGGCCGACGGGCTGGTCACGCGGTCGCACACTCCAGAGGCGAGCAGGTCCAGGGTCACTACGGCATTGCTGAGGATCAGGTCTCCGCTTATCTTCAGCCGGCCGCCCGTCGGCGCATCGGGTTCAAGCCGGGCACCTGCCGCGCACATGACGAGACCGGTGACACCGCCGCTTCCCGTGAGCGCTGCATCGCTGCCGTAGAGGGTGATTGCGTAGGCCTCCAGCACCCCATTGCTGAGGACAATGGGACCTGCATTCATGAGACCGGCGGGCCCCCCGTTGCTGCTCCGGTAGCTCAGCGTGCCGCCGGACAGGATGACGCTCGTGCCGAGATTCACCGGCACATCGGCCTGAATGAGAAGACGGTTGGTCAACACAAGGATCGTTCCGGCGATGGTATTGGAGAACACCGCCCCGCCCTGCGCCATGGTGATGGCATTGCTGCTCATCAGGCTTGAGCTGCGGGACGAGATGACGCCGTCATTGACGAAGCCGTTCGTGCCCACAATGACCTGATAGCCGGCATTGCTGACGCCGATCAGGTTCCATGTACCCGTATTCCGGACGGGTTGATCCCCGCGCCCGGACACGCGGAACTGGGCCTGGATCGGCGCAAAGTTGGAATTGATGATCGTTCCCGCATTGATCAAGCCGCAGTCGAACCTGTCCATCCAGGGCGAGCCGAGGCTGTTCGAAGAGCCCGACCCGGTAATGATCGTTCCGGCGTTCCACAGCACATTGGAGCTGGCGATAATCACGCCTTTGGTCACCAGGTTCGAGGCCGTGGACGTTCCTGTGAATACAAACCGGAAGGTTCCCAGATTGGTGACGGGCTGATTGAGGGCGAAACTCAACTGCATGACCGCCCGGGTGGCGCCGGTGCTTACCCCCACAAAGGAGTCCGGATCATTCCTGAACCCTCCCTGGAATCTAAGAAGTGCGCCTCCCATTCCCCCCGCCTGAATCCGTCCGTTGCCGGTGAGGGTACAATCGCCCTTATTGGTGATGACGTACGTGGCATTGTAGTCCGCGAAGGTTCCCCCGATTTGAACCACACTGTTGCTGCCCAGGGTGGCGTTGTTCCAGCTCCCGAGGATTCGTGTCGTGGAACCGGGTGAAGCGGGTGCCAGTCGAACGGTGAGGGTTTTACCTGGATACGGGTTCGAGACCGTCAGGTCCCGGATCGTCAGCGGAGCGATGATATTGGTGCAACTCACTGTCAGGCTATTGTTGATGCCGGAAATGCGCACATTCTCATTACTGTTATCCGGCACGTTGTTCGGCTGCCAGTTCAAGGAGCTGGTCCAACTGCCACTTGATGTGTTGGTCCACACCACATCGTAGGGAACAGTGCCGGTGGTGACGAAATTGGAGGAAGAAGAGGCCCACGCTGTGCCGGCAACGTTGCTGGCGCCGAAGCGGTAGTAGTACAGGGTGTTTGAGGTCAGGCCGCTCACGCCGATCCCCACGAGCCCCACGCTGTGAACGCCTCCGGTCACCGTGGTGGTCCAGGAAGTCAGATTGGACCCTCCGTCGGACGCGCCCAGGCTGACCCAGACCGTCGTCGGAGCTCCGCCCGTCGAAGTCAGAGTGCCCCGCAGCACGGCTGAAACCGGTGTTACATTCGAGACGCCGGAGTTGTAGAGAACGGGGCGCGTGGGCGAGTTGCTGGTCACCGTCATAACGACCGGAAGCATCCAGGGCGAGTTCGTGGCTTCCGCCGATACGATCACCATCTGGCCCGTATGGGTGCCCACGGTCAGCGAGGCGGTGCTGTACGAGACCGTGATCGTGTGCTGTTCACCGGTGCTGGTGCCGGAGACTGGCGTGCCTGACAACCAGGCGGCGGTGTTGGTGACCTGGTAGGTCATGGCTCCGGCACCGGCATTTCGTATGGTGAAGGTCTGGGCCGCCGCGTTGGTGCCCACCTTCACGGTGTTGGTCAGCAGGGTGGGGGTGACGGCCAGCATGCTGATGGGTGCGCCGTTTCCGACGACAAAGGTCATCGTATCGGCGCTGGCGCTGAAACTGTTGAAATTCACGAAGGAGTTGGAGCCATTCCACCAGTGGGCATTCGGTGTCGAGGTGTCGTCGAATCGGTGGGCGTATCCCGCGGCCGCATTGCCGTTGTAGTAGAGGTCCTGGCTGTCGCCACTATTGATGTTGTTCTGGAAATGCCACAGGTTATCAGCCTGAACCAACGTCAGTTCATAGTTCGCATGGGTGACATTCGCCGTCATGCTCTGGTTGTTTTTGTCCCCCAGTTCGTCGGCATGCCAGATGGCAATTCCGGAGGCTGGCAGGGAGTCGTCGCGTCCGGTTGACTGGCGGTTCTCCACCAGGAAGTATTCCGTCGAGACCCCCGGCTTGGCGAATCTGTAGAAATGGTTGAAGTCCCCACCGGCTGATGCCGTCAGGGAGGCCGTCAATCCCGAGGCCGAGGTCAGATCGACGATGGTCGCCCAACCGGCCGCCTTCTTGAGATAAGCGCAGACCTGGACCGGGTTCACGCCATGGCCGCCGGAATTCATCAGGCAGAACATGCCGGCGCCGCCCTTGGAGTCCGAGTCGTAGTCGTAGATATCGGGGAACCCGCACAACATGTGCCCGTTTTCGTGGCAGAAGGTGCCGAGTTCGAGCGAACTGCCGATATTCGTGATCTGGTAGCGGTAGACCTTCTTTCCGCCCGCCGACAGTTCCTGTGAGCCCACGTTGTACAGCGACCAGGAATGCGGCCAGAGTCCATACGACCAGACGTTGCCATTCCCGCCGGCATAGAAGACGTTCAGGTTCTGGACATTATTGGCGCCATCCACGGTGAGCCCGCTGAACAACGGGAGAATCTCGGTGGTGTAGTTGGGCAACGCCTTCATGACCGTGATGGCATCCCGGATCAGAAGGTTGCCTTGATCTCCGCAATCCAGACTGGTGTCGTTGTACCAGCTCTTGGGATGGAGTGTATTGGGAATTCGGATGTAGATCGTGACGACGTTCGTGTAGGTCAGGAGGCCTGCGGAATTGTCCCAAAAGTATTTCTTTACCGAGCCGTTATTTCCGTACCCGGTGTAAGTGTCGCCATTGCAGAAATTGGAGATCTCGGCCTGGGGTATGGTGGCGGGGTCATCATCGAAGTCAATCAACAGGCAGAGTCCTGCCTTGCCTCCGGTGGTCGTGAAAGTGGGCGGCGCCATGGCGAGGTCCACGCCCCTTTCGATGGCCCGGCGTGTAGCTTTTAGCTCATTCCACCGCGTGGCGACTTCCATGCCCTTGTCCCAGGTCTGGTAACGCGCCGCCGCCTGCTGCTTAGCCGCATCGCGGTTGATGCGCAGGTGCTTGGCCAGTCCCAACCCCGCCGGATTTCCGCCGCCGGCCGGAGTGCCTGTGGAGATCAAGGTTGCCCCATCGGCGGAGAGCCGTCCATAGAAGTAGGTCTTGGTGGGCGGGTCGAACACCACCGTGTACCCCTCGAGGGTTTCGAAGACGGCCTGGAACTCATCGCCCTCTCCCCACAGTGGGACGACAGTCCCGTCGGGTTGTTGGAATTCGATGCGTTTGGCGAAAGGAGCCGCATGCAGGACGCCTGCAATCAAGAAAAGAACCATTGAGACGCGGAAAGACGAGAACAATCGCATTTGCATAGGTCAGGCTCCTGATGACAGAACAGGCTGCGGAGAAGGAGACACAACTTGTGGAACGTTACTCCGCGACGGTGGCAAGCGCAAGCCCGGGAATCAGA
>CAYOIT010000229.1:0-6480 GCA_964404035.1 uncultured Verrucomicrobiota bacterium | reverse complement strand
AGTCCTGGACGGCTCGCTTGCCACTGAGATCCCCTGCGACATTCAGGTGTTCCCAGAGCGAACGGGCGATCTGATACTGCCCGTACCCATAGGGATGCACGCCATCAGGTCGGACGTTCTGATTGGCCCCGAGCGTGTTCTGGAAGGCTTCCATTTCCTCGCCCACGGGGAGCCAGTGACATCCCTCTGCAGCGGCCACTTCCCGAACCACGGCTCCGTACCCCTCGAGAAACCGGCGGGTGCTGGTGGTATTGAAATAGGTCAACACCCGCTCATCGGTGTAGGTCGGCGCCATCAGAATCACCTCGGCACCCAACTTCTTGTATTTCTGAACCTGACGGATCATGTCACCCCGATAGGCCGCCATCTCCTTCTTCATGTCAGAGGAATAGGGCAAATCGCCGTGAATGATGTTGTTCATACCCAGCATAATGGTCACCACGGTCGGGGTGAACTCACGTTGCTCCTGGAAACCGGAGGTGACGCCATTGACGGCGCTGTTGCCGACCCTGATATCGGCTTCGGGATGGTAGTGTTGAAGCACTCGCAACACGAGTTGTCGATAGGTGTCGGTATGAGTGATGCTGTCGCCGACCAAAACCCACCGGTCACCGTTCTTGAGGAACGAGGGTTCTTTCGCGGCCTGCGCCGACATTCCCGCCAACAAGCCGCCGGCCATCATAACCGCGATCATCATTCGATTTGTCTTATTCATAGCGTCCCTATGCCACTGGCGTCCCATAGGTCTTTATCGGGATTGGGAGCGTGTGCCGTCGCCAGCACAAATCCACCCAGCACCAATTGCAGGCTGAATCTTAGGGTCTTTCCCGAAAAAGCCTACACGTTTTTGGCGTGTCTCTGTCTGAACGTGGCACGGGTGCCTGACCCGTGGCCTCTTCGCTTCGTTGGGGATGAGTAAGGGATTGCCGAGGGCACAATGAGGGTCTGGCTGATTGCCGTTCCGCACATGTTCCCCCGCCGGCTTGCGCCGCAGTATCAGGCTCACGACAGGGCTTATAGAACCTGTGGCACCCAGACTCAAGCCCGTCATTTCGCTCCAAACAGAATGGCCGCCCCGATTCCAAAGATGCACAAGTCGACGATGGCATGGCTCACATAACCCGGCCAGACTGACCGGTATCGGAGGTACATCAGCGACCAGATCGCGCCGCCGAGGAAGACCCCGATGGAGCAGAGCACCACGGCGATCGTCTTGAAGTAGACCGCCATCGCCACCGCGTGGTGCAGCGTGAAGAACAATGCGGAACCCAACACGGCCAGCCGTTTCGGCAGGAGCCGTTCGCACTGCGTGACGCAGAACCATCGCCACACGTACTCCTCAAGGACTGAATTGACGAGCACCCAATACACGGTGCCGACGGCGTACTTGGCAGGGGATCCAAACCCGACCGCCATCAGTTTCTCCGTCACGAGGCGCCTGTCGATGAAAGACTCCCCCATCGTCCAATACAGGGCGAAAATGATCCCGGAGAGAAGCAGCCCTGAAAGCATTCCCGGCATGAACCCGCCATGTCGCGGCGGCGAGAAGCTGAAGGGCTCACGCTCGACAAACCTGAGCCAGAGCACCGGCAGCCCAAACAGCCACAACTTGCTCAGTCCGAACAATACGACCCCGGCCGTCGAGTTGGGGAAAATGACCATGCCGAACAGCACCCCAACACTCGGCGCAGGAACCAGCAACAGGAGGGCCAGGACGGCCTTTTTCAAGGGGGTCATGGTGTCCTGCGCTTCTCTTTCATTTCCATCGTTGAACTCCCTTTCCTGTATTCAAGGCTGAAGGCTGTCGACTGTCAGAGGCCTTTCGGAAAACATCCATGTTTTAGCGTGTATCTTCCTGGATGTGGCACGGGTGTCTCACCCGTAGCCTCTTCTCTTCGTTCGCTTGCCCGGTAGCCTGGGCGACGGGTTGGAAACCCGTGCCACGCCGGGTTGCGGGTGATCCCCACCTTGCGCAACAGACGCGCCCTCCCATGGCGATAGCCAGCCTGGCAGTCCCATCGATTAGAGCATCACGGGCCGATTGGGCAGTTCGTTTGTTCCTGCACCCGAGGCCGGGTACTCGCGGGCCAGGATCCCCGTCACCGCCTCAATGCCCTCGATCACACCGGCCTCGAACCGGCCGGCGCGAAAGGCGGATTCCATCCGTTGGCAGATCTGCTCCCATCCCGGGGCACCAACCCGCTCATGGACGCCACGGTCCGCGACGATCTCTACATCGCGGTCGGCCATCAGCAGGTAAATCAGCACGCCGTTGTTCTCCGCCGTATCCCAAACCCTCAGGCGGGAGAAGATGTCCTGCGCGCGGGCGGCGGCCATTTCACCCCTCAGAAGCGACGGCAGTTCCAGGGACGTTTCGACGGCAAAACGGATCTCCCCCCGGTGCAAGCCTTCACTCCGCCGGACGGCCTCTTCGATCGCCTTCAGGCTCTGCCGGGGAAAGGCCCGCCGCGTCGCCCACTGGGGCGTGCATAGATGCCGCACGATGCGCCAGATGTCCATGGATCAAACTCCTTCTACCATCGCCCTGAAGCGCCACCGCCACCAAAACTTCCACCGCCGCCACTGAATCCGCCACCGGAGCCACCGCCGCTCCACCCTCCCCCGCCGAACCCCCCGCCACCTGTACTGCGGCCCCCATATCCCGCACCACTCGAATTCCCAAAAATGAAGATAAAAACGAAGAAGGCGGCAACGACGATGACCACAACCGGCGCGCTGATCAGCCAGAGAATCAAGGCGGTCGCCCCACTGCCCAATCCAGCCGCCGGTAGCCGGCCCAAAGCCATTCGCAACAATTGTCCCCCGATAGGAATTCCGAAAATCAGAAAGGGCACCCAATCCCCTATGCCCTTCGCACGGGCGGCCGTTCGAGCCGGTGGGGGCAACGCCTCACCCTCGATCACGCCCATGACACGGCGCAGCCCCGCCTCAATGCCGCCCCGGAAATCGCCCTGCTTGAAAGCGGGCACGATCACTTCCTCAACGATCCGTTTGCCGATGGCATCCGGCAGTACGCCCTCGAGTCCGTAGCCTACCTCGATCCTGACGGCCCGATCCTGTTTGGCGACCAGCAGCAGGACACCATCGTCAATCCCCTTCCGCCCCAACTTCCACTGTTCAACGACCCGAATGCCAAACTGCTCAATGGCCTCAGGCGCGGTGGTGGGCACCAGCAACACGGCAATCTGGGCCCCCTTCCTGGCCTCGAACTGCTGCAGCAACGCCTCCAGTTCCTGGCACTGTCCCTCGCTAAGGGTGGCGGTGAGATCGGTCACACGACGTTGCAGAGCGGGCACGGGTAGCACCGCCGACGCAGCACCGGCCAGCCCCATCCACAGCATGATCCAAAGAAGATGACGGCGTCGCAGCATGGCAAGTAGACCGGCTTACTCGAAACTGACGGGCGGCGGCTTGGCGAGTTCCTGCTCGTTTTCCACGGCAAAAGTGGGCTTGGTGCCGTATTTGAAGTATTTCGCCGTCATGTTGGCGGGAAACGAGCGAACCGTCACGTTGTACTCCTGGACCGCCTGGATGTAACGATTGCGCGCCACGGCGATCCTGTTCTCGGTGCCCTCCAGCTGGGCCTGAAGATCCCGGAACACGCCATCCGCCTTGAGTTGGGGATAGTTTTCGGCGACCGCCAGCAAACGGGTCAGAGCGCCGGAAAGCTCCTTCTGTGCTGCCGCAAATTTCGCAAAAGCCTTTTCGTCGTTGAGCAATTCGGGGGTCGCCTGAATGGAACCCACCTTCGACCGGGCATCCGACACGCGGACCAGAATGTCCTTTTCATGGGCCGCGTAGCCCTTGACGACATTGACCAGGCTGGGAACCAGATCCGCCCGCCGTTGGTACTGATTGAGCACCTCCGCCCAACTCGCCTTGATTTGCTCATCAGTCGATTGGATGCGGTTGTACCCGCAGCCGCCCAACCCCAGACTCAACACAACCCATACCGCACACAGCAGATTCTTCTTCATGATGACTCCTTCAATGTCGGCCAGAACGTTCGAGAGGGAACATACTTTCACATCCAGCCCTTGTCATGCATTTTCCTTACAATAAAGCGCATCTGCGAGCAGGTGCACCTCGCGGCAGGAGCCAGTTGGAACCGACGGACCTAGGCGAACGCCAGTAGGGCGGGCGCTACGTCGCCCGCCCCGGCCGGCGGCGTAGCGCCGGCCGTACTGCACCCCTTCGCAGATGCGCCCGGCGCCTCTATTTGTCGGTTTCAATCGCATAATCCAACGTCACCACCGCCTTGGCGGTCTTCTCGATGGTGGCGGTGTCGTACATGCCATAGCCCGAAGTATCCGTGGAATGACGGGCCGTAATCTGGAAAACGCCTTGCTGAGCCGACATCAAGGCACCCACTTTACCGTGACTGCTCTCGGCCAGGGTTACGGCGCGCTTGTAGGCATCGGCGGTCGCCTCGGCCAATAGTTCCAGCTTGGTATCCTTCAGGTCGGACACATAGAACTCCGGTGGTGACGCGCTCAGATCCAACCCCTCTTTGATGAGATCGGTAATGGCGGTCGCCACCTGACGAACGTGGAGGACATTGGTGGAGGTGACGGTCAGCGTCTGGGCCACATCATAGTACTCGGTTTCATTCGTCTCCTTGCCCTGCACATCCCGTTTGCTGACCTTCACGGTCCCGATCGTCCCGGTTTCGACCTCACTCTCCGAGAAACCGTTGTCCCGAAGGTAATCGGTCACCCGCCGCTTGCCATCCTGGAGTTTGCCGAAGGCTTCGGCCAGGCTGGTGCCGCGGGACTGGCACGTGCAGGAGAACTGGCCGATATCGGATACCACATCCTTCTCGGCATAGCCTTTCACCGTGATGGCCTGCTCATGCCGGATTCGAACAAAGAACTTGGAGAGCACGGCCGCCGAAACGATCATGCCCACCGCCAGAATTACCACACCGCTTGTCACTTTCAAAAAGTTGTTCATACCCCGCCTTTACCACATCGCCCGCACGGAGGCGAGAGGGAGTGTGAAGAACAGCTTGACCTTGCCGCGCGCCAAGCAATACTTGACGCATTCTTCTGGAGAACTGAAATGAGAGTGCATGTTTGGATGGGTTGCGTGGTTGTGGCCATGCTGGTGGTCGGCTGCGGCTGGATGGATCAATCGGACAAACCCGAGGCGCAAGCCGGCATCAAGGCGGCAGGGGAATGGCTCTCCCTGGTGGATTCCGGCAACTACACCGGCAGTTGGGATCACGCGGCCGCGTTCTTCCGCGCGGCCGTTCCCTGTGACCAGTGGGCGTCCTCCATGACGGCCTTCCGTGCCCCCATGGGCAGCAACCTGTCGCGAAAGGTGAAGACCGCCCGACTGGCCACCACCCTCCCGGGAGCACCGGACGGACACTATGTCCTGATCCAGTACGACTCCGCCTTCGAAAACAAGAAATCTGCCCTTGAAACCGCCACGATGATGCTTGAAACCAACGGTGAGTGGCGCGTATCGGGGTACTTCATCCGATGACTGTGCCGAAGACACTCCTGCCTCTGCCTCTGTGGCGACGGCTCTCCCGGCCTCTCGCGGAAACCTCCTTCAGTAGGCCGGGCGCTACGTCGCCCGGCATCGGCGGGCAGCGTAGTGCCCGCCGTACTGGGAGCATGCCGGCGAGAGTCTCGCCCCTTCTTCATCGTCTTTCGCTACTCTTCCTTTCAGTCTTGATCGCTGGCTGCAAACCCGTGGCCCCCACCCCTCCGCCGGCAACCGGCCCGGTGCGTGTGGTCTCCCTGGCCCCCAACATCACTGAAATCGTTTGTGCGGTCGGCGCGGCCGATCAACTGGTGGGGCGGACCTCCGCCTGCGATGTTCCGCCCGACGTCGTGGCCAGGACCCCCGTGGTCGGCGACTTCGGCGTACCGTCCATCGAAAGGATTCTTGCCGTCAAACCCGGCATGGTGCTCTATACCGACATCGCCGACGAGTCGATGGGGCAAAAACTGAGCCGGGCGGGGCTTCAGCACGCCCGCATCAAATGCACTCGTCTGGCCGACATCCCCCCCGCGATCCAGACCGTGGGCCGGTATGTCGGCCACGAGGAACAGGCCCAGGCGCTGACCGCCGACCTGGAGCATCGTATTCAGGAGGTGCGCGCCAGGACCGCATCCCTCACGCAACGACCCAGTGTGCTGGTGCTGATCTGGAACGATCCGCTCACCGCCGCCGGCCGCAATGGGTTTCTCGCGGATCTGGTCACCCTCGCCGGGGGCCGCCATATCGGCGATGCGATCGACCGTGACTACTTCCAGGTTTCCGGCGAGTGGGTCCTGGCTCAGAACCCCGACATCATCTTCTGCTTCTTCATGGCGGCAAACCGGCCCGTCCGCCAGACGATCCTGCAACAGTCCGGCTGGGGTCGCGTGAAAGCCGTGCAAACCGGCCGGGTTTACGACGGTTTCGACAATAACCTGGTCCTGCGCCCGGGACCGCGCGTCATGG
>CAYOIT010000228.1:0-6630 GCA_964404035.1 uncultured Verrucomicrobiota bacterium | reverse complement strand
CCGCGAGGCCCATCGGATTGTGCGGCCGGCGCCCGGCGGGGGGAGCCGCGACTATTCCGTGTTTCTCGTGACCGGCCGGGGTGTGTGACCGTCCGTCCGTGGTGAGACTCTTCCAGAGTCATGCCGCATCAGGAAAGAGCATTCCACTGCCATTCCGGGAGCCCCGCGGATAACAGTGGCGCGGATAACAGTTGACCGAATGTTCGGCAAGGCGTACATTGTTGCCTTAGACGCATACCGGGGGCGGCGCAGGCTGCGAACAGCCCCGGGTGGGAGACCATGACCATGACCGTTAGCGACACGATGGCCCTGAGCGCAAGCTTGGAGGATTACCTTGAGGCGATCTTGCGGATTGTGCAGGAGAAGCAGGTGGCGAGGGCGAAGGACGTGGGCAAGCGCCTGAATGTCGGACGCTCCTCCGTGACGGGCGCGCTGCATGCCCTGGCGGACCGCAAGTTGATCAACTATGCCCCCTACGACCTGATCACGTTGACGGACAAGGGTCGGACGGTCGCCCAGGACGTTGCGCGCCGCCACGAGGTGTTGCGGGATTTCTTTGTGAAAGTGCTGGCGGTGGGGGCGGTCGATGCTGATGCAGCGGCCTGCAGGATGGAGCATGCCATCCCTGAGGGCGTGCTCGAGCGCTTTGTGGCGTTCGTCGAGTTCGTGGATCGGTGTCCGCGCGGCGGCAATAAGTGGATCAAGGGGTTCGGCTATTCGTGCCACAACGAGACGAAGAGCGGCAAGTGCGAAAAGTGTGTGGAACTGGTTCTCGACGACGTCAGGAGCAGGCATGTGACGAAGACCGCAAACAAAGAAGGATCGAGCACCTTGGACTCTCTAAAGCCGGGCAACAAGGCCGCGATTGTCACGATCACCGGCAGCGGGGGGATCCGGCGGAGGTTGCTCGACATGGGCGCCACGGCGGGAACCCTCGTGGAAGTGGAGCGCGTTGCGCCGCTGGGCGATCCCATGGAGGTCAAGATCAAGGGCTATCATCTGACGCTGCGCAAGGAAGAAGCCAGCCTCATCCGCATCGAACCGGTGTGACCCCCGCCAGGCGTCCATGAACACCCCCTTGATTCCATTGACCCACACGCGGCCAGGCCAGCGGATCCGCGTGTCGGCCGTTGACGCCGGGCAGGGGCTGCGCTCCCGCCTGTGCGCCATGGGCCTGACGCCGGGGATGTCGGCGCACGTGATCGCCATCGGCTCCGGGCCTGTGATCCTGGATGTGCTGGGCACCCGGCTGGTGCTCGGGCAGGGGATGGCGGCCAAAGTGCTGGTCCGGGCCGTGGCGGTGGCCAGCGCCTAGCAGGGTTTTTTTGGAAAGAAAGTTCGGCATGACAAACAAACTACGGCAGAACGAAACGTGCATGACCGCCGAACGCCGGCTGATGACGGTTGCCCTGACGGGCAATCCCAATGCGGGTAAGACGACGATCTTCAATGCCCTGACCGGGGCCCGGCAGCATGTGGGCAACTACCCCGGCGTGACGGTGGAAAAGAAGGAAGGGGTCTGCCATTCGGGCCGGACCCGGATCACCGTTGTCGATCTGCCCGGAACGTACAGTCTGACGGCCTATTCGCCCGAGGAACTGGTGGCCCGCAACTTTCTGATTCATGAGCGCCCGGACGTGGTGATCGACATCCTCGACGCCAGCAACCTGGAACGGAACCTCTACCTGGCCGTCCAGATCATGGAACTGGGCCGTCCCCTGGTGCTGGCGTTGAACATGGCGGACATGGCGGCCCAACGGGGGCTCGAGTTCGATCTCGCACTGCTCCAGAAACTGCTTGGGACGCGGATTGTCGCGACAGTCGGGCCCAAGGGGACCGGTATGGAGGCCTTGCTCGCCGCCGCCGTGGAGGTCGCCCAGGACCCCGGGGGCGCCGCCGGGCTGCACTTGAACTACGGCCCGGAGATCGAGGCCGGGATCGCCACGCTGCAACAGCTCATCGAGCAGACGGGCGCGGGCCTCGCCGGTGTGCCGCCACGCTGGGTGGCGCTCAAGGTTCTGGAAGGCGACTCGGAACTGCGCGAGAAACTCGGCCATCCCGAACTCATTGCCGCTGCCAACAAAACGACCCGGCACCTGGAGGCGCTGCTGGGCGACAGCATGGAGGCGCTGATCGCCGAGCGACGTTACGGGTTCATCTCGGGGGCGTGCCTGGAAGCGGTGCGCAGCACCGTTGAGTCGAGGCATACGATGTCCGACCGCATCGATGCCGTCGCCACCCATCGTGCGCTGGGCCTGCCGATCTTTCTCGGGTTGATGTATCTGGTGTTCCAGCTGACCTTTACGCTGGGCGGTCCGCCGATGGAATGGATTGAGGGGGGCTTCGCCTGGCTGGGTGGAGCGATCGGCGGGCTCTGGCCGGCCGGCGCGGAGAGTCTCCTCCGCAGTCTGATCGTGGACGGCATCATCGGGGGCGTGGGCGGCGTGCTGGTGTTCCTGCCGAACATCCTGCTGCTGTTTCTGGCAATCGCCATCCTGGAAGACAGCGGGTACATGGCCCGGGCGGCCTTCCTGATGGACCGCCTCATGCACACGATGGGGTTGCACGGCAAGAGCTTCGTGCCGATGCTGATCGGGTTTGGCTGCTCGGTCCCGGCGATCATGGCCACGCGGACCCTGGAGAACCGGCAGGACCGCCTGACCACGATGCTGGTCGTGCCGCTGATGAGCTGCGGCGCGCGGTTGCCGATTTACGCGCTGATCATTCCGGCGTTCTTCCCGCACGTGTGGCAGGCGCCCATGCTGTGGATCATCTACTCGATCGGCATCGCGCTGGCGATTGTCAGCGCCAAGTTGCTCAAGATGACCGTGTTGCGCGGCGAGTCACCGCCGTTCGTGATGGAACTGCCGCCTTACCGGATGCCCACGTTCAGGAGTGTCGGGCTGCACATGTGGAACCGCGGCGGCGCTTACCTCAAGAAGGCCGGCACGGTCATCCTGGGGATCTCCATCCTGCTTTGGGCGATGCAGCAGTGGCCGGGCCTCCCGGCGGCGCGCACGCTCGGCTTTGCGCAGCAACGGGACGCGGTCCGGCATCAAGCCGGCCTGTCTGACGAGGCCAGGACCGATCAAATGGCCCGGATCGCACACGCCGAGGCCGAGGCGGGTCTGCAGTCGTCGCTGATGGGCCGCGTCGGGCGGGCATTGGAGCCGCTTCTGCGTCCGTGCGGCTTTGACTGGAAGATCTCCACGGCCATGGTGGGCGCCTTTGCGGCCAAGGAGGTCTTTGTCAGTCAGATGGGCATCGTCTACTCGCTGGGCGATGCGCAGGACGAGGAGTCCCTGACGTTGCGCGAGAAACTGCAGGCCAACTACACGCCGTTGACGGGGCTCTGCATCATGCTCTTCTGCCTGATCAGTGCGCCTTGCATGGCTACGATTGCGGTGACACGGCGCGAGAGCAATTCGTGGAAGTGGGCGCTGTTCCAGTTTGTGGGACTCACCGTGCTGGCGTGGGTGGTGACGACGGCCGTGTATCAGATCGGACGATGGTTCGTGTAACGAGGGGAGGCGCGCGATGCTTGAGAGGGTCATCACAGGGGGGATTGTCCTGGCGGCCGCGGTCGGCCTGGCCTGGGGGGTGTATCGCAGCGTCAGGGGGGGAAGGCGGTGCGCCGGCTGCACGGGCTGCGGGAAACCGCCGTCGTTCGGCCCGCCGGCGCGGGACCGATAACGGCTCGTCTCTCGGGTGACGTTTATGAACGAACAGGAAAGGAAACCGAAAATGTCCCGATGGCTGTTGTGTGTCTCACTGACGATCGGCGTGGCGTGCGTAACCGTGCACGCTCAAACGACAACGCCACCCGCCCACGCGGTGGCCGGAAACCGCCCCATGTCGTCCGTCCTCGATTTCACTGTGCACGACATCGATGGCAGCGCTGTGGCGCTGAGCCGCTATCGCGGCAACGTGCTCCTCATCGTGAACGTGGCCTCCCAGTGCGGGCTGACCCCGCAATACTCGCTCCTGCAAGGCCTGCACGACAAGTACGCCGGGCAGGGGCTGGTCATTCTGGCCTTCCCGGCCAATGACTTCGGCGCCCAGGAGCCAGGCACCGGACCGCAGATCAAGGCGTTCTGCACGACCCGCTACAAGGTGCAGTTTCCGTTGTTCGCCAAGGTCTCAGTCAAGGGCCGGGACCAGTGTCCCCTCTACCAGTTCCTGACGTCGCCGGAGACCAACGGCGGGTGGGGCGGTGAAATCGCATGGAACTTCGCCAAGTTCCTCGTCAGCCGGGAGGGCCGGGTTGTGCAGCGCTTCGCCCCGTCGGTGAAGCCCGATGCCAAGGACGTGGTGGACGCCGTGGAGGCCCAGTTGGCCCGCCCCGGGCCGAAGCCTTGGGGGGGACAATGACATGCCGGAGCAGCCAGAGGAACGCCGGATGGACGCCCGCCAGCCGCCGGGGCCGTTCGACAAGATCAGGGTGATCGATTCGGCGCAACTGTTTGCCGACCGGCGGGAAGTCCAGATTCGTCATCGGAGCGAGCTCTACCGGCTCCTCGTAACGAAGAACGGGAAGCTGATTCTGAACAAGTAGGTATCGACACAGGCCCTCTTCACCCCAGCCAGCTCCAAGCCAGCCAGGGAACAGCACGCACAGGGCGTTCTGTTCCCTTTTCTTTTTCCTGGTGAAGACGGCACAAGGGGGAGGTGCGTGCGATGGGAGACTAACGGCACGGCTTTGCGGACCGAAGGTCGAGAGTGAAGAGCGCGAGCGCAACGAATGCTTGTATCCGGCGGAGGAGCCGGACGGCGGGGGCGCATTAACCGACAATCAGAAGAACAATGTGAGACAGGAACAAGGGAGCAACCACATGAGCCAGAGAACAACAGTACACATCGCGGCCGTCGCGACCGGCATCCTCATCGGAGTGTGCCGAGTCTGCCGGGCCGAGGCCGACGCGGTCACCCAGCGGATGGAGAAACTCGAGCAGCAGGTCAGCCAGCTCACCGCCGACCGTTCGCCGGGCCCGTTGTGGAACGGCGTGCAGATTCACGGATACGGCGAAGCGCACTACAACAACCTGTCGGGTGACGGCGGTGCCGCGGACAAGGAGGAGACGGACCTGCATCGGTTCGTCATGTTCTTCGGGTACGATTTCAATGACCGCATCCGGTTCAACTCGGAGCTTGAGATTGAACACGCTTTTTCGGGGCCAGACAAACCCGGCGAAGTGGAAATGGAACAGGCGTATCTTGACTTCGACCTGACCGAGCGGCATCTGGCCCGGGCCGGACTGTTCCTGGTGCCGGTGGGACTGATGAATCAGACCCATGAACCGCCGCGGTTCTACGGCGTCGAGCGAAATCCCGTGGAAAACCAGATCCTGCCCACCACGTGGCGGGAGATCGGCGCGGGCCTGCAGGGCGATCTGGGCGCGGGGTGGGGGTACGAGGCCTATCTGCATTCCGGTCTGAACACGTCCACCGGAAGCACGTACGGGGTGCGCGCCGGACGCCAGAACGGGGCCGGCGCCAAAGCCTCTGATCCGGCGGCCACGCTGGCCTTGAAATGGAACGCCGCGGGGGTGGTCGTGGGCGGGGCGGTGCAATACCAGAGCGACATCACCCAGAGCGGCGATCCTGAGGCGGGTAGCGCCTGGCTGGGGGAACTGCATGCGGATCTCCGTCGGGGACCGATGGGTCTGCGGGCCTTGTACGCGGAGTGGACCCTGAACGGTGACGGCCCGGAATCCATGGACGCCGACCGCCAGTACGGCTGGTATCTTGAACCGTCCTACCGCATCACCGAGGCCCTTGGCCTCTTTGCCCGCTACAACGAATGGGACAACCAGGCCGGCGCGGGGGCCACGGTCAGCGGGAAGCGTCAGTGGGATGCAGGCGTGAACTGGTGGCCGCATGAGCAGGTGGTGGCCAAGGTAGACTACCAATGGCAGGACAATGAGAGCGGCCGGAACCAGAACGGTGTCAACCTGGGACTCGGGTATGAGTTCTAAGGCCGCCGCGCGGCTGGGTGTGGCGCTCAGCCTGTTGATCGCAACAACGACGTTGGGGGGGGCTCGCCCCCCCCCAACGGACGCCTTTGTCGCGGCGCAGTTCACCGATCCGCCCGCGCCGGCCGTACTGCTTCTCGCGGGCCCCTTGTCAACGGCGGTCCGCGAGATCTTGGGGCATCCCTATGCGCACCAGGAGATCCGCTACTGGCACGCGGAGGGCAAAACCGTGTGGGTTCTTGAGGGGCGGGGCAAAACACGCGAGATCACGGTGGGCTTCGTCATTCGGGAAGGGCAGGTGGAAAGAACGGAAGTCCTGGTCTATCGCGAGAGTCGCGGCCGTGAGATCCGGGCGCCATCGTTCACCCGTCAATTCGAGGGCGCGTCACTCACCGGGCGACGCGCCCTTGACCGCCGGATCGACGGCATCACCGGCGCCACCATTTCCGTCGGCGCCATGAAGGACCTGGTGCGTCTGGCGCTGTACCTGACGTCGATCATCCCCGCCAAATGAAGGCCACTCCATTGGCGGTGGCCTTCTGATTCGCTCAGAGGATCGCGTCGCCGGTCTCGCCGGTGCGGATGTCCATGGCCAGGACGGCCTCCGTCACGACGATCTTGCCATCGCCGTGGCGGCCGGTATGCGCGCTTTCCCGGA
>CAYOIT010000227.1:0-6674 GCA_964404035.1 uncultured Verrucomicrobiota bacterium | reverse complement strand
GAGCTTCATACGCGGTGTCTTCAGAATCATCAAACGAACCCATAATGCCGTCTCCTCTCAACTGCATTCGCCTAAAGCCAGTTACGTTATGATGGTACCCGTTCTTATCTTCACAAGCAACTGAAAACGAACATCGAACATTTCCGCATTCGCTTAATCCGCTTCCTCGATCAGTTTCATCCGCCTCATGTCTTCTAGAAAAGCTTCGACATCGCGCAGGGCCGTTTCGTGCGGAATGTGATACTGGTCGACCAGGGCGGAGGCGAGTTCGTTTATCACCCGCGGTTCCGCGATCATCTCCCAAAGCCGACATCCGGTTGTGTTCAGCGTATACACGCTCTTCGTTGTCCCGTGGAGAGGAATCAGCAGGTGTGCCCCCGCCACGGAGCGTGCCACCACTTCTGTCTTGCGCTTGATTCGCTTCATGATTCCATCCAATCTTACGGAATGAGTATCACGGTGCCGGGGTTCGGCGGTGTGCAGGCGAACACCAGCGCAGGATCGCCGATGAGGCTGTAGCACAGAAGCCGTTCGGATGGCGTGGAACCCGCCATGTGCCGCATGCCGCGAAGCCAGATGTCGCCCAGCCGCCGCGTTCCCGGCACACCGCCGCCCGAGTAGAGGCTGACCGCGAGATCCTCGCCTTCTTTGCCCAGCATGTATCCGGTGGAGCCCAGGCCGGCAACAAATCCGGTGCCGGCGGCGAACAGGCCGTAGGGCAGGAAGCCATTCGGGGTTGAGGTGTACGGCGAATGCCAACGGTTCGGGAGGCAGCAGATGAGCACGGCGATCGTGGGTTTCTGCCAGTTGGAAACGGAAATGTCGGTGTTGCGCAGCAGACTCTGGTTTGCGGACCGATAGCCGAGACGGAGTTCATTCGCGTGTCCGAAGAAGTGGAAAAGGCCCGCCCCCACCACCAAGTCAGGAAGGAGATGGTCCACCCTCACGGATTCCAGACTGCCGTTGACGTCGCTGGTGTAGTACGTCTTGACGGTCCGTCCGCCGCTTGACAAGGGAACGACGAGTCGGTCCGTTCCCGCGCGGAATGGGTACTCTTTGCCTGAAATTCCCGTGCAGTCCCAGTCGGCCGTGACCAAAGCCTGCCGCCTCCAGCGCAGTCCGTTTTCATAGGTGATCGTCTTTTGCACGGCCACGGCCACCTCCTGCGTCCTGGTGGTAGGCATCCGTCCGACAGCCACATCCGGCACACCATCGCCATCCACATCGCCCAGCGCGCCGTCGATCGCCACGGTCATGTCCTCCCCGCTCGCGAAACGCTGACCGGCGATCAGGGAGGGTATCAGGCAGGCGGTGTAGTCGTTGACGGAGAGGCGCAGGTGCTTGAAATCGACCGCGCCGGCTCCGGCCAGCAGCAGGTACTTCAGTCCGTTGGAATGAACCGTCGCGCAAAAAGTCCGAATCGCCAGCGGATCGACCAGTCCGTGACTGAAGGCATCATAGAGCGCCTCCACATTCACGACTGTCGTCCGTATCCCCTTCGCGTTGCGGTAATCGGCCAGCGGCTGCACGGCCTCGCGGAAACCGCGGCACCAACCCTCGGGCGGGATAAGAATCGCATGCTCGGCGGAGTTTGCCGACAACGACCAGTCTACGTCGCGAACGCCGCGAACCGCCGGATGTTTGATGCCGCCGGACCTGGAAAAGGCCTGATACACCCTCCCGTCACCGCCACAGGGAAAGGCCGCTTCCCATCGGCCGACCGCACCGTCGCATGTCAACTTGACCGGATCGACGACAACGGATGCGCGGGTCGTGGTCACATCCAGCACCATGACGTCGTTCGTGGAAAATCCGGAGATGGACACGGTGTTGCCGGCACCACCGGTGCATCGCAGGGCCTCGTTTCGCGCGCGGTAGCGGCGGGGGTAGGAGATGCCATATGACATCCAGAGCAAGCGGGTATAATCGGTGACGTCCCAAGGCGGATCGGGCGCGACATTCGCAAGTCTCAGGTATGCAACGCCATTGGCCAAGTTCGTGGATGAAAACGGATAGGTGGATGAAATGGACCGTTCCCCGGACCAGGACGCCGTGCCGACCGTCGTGCCGCCGAGGGAGAGCTCCACCTGGTGCGCGTCTGTTCCGACTTCATAGTACGACAACAAGTTGGCCGTCACCGTTCCACTCCAGACTCCCGGGGCGCAGTCGACCAAGGTCTCCTTCAGCGTCAAACTGTCGCCGTTCGCGAGGAATCCAAACGCCACGAACGGCAAGTCCGTCCGCGAATTGTAACTGACCCGTGTCAGGTGATTGGTGCCCTGACGCGTGATCACGTCGGCAAACCATGCATTGGTGGTCGCGGGCGTCTGCGCAACCATCACCTGTCGCGCCAGGTTCGTTCCCCGCCCCGGCTCAACCCAGTAGACATTCTCAGGGGCGAAGAGGGACACGGCGGGCACGCCGTAGAAGAGCAGCGCACCGTCATCGGCCATCCAGGCCACGGGTTCGCCCTGGCAGTTCATGCTCAGGTTTGTCGTGGCGATGGCGGTCGCCACTTCGGCGGCATCCCAGCCGCCGGCCTCCGCCAGTTCCAGGGCCGTGACCCGGTAGACACCCGCCTCCCGCAGACTCAACCGCACGCGGTCAGCGGGTTCGCCATCGGACCAGGTGCGTACGCGGGGACCGTTTCCAATCCAAGCCTGGGGCAACGTCAACGGCACGGGAGCCTCAAGCGAGGTGGCCGCTACTGCAGCAGACGCCGGCGACGGAGCCGCCCGCTCCCGCGCGATGACGCCCTCCCATTGCGCCGCCTGCTGTTCGCCGCCTCCACGCGGCAGGAACATCAGCACATACCGCACGGGTTCGCCTTCGTGCGCAGCGGGGTCAGGCCATTCGTAGGCGCACGCTTCCTCACCGCTGCGGAGCCGCAGGTAGCCGGTTCCGACCGGCTCCAATGAACCCTCCGGACGCTGACGCAGAACCCGATAGGCGCCCGAACCCATCGCAGATTCGGTCGTCCAGCGCAACCAGACCTGCCCGTTCTCCTCCGCCGCAGCGGCAAAACACGACACCGACACCTCCGGCGCAAAAAGCGTCGCCAGACCCGCCGCATCCGCAGCAGACAATTTGCACGTCAAAAGAGGAATGCAGATGACGCCCGCCAGCAAGCCCCATTTAGCCAAGAAATTCAATAACGAAAGGTCTCACTACCTCAACTGGATTCGGAAAAAGCCTGACGGCGATTGCGGAGCGGGGTTCAGAACGAGGACACGGGTGCGGTCGCCCTGCGACAGCACGTTCGTCACCGTTCGCCAGTCCGTACCCAGCCGCTCCGTCCACTGGATCTCGTAATCGCGTTCGGGGAGGCTGTTGAACGACAGCGTGACCCCATCCAGCGACATCCGGATCATCTCGGCGGCAAACGCCTGTACCGTGACACCGGGGGCGGACCAGACGTTGCCGACCTCGTCTCTGACCCCGAAGTTGTACGTGCAGCCGAGTGTCAAACCCGGAACCAGGAATCGGCAGACCTGCTGCGCACCGGCCTGCACGTTCGTCGTGCCGGTCCAGGTGACCTGCCCGTCAGCGCCAAGCAGATTGAGCCGGATGGTTCCATCCTCCACGTCGTAGGCCACAAACTCGACATAGACGCCTTCAGCCCCCTGATAAGCGCACAGGTCGACGGCCGAACTCATCGGGGAACTGGAGATGGACGCCCAGCCGCTGGTCGCCAGACTGGACGGGCTGGCGCCACCTGATACGTCTGCGTTTATATTGTTGTGATCCGTGGCTTGGGAAATTGAGGCGAAGGCAACCCGCCAGGATTGGTTGCTGGTCAGTCCGGTGTACTGCTGAAGGTACGACCACTTGACGGCAAAGTCGATGAACGTCGTATTGCTGAAAGCCGAGGTGCCTTGCTGGTCGATGACCCGCATGTACCCGTCCGTGGTGCGGCTGTTGCCGTTGATGTCGTTGGCCAACTTCTGGCCGGCGCTCCCATCGATATCATCCATGTTGATCCCGTTCCAGTAGGTCGCAGTCGTTGAACGCACCACCATCTCCAATCCGTGACTAGCGTTGATGTTGGACTTGCTGTCCCATGCGAAACCATAGTCCGGATAGCCGTCACTGCCGGTTTGGAGCGTCTTGGTAGTGGTGTTGTAATCCTGCCCGACCAGATCGATCAGCACTAAATGCGCATCTTGAAACACCGAAAGGCTCGACACCGTGTCAATATTCACACGCTGACGGAAGAAAACGTATTCGTTATTGAAACCATAATATGCACCCGGATTGACCGTGTTGCCGACACAGTCCAACTGGGTTCGCGTCAAGCCGTCATCGAGATCATTCAGCCCGTTCATCGCCACCCAGTTGGTCGGCCAGTTTGCATAGGTGCCGATGACATTGTAGGTGGTTGCGGAAAGGCAGGATGCAATCAACAGGAACCCGGACAGCAGCGCAAACACGCGTTCACGACATTGATTCAAGTGCATCTTAACTCCTCGGGGTCGGTCCAACCCCTTGCCCAGAAAAAGAACCCTAACAGATTTCGAGGATATCATAATTTCAGAGATCTGTCCATCTAAGAAACGCATGCGCGTAACCGCGGGGTGTGATTCATAATAGTTGATGGTTAGGCGGCTGGGAGGCGGGAACGGAAGCGAGCGGTGAGTGCGCAGATGGCTGCGGCGTTGTGGTGCCGCCAGTGCATACCGGCCTGCTTGCACCGTCTGGCGACATCGGTTCTGCAGGCGGCCTCGATGGGGCCGGAGCCGATGTAGAGGCCCTGCCGCCTGAGTTCCCCGTACTTCATATGCTCGGCGCGGTCCTCGATGTAGGCGAGTTCTCCCCACGCCGCGTGTTCGGCGTCCAGGGACGCATAGCGCTTCCTCAGATGCCTGGCGAGCGAGGCGCCGCCGAACCTGTAGAGGATCGACTTGGCGCACCGGTAGGTCTTTTTGACGGCGGCGGGATCGGCCTCGGCGAGTTCGACACAGGCGTGCAGGTATTCGCAGGCGTGATAGAAGTCGTTGGTGAAGATGACCGTGTTTCCTGAGAAGGCGTTGCGGACGATGTTGGCGATCCATTCGGCGCCGTCGCCGACGATCTGCACGCGGAAGGCCCCGTTGCCATACCCTCTGCTGTTGGCGAGTTTTCGGAGCAACGGGCCGAAATCCTTGGCCTGTTTGGGCGAAACGATGTGGGATTCGCATCCGGGATCGCGTACCGGCCGGCCGTTCCGGTTCAGGCGGCGATAGGTGCCGACGATGGCGACCTTGACTTCCCGTGTGCCCGCCTTTCCCTCTTCGTCTTTCCCCTGGATGCCTTCCGTGTCCTTCTTGACGCAGGGTACTCCCGTGCCGTCGAGCATGATGTACAGCGTCGGCAGCGTGGCCGTCGTGGTGGCCAGCAGCCACGCCGGCAGATGGGGCGCCAGCAGGCGCAGCAGTGGAAACTCCTGCGCCAGCAGCGCCCGCCGCCCCGCAGCCAGCATCTTGCGCCGGAAGGTCGCACAGGACACCCCGACGCCCAGGAAGAGGCGCAGCAGGGCGGAACCTTCCGCGAACGAACCCGCCAGAACCCCCGCCCGTTGCGCCACATCGCCGAAGGTCGCAGTCATCCCGTCTTGCATCTTCAGTGCGTTTTGCAGTGGATAGGCGCAGGGGGCGCCGCCCTTGCGCTGAAAGGTTCCGTTCTTTTGCCGTCGATGGATCCCGGCCGCCTGCTCGCGTTCCCGCCGGCGCCGCGCCTGCCGCGACGCGTGCGCAGTATCCGGCCCGTAATACGCGCAGCGGTAACTGACGTGCCCGAACCAGGTGTAGACCGTGACCTTCCGGTAGCCGTCCGGCGTGCCGTGAAGGTTGATCCGGCCCAGCACGTCCAGAACGCCGCCGTACAGGTCGGCCATGTCGCCGCGCACGGCCTCTGCCAGGCGCTGCTCCAGGGTGTCGCTCCCTTCCGGCAGGCGCTCCGGACCGGCCACCGCGGCCGCCGATGCGAGCCCATCCAGCACGGCCTGAAGCCGCGCCATCCGTGGGGGCGGAAAGGCCGGAATCAGGTCTTTTTTTTTACGTCCAGCGCCAGCTTGGCGGCCAGCGCCCCGTAGCGGGCCATCAACGCCTTGAACCGGTCGCCGTCTTTGAGCAGACGCTCGATCTCGGCAACCTTGTTCAGCGGGATGCGTTTGGACTTTCGCTGTTTCGGCCCCAGTCGGTACTGAAGAATCGGCAACGTCGGGTAGAAGGAGAGGCTGCCATCCTTCTTAACGTACTTCGTCCGCTTGTTCTTCAGGAGGTCTCCGTCGAGGCAGGGGCCGATGGCCTCCGCCTCGGCGATCACGGCCCGCATCTCGCGGATGATTTCAGCGCTTGTGGTCTCGTTTTTCATAGCTTCTCCTGGGGTCTTCTGACATGAAGACCATATTAAACCACAAAAAAAAGAGCCACGCAAGAGGAAAAGTAACTTTTTCTAAATAATCTGCTTCATTCGCGAATCGTCCGCCCAATCTCCCGCTTCTTTAGCCTCTCCCTTATCAACAAGATTGAATCACACCCGGTGTTCGGCGAGCGCATTCCCGGCCAACTCGGCCAGTTCATGCTGCGAAGACTTGAAGGATACATCCCACTGGGCATCAACGTCGATTTCGGTCAGAAGGAGGTGCGCAAGCGCATTCTGCCTCTTGACGGGCAACGCCGAAACCCGGTCAAACG
>CAYOIT010000226.1:0-6743 GCA_964404035.1 uncultured Verrucomicrobiota bacterium | reverse complement strand
ATACCGTGTCAAACTGCATCGGGATTGGACCACACTGCTGGGCCTTGCAGAACGACGCCGCGCCCTGGCCGGGATTGCGCTGGAGACCATCCTGAGTAAGGCCGCCGCCGATCCGGGCACTTCCGGTGCGGGCGAGACCCTCGTGGCCTTCTCCGCCGATGACGTCCTGCGCGCCATGGCGGCCGACTTGGTCCTCGGAGCGCAGATCAAGGACCGGCAGGCTGCGCTGGAACACGCCCTCATGTACCTGCACGAGCAACACGTTCTTATTCTCCAGCAGGGTCTTGCGGTGTTCCGGCAGTCCATGACGATCCGCATCCTTCCGGACCGTCATGGCGATCGCTTTACGAAAGGCGACTACAGCGCCCTCGATCAGCACTACCAGGAACGCATCTTCCAGGTACATGTCATGAACGAGTACGCGCGCCTCGCGCTCGACAAGGTGCGCCAGGCGCTCGCCCTCGTTGCCGCCTACTTTACCGTCGGCAAAGAGGAATTCGTCCGCCGCTACTTCAGCGGCCGGCAGGAACTGGTCGAACGTGCCACCAGCGCGGAGTCCTACCGCCGTATCGTGGATGAACTCAGAAATGCGTCTCAGGTCTCCATTGTGGCCGCCAAGGAAAGCGAGAACATGCTGGTGCTGGCCGGTCCAGGCTCCGGCAAGACCCGTGTGGTTGCCCACCGATGCGCCTATCTCCTGCGGGTGGAGCGGGTTCAAGCGCGCGCCATTCTTGTGTTATGTTTCAACCGCAACGCCGCTCTGACCCTGCGTCGCCGCCTGCTGGATCTTGTTGGGGCCGATGCCAGGGCCGTTACCGTCAGTACCTACCACAGTCTTGCCATGCGCCTCATCGGCGCATCGTTCGCCGAGCGGGCCCAACGTCACGGCAATGAACTGCCTGACTTCAAGGACGTGATCAAGCGCGCGACCTGCCTGCTGAAAGGGGAAATCGACCTGCCGGGACTGGAGAAAGATGAGTTGCGCGACCGCCTGCTCGCCGGTTACCGCCACATCCTGGTGGACGAGTATCAGGATATTGACCCGGAACAGTACGACCTGGTCTCCGCCATCGCCGGCCGCACGCGATCCGATTCAGACAGCAAATTGTCCATCATGGCCGTTGGCGATGATGATCAGAGTATCTACGGGTGGCGGGACGCCAACGTCGAGTTCATCCGCCGTTTTGCCAAGGACTACGATGCCAAGGCTCACTATCTGGTGGAGAACTACCGTTCCACGACGAACATCGTGGCGGCGGCGAATCAACTGATCGCCCTGAACCGTGACCGCATGAAGACCAAGCAGCCGATTCGGGTCAACCAAGGCCGCCGGATGGATGACCCCGGCGGGCGCTGGACGCGCCTGGACCCTGTGGGGCAGGGGCGTGTCCAGGTGCTGCGGGTAGCCGACCCCGCTTGCGAGGCGTCGGCGGTGGTGACTGAGATGGAACGGATCCGCACGCTGGATCCAAAGGCCCAGTGGGCCGATTTCGCGGTCTTGGCAAGGACGGCCGAGGAACTGGCACCTGTTCGGGCACTGTGCGAGCATCGCCATATCCCCGTGATCTGGAATGCCGACAAGGATAGGACGCAGCCCCTCCATCGCATACGCGAAATCGCGGAATTTCTGGCTGAACTCAAAGACTGTGCGTCCGAGTTGCGGCGCGCCGCGGACCTGCAGGCGCGGCTGGCACAGGTTACCGGCTCACGTCGCGCGAACCCTTGGTTCGCCCTGCTGGGTGACATCTTGGCAGAGTATCGCGAGGACAGTGCCAATGCCCAAGCCCCGGTGGGGATAGCCATCGAGTTCATCTACGATGCCCTGGCCGATCGGCGCCGGGAGCACTTTGCAGGGGCCGGCATATTTCTTGCCACAGTCCACGCGGCCAAGGGGACGGAGTCTCCGCATGTCCTCGTGATGGGTGGGGGATGGCCCACCCGCGAGACGACTGAGGAAGAACGGCGCGTCTACTACGTCGCCATGACCCGTGCAAAGGAAACCGTGTGTTTGCTGGAGCGCCGTGACTGTCCGAATCCGTTTTTAACGGCGTTGAAGGGGGACTTCGTCTTCAACCGTGACTGCCCGCCAACAACGGCCGTGGAAGCCGGCATCCTCGACCGGCGTTATGAACCGATCGGCATGGCGGATGTCCATCTCGATATGGCCGGCCGGCGGCCGGTATCAGACCCCGTCCATCGCCGTATTGCCGCGCTGCAACCCGGCGACAGCCTCAGGTTTCAGCGTGAGACCGAAGGCATCTACTTGGTCGACGCAGACGGTGAACCGGTCGCCAGACTATCCCAACAAGCGTACGGGAAGTGGAAAGACCGTGTTGCCAGCGTTGACGCTGTCCGCGTCGCCGCTGTAGTCATGCGGGAAACGGCTGATTGCACCGACCCCAACTACGCGGCACTCCTTCTCGTTCCCTCATGGGGCATCCCTCTGGCTGAGGTCACGTATCGACGGGCACAGTAACCCGAGGGCGCATCACCGCCCCTGAAGAGTGTTTCGTAGTGTCCTGAAGTTGCCTGGACTGCCCACTAACCACGACCATCTAGCTCGATGTCGCCTGCAGAAGAATGTCTCCGCATACTGTAAACGTGAGCTTTACACTGCGAATCCAGCCGCGGCGTCTGTGCCTTATTCATCGTCTTACGGGAAGTCAAAGATGATGCGCCAGTTCTCGTCTGGATTGAAATCTCCCTCTTTCACTTCGTCGACTGCCCACGCCCCGAAGAAATCCTCAACATGTCCCTCGGAGATTATGTGCATAATGTTCGGTGGCCTTGGCCACCTGCGGCGCAGGTAATCCACTCGGTAAGAATCCTCACGGTCACAGAACTCTATTCCGTCGATTTCTGTCCTACACATCTGGTCGATAACGGCAGGCAGGAAGGAGAACCCATTTGCCGCCCGTTTGAACACGGCTGACTCCATGAGCTCCGACATCAACTGCGCCACCTCCGCGAGGAGCTGGCAGGCTGTCGTCACATCAATGTCAGTAGCCTCGCTCACCAACCCGGCTCCAGATGAAGGAGCGCGGTATGAAATCATCTCACGGTATGCCTTCAGCTTACTGACATATGAAAGCACCCGGTCGGCTTGCTCCCGAGGTACGTACCGTAGGACGTCACAAGCAACGTTGATAGACTTGCCGTGGTCTCGGTCATCTTGTGCCTGGCCATGGCCCGGAATGCCGCCTGCATGGTGTCGAAACCCTTCAGCAGTGTTTGGACCTCTTTTCGGGCGGAGTCGAGCTGCCGATCCATGTTGCGCGTGTGGTACGCCCGCGCGATCTGGTCGCCACTTTGCAGCGCGAGTGTGAGCGTGTTCTGGCATACCACGCGCACGGGGGTCAGAATCACGCGCACACAGG
The DNA here is from genome assembly GCA_964404035.1 of uncultured Verrucomicrobiota bacterium. Lineage (GTDB taxonomy): Bacteria > Verrucomicrobiota > Kiritimatiellia > CAIKKV01 > CAITUY01 > CAMBRF01. The sequence continues at coordinate 3,366 of CAYOIT010000226.1, read as the reverse complement.
TCCGGCCGTCATGCCCGGTACTCAGTAGAACGTATTTCTCGGCGCCATCTGAACTGGTGATATCCATCATCCCCGGCAACTTGGCCAGAATCCACACCTACTCGCCTTTGCCCAACGCGCCGGCCGTGTGGTACATCGCCACCTTCTGGCCGATAATTGAGTCAAAGAATTCAAAGGCTTCGCTGTTCTGAAGGGGGTGGTAGTCCTCGCTCACGATCCCAAACACCGGACAATCAGGCTTGCCCCAGCGGTTCTCAGGCGCGACCCCGTAATACTTGGGCACATGGGCGATCCCCGGCCCTTCAATGGCGTAGAGCGGTATCTTCCGGACCCTCCAGTCCAACCCGGCCGCCTCGATGGCCTCAGCCGAAGTCGCAGGTCCCGATAACTGTGTTCCCAGGCCATGCCAGGGCAACTGGCCCGCAAACATCATGTGGGCCTCTCCGTTCTCGATCCATAGGTTGTGAGCCATAAGAACCTCCTTGTAACTTTGAACTCCGAACTCTGAACGTCGAACGTCGAATGTGAAGAGAGGAATATACGCCCCCGATCAACGTTCCGCGTTCAGAGTTCGACGTTCGATGTTCGCTTTGCCTTTCTCCTTAGCCGTTCTGATACTCGACTTGAAGATGCGGACCAGTTCCTCGGTCTCAGTGAGGAGGCGCTGGGCCTCGGCCAAGTCCTTGGACAGGGGAACGCGGATCAGCAACTGCAACCACCGCAATGACTCGCGCAGTTCCTTGAGACAGATGCTCATCTTGTGAATGAAGTCATCGCGGGATTCAGCCGCCTGCGCCTCTCCGTGGTTGGAGAGCGGCGATGTGCCGGACCGGAGCAGTTGGTCGGCGACATGCGCGCCCGCTCTGCTACGAGGCAACATATCCGTCAACCGGACTATGTCCGCCGCATATGTTAGAAGCCTTTCTTCCAGATCGTACTTTCGTTCCGTCATTTGTTTCGCCTTTCGTTCTTCGAAGTTCAACGTTCCGCGTTCAAGGTTCAACGTTGTCCCCGCATTCCCGACCCTCATCTTTCAGCGATCAGCCTCGCACAGTCACACGGACAAATACTGTCCGTGAAAAAGAAACTGCACGGACAGCATTTGTCCCAGGCCCCCTCAGTCTCTGTTCTATCCCTGGAGGGGCGCGATCTATCGCGCCCGCTCTTTTCCTTCTTCAATGTAGGAGGCGCACTCCGTGCGGCGAATCCCTCAGTCTTTCCGGACTTCAGACCTCCGCCCGCCGACACTTCACCCTCCACACCCTTACCGCTTGCCACCGTCCTCTTTCCCGCTGCGCAGCTGGCCCAGTTCTGCAACAAAACAGTTTGTCTTTCGCAAATGAGGTGCTACCCTACTGGTACAACTTTCTTACTAACGAGGTGAAGATGAGCGCACTGGAAGTCACAAGCATGTCGATCAAGGGGCAGGTGGTGATTCCCCGGGCAGTGAGGACCGATCTCGGGTTGAAGCCGGGAAGCAAACTGATGGTGATGTCGGATGGGGATAACATCCTCATCAAACCACTTTTGGCTCCCAAACTCGCCGTGTTTGAGCGGCTTATCAGCGAGAGCCGCGCCTTTGCCAAACGGGCCGGACTCAAAAAGTCAGATGTGGCAGCAGCTATCCAAAAGGTTCGGCATGCGCATCGTGCTTGATGCCAATGTTTTGGTTTCGGGGATCTTCTGGGGCGGCTACCCGCATCGAGTCCTGGAGATGTGGGCGCGCGATCGCGTGGATGTGGTCGTGTCCCATGAGATTCTGACTGAGTATGACCGGGTCATCACCCAGCTTGGCCACAAGGAAGGCCTGGCACACCTTTCGCACCATTGGCTGATGTTTATCGGACAGCATGGCATTGTGGCCACGGTGCGTACGCCGGTGCAGGTTTGCAGGGATCCTGCGGACAATAAGTATCTGTCATGCGCGGTCGATGGGAATGCTGACTTCATTGTGTCCGGCGACCGTGATCTTCTGGTCCTGAAGGAGTTCATCGGTATTCCGATCCTAACGCCGCGCCAGTTTATTGATCGCCACGGATAGGTAGGCATTACATCAGTGCGGCGATTTGGCCGGCGGTTTCGTATCCAAGATTGCGCGCGGCCCACACATGCTCACCATCTGTGCATCCTTCTCACTCGGGACCACCCCGTCGCAATCGCGCATGATATGGATCTCGGCGGCATGGGCGGCGCGGTCGCCCCACATCTTGCGGACCTGCTCCACGCCGCCGACATGATGCCGGGCCGACCGGTGTTTCTGGTGCAGGACCTTGAAAAGTGCATCCAACCACTCGTGAACATGGTCGAACGGCTCGCCCAGTTCTCGGCGACAGTCGGCGCAGTGTTCAGAACGGGATGCCATGAACTCAGAATACCACCTAGACGGTGCACTGTCCGCGCAAAACCGTCTTCAGGTAGGGCGAGACCGCCGGGCGCGCCGCCTTTCCCCGCTGACTCAGGCCTTTCCCCGATACCCCGACACCCCCATACGCCCTTACCGCGCCACGCTTCCCGCTTACCTCCTCCCGCTTCCCGCGCTGAACTCCCACCGATACGGCTCCGCAATGCCCGGCAACAGCATCTGGCCACTGCTGAGGGTGGTGCACTGGCTGCCCACATTAAGCGTCCGGTGAGCATCGTCCCCTCCTTCCTGAGTATGGGAGGCGGCGGCCTGCCCCCCAATCTGCCGACAACCACACACCAGGGCGAACAGAAGCCCGTGGACCACATCACTCATCCCCTGAACCATCGTTAATTGCGTCATCATGGTCATCACCTCCCAAAACCCATTCATCACACTGCCCAACACCGTAGCACCCGGGGACGGACAAATAGTGTCCGGGTCTCTCTTCTTTCTTCTGTCCGTATTCCCTTCCTCTCAGCCTCTTTCCCCGATACCCCGACACTCCGATACCCCCTTACCGCCTGCCGCCTGCCGCTTCCCTCAATCCTCTTGCCAAACGCCCGCACATCCGTGACCATGCCCGCCTAAGAGGTGCCGCATGCCGAAGTTCAAACCTCAATACCGCCGACTCCTGTTCATCGACCGCAAAATCAAGGAAGGCAGTTATCCCAACTGCGTCAAACTGGGGGAAGAGTGGGAGGTGAGCGGCAAGACGATCCAGCGGGACATCGATTACCTGCGGGACGAATTGGAAGCACCGATCGGCTACGATGTGCTGAAGCGGGGGTACTACTACATGGAGCCAAACTTCTCCCTGCCGGCCATCCACGTCAGCGAAAGCGACCTTTTCTCCGTCTGCGTTGCCGAGCGCGTTCTCAGTCAGTACCGCAATACGCCGCTTTTCGACAAGATATCATCGGTGTTCCAGCGGATCCGGGACTCGCTGCCCGATAAGACGAACG
>CAYOIT010000225.1:0-6783 GCA_964404035.1 uncultured Verrucomicrobiota bacterium | reverse complement strand
GTCTGATAGATCGGCACCGCGCGCGCGCCGGTGGTGGGATCGGGTTGTTGCCCTGCGTGCAGGGCCAATGTGCTGATTCCTTTTGTACTCATCTCTTTCTCCTTTTTGTTGTTGGTTGCTGCAAAAAACAAAACCCGTCAACCGTTCTAAGGTGGACCGTGCTGTCCCCAGCGCTGTCAGACGCCGATGCCCTCAAACAACACCGTCGACAGATAGCGTTCGCCGGCATCGGGCAGAATGACGACAATAGTCTTCCCTGCGAATTCCTCCTGTTGCGCCAGGCGGACCGCTGCCGCCGCGGCCGCACCGCACGAGATGCCCACCAGGAGTCCTTCGTCCCGGGCCAGCCGGCGCGCGAACGCCACCGCTTCGGCGCCATCCACCAGCTCAACACGGTCAACGATCGAGAGGTCAAGCGTATCGGGGATGAACCCGGCACCGATGCCCTGGATCTTGTGGGGCCCCGGTTTCAGTTCCTGGCCGGCCCGTTTCTGGGAAATGACGGGGCTCTCCTTCGGCTCCACCGCCACAGAGAGGATCTTCTTGCCCTTCGTGTTCTTGATGTAGCGCGAGACTCCGGTGATCGTGCCTCCAGTTCCCACCCCGGACACCAACACGTCGATCTGGCCATCGGTATCGTTCCAGATCTCCGGGCCAGTCGTCGCTTCGTGAATGGCCGGATTCGCCGGGTTCTTGAACTGCTGGGGCAGGAAGAAACGCGCCGGATCCGAAGCCGCCAGCTCCTCCGCTCTCTTGATCGCTCCCTTCATCCCTTCGCTGCCGGGCGTGAGCACAAGATTCGCACCGAAGGCCGCCAGCACGCGACGGCGTTCGATACTCATGGTCTCAGGCATCGTCAACGTCAGCTTGTAGCCGCGCAACGCCGCCACATACGCCAGGGCAATACCGGTATTGCCACTGGTCGGCTCGACTATCTCAACACCAGGCTTCAAGACCCCGCGCTTCTCGGCATCCCAGATCATCGCCGCCCCGATCCTGCACTTGACCGAATACGCCGGATTGCGCCCCTCCACCTTGCCCAGAACAATCGCCTTGCTGCCCTCGGTGACCCGGTTCAGGCGGATCAACGGGGTATTACCAATGGACCTTGAGTTATCTGCAAATATACGACTCATACCAAACACTCCTCTATTCTTGTTTCCGACTCCATCACCCAAAGCAGTCCTTCGCTCGAAACCCGTTCTCATGAGCCGGGACGCCCTCGTCCCGGTCTCGCCGCCATGCTTCCGGGACGAGGGCGTCCCGGCTCCAGCCATACCAATACACTAGTATGTCTATTGACTGCCTACAGATTGCAGCAAAAATGTGACTTCTGTCAATTGGTTTCTTTTGGAGGTCGCAATGGGAAGGAGCAAGACTACTCGGCACCGAAGGCACAGGCTCGTGTCCGCCTTTTCAGCGCATTCCCTCTTTCATCAGCCTCAGATGATGTAGCTCATACCGGAACCGGAATCCGCTTCCTTCTGCTCCTCGACAATTTCTTTGAGCGTAATCTTTGCCATCGATTCCTTGATGGCACGCTCGATCTTCCCCCAGACCCCGCGTGTCACGCACGCGCCACTCCGATCGCACTTGTCCGGGGTATCTACGCAATCCACCACGCTTACCGGGCCTTCGAGAATCGAGACGATCTCCAACAACGTGATGTCCCCGGGCGCCTTGGCCAACACGTACCCTCCTTTTGCGCCGCGCGTGGAGTTGACCAGCCCGGCCGCCTTGAGGGGGTTGATGACCTGCCATAGGTACTTCTCGGAAATAGCCTGCCTGGCCGATATGTCGCGCAATATCACCGGCCCTTTCTCCTGATGGGCCGCAATGTCCAGAAGCACCCGCAACCCATAGCGCCCTTTTGTCGATATCTTCATGGTTCTTGCCCTTGCTGGAAAAGTATGGAGGATGGTCTTCTTTACCTTCGCGTAATACTACCCACGAGGCCATACTCTAGTAAAGTGGTATTATTTCCATTTAATTTTTGACACAATCCATCATTATGCAATAGATTATCTACTGTTTGAGTAGAGTTATCTTGAAAGAGATCGACCATGACGCGTGAACTGTCAACTTTGCTGGTGCAAGCGGGCAATCGGCGGGATCCATCCACCGGGGCGATCTCGATGCCGATCTACCAGACGGCCTCCTTCGGTCACCCGGCCCTCGGGCAAAGCACCGGATTCGACTACTCGCGGTCATCCAACCCCACGCGCCTCGTTCTGGAGGAAACCCTGGCGGCGGCCGATGGGGGCTTCAAGGGGTTTGCCTTTTCTTCAGGTCTGGCCGCTGTTGACATTGTCCTGCACCTGTTCCGCACCGGTGACCGTATTGTTGTGACCGAGGATCTCTATGGCGGGACCTTCCGGCTTTTTGAAAAGGTGTTTCGGCCCTTGGGGATCGAAGCCACCTATGTCGACACCTCCGATCTCTCCGCCGTCGCGCAGACCCTTCAGCAGCCGGGCGTGCGGGCCGTCTTCATCGAAAGCCCGACGAATCCTCTCCTGAAAATCGCCGACATCAGGGCGATCGCCGCCCTCGCTCGTCCGCTCGGCATTTTGACGATCGTGGACAACACATTCCTGACCCCTGTGTTCCAGCGGCCGCTGGCGCTCGGAGCCGATATGGTCCTCTACAGCGCCACCAAGTACCTTGCCGGCCACAACGATGTCGTCGCGGGCGCCGTGGTCGTGAGCACCCCTGAACTCGCCGAACGGATCGGGTTTTTCCAAAACGCCATCGGCAGCATTCTGGGGCCCCAGGACGCTTGGTTGACCCTGCGTGGCCTGAAGACGCTGCCTTTGCGCCTGCAGAAACAACAGGAGAACGCCCAGGCCATCGCCGCCTGGCTCACCACCCATCCGCATGTGAGCGCCGTTTATTACCCCGGACTGCGAAACCATCCCGGGCGCGAGATCCTCGATCGTGAGCACAACGGCTACGGTGGCATGATCGCCTTCGAGGTGGACGAGGCCGCGCGTATTCCTCCCCTGCTCGCCGGGGTCAAGGTGTTCCTGTTTGCCGAAAGCCTCGGAGGGGTCGAGTCTCTCGTCACCTATCCCGCGGTTCAAACTCACGCCGACATGGACCCCGATATTCGCCGTCGGCTGGGCATCAACGAGCGCCTGGTGCGACTCTCCGTCGGCATCGAAGCGGTGAACGACTTGATCAACGACCTGGGGGCCGCCCTGTGAACTACCGAACCCGCCTGATCCATTCCGGCAAGGACCGCGATCCCTACACGGGGGCCTCCAGCATCCCCATCTATCAACTCTCCACCTACGCCCAGAAAGATCCGGAACACCTCGGCCCCTACGACTACGGCCGCAGCGACAACCCCACCCGCGAGGCCCTCGAACAATCCATCGCGGAGTTGGAGGGCGGTACGCGCGGTCTGGCGTTTGCCTCCGGCATGGCCGCCACCTCCTCCGTGCTGTTGCTCTTCAAACCGGGCGATCATCTGATCGTGGGGAGAGACATCTACGGCGGAACCTACCGGATCCTCACCACCGTCTTCCGTCAATGGAAACTGGAGGTCACCTTCGTCGACACGACGGATCCCGAGAGCGTCCGCCGCGCCATCACGCCCGCCACCCGCGCCTTGTTCGTCGAAACCCCGGCCAACCCGCTGCTGACCATCACCGATCTCAAGAAGATGGTCAGGATCGCGCGGGAGCACAGTCTCCTGACGATCACCGACAACACCTTCATGAGCCCTTATCTGCAGCGCCCCCTCGAACTCGGGTTCGATATCGTCGTGCACAGTGCCACCAAGTTCCTCGGGGGCCACAGCGATCTGATCGCCGGCGTCGCCATCACGCGCGACGAACTCCTGGGCTGCCGGTTGCGCTCCCTCCAGAACGCGTTTGGCGCCATTCTCGGGCCCCAGGATTCCTGGCTGGTGCTGCGAGGGCTGAAAACGTTGGGCGTGAGAATGGAGGCCCAGCAGCAGACGGCTGAAACCCTTGCGACCTGGCTGCAACAACGGCCGGACATCCGCAAGGTCCACTACCCCACGTTGACCAGTCACCCCGGCCGCGAGATCCACCTGGCGCAGGCCCGGGGCGGAGGTGCCGTCATCTCTTTCGAACTGGCCGACGGTCCCTCCGCCGTCGCGTTTCTCAAACGCGTCAAGCTGCCCCTCGTGGCCGTGAGCCTGGGAGGCGTCGAGAGCATTCTGTCCTACCCGGCCACCATGTCGCACGCCGCGATGCCCCGCCCCGAGCGGCTGGCGCGCGGTATCACCGACAGTCTGGTGCGCCTCTCGGTGGGACTGGAGGCCGCCGAGGATCTGATGGCCGACATGGACGCCGCTTTGGGTAGCCACTGAATGATTCAGAAACAAGGAGAGTAACGATGAGCAGGATATACACCGACAACTCGAAATCCATTGGCAACACCCCGCTGGTCAAACTGAACCACCTCACGAAGGGCGCCGGGGCCACGGTTCTCGCCAAGATCGAAGGCCGCAACCCAGCCTATTCTGTCAAATGCCGTATCGGCGCCGCCATGGTCTGGGACGCTGAGCAGCGTGGCGTGCTCAAACCGGGCGTCGAGATCGTCGAGCCCACCAGCGGCAATACCGGCATCGCCCTCGCCTACGTCGCCGCCGCACGCGGGTACAAGTTGACGCTGACCATGCCGGAGACCATGAGCATCGAGCGTCGTCGGGTACTCGCCGCCTTTGGCGCCAACCTGATCCTGACTCCCGGCGCGGAAGGCATGAAGGGCGCCATCCGCCGGGCCGAGGAACTGGCGGCCTCCGACCCCGTCCGGTACTTCCTGCCCCAGCAGTTCAAGAATCCCGCCAACCCGGCGATTCACGAAACGACCACCGGGCCGGAAATCTGGGCCGACACGGACGGCGCGATCGATGTGCTCGTCTCGGGGGTGGGCACCGGCGGCACCATTACCGGCATCTCCCGCTATATCAAAAACACGAAGGGCAAGCGCATCATCTCCGTGGCCGTCGAGCCCAAGGAAAGCCCCGTCATCTCCCAGAAACGGGCCGGCCAGGAACTGAAACCGGGGCCCCACAAAATCCAGGGCATCGGCGCCGGATTCATCCCCGATACGCTGGATCTGTCGTTGATCGACCGCGTGGAGCAGGTGGACAGCGCCGAGTCGGTGGACGTGGCGCGGCGTCTCGCCCGGGAAGAAGGCATGCTGGTCGGCATCTCCTGCGGCGCCGCGGCGGCCGTCGCCCTGCGATTGGCGCGACAGGCCGAGTTCGCCGGCAAGACCATCGTCGTCATCCTGCCGGATGCGGGTGAACGTTACCTGTCGACCATCCTCTTCGAAGGCATCGGCGGGTAAAGCCCTCTCTTGACCGCTGGCGGTTACGGATCAAACAAGTCATTGTTGGGCTCACCGAACCAGCCCACTTTGAATTTGTCGAACGCCTGGCTGTAACTCACGGTCATTTTTTCCGATGACACATGGCCGTCGCACCAGACCACGTTGGCGCGGTCGTTGTGGCGGAAGTGGATGGAGGGTTGCCCCGGGCTGCCGGTCGCGGACGTAAAGGACTCGGCGAACGAGTACTCGATGAGATAGGCCGGACTGTTGTACGGCTGGGGAAACGCGGAGTCACAGAACATGATCGTCCGCGCCGGATCGCGAATATCCGCCGGGTCCATTCCCCTCGCCGCGCTCTGCCGACTGTACCCGGCGGTGAAGAATCTTGATCCCACGCCATTGGCATTATAGCCATAACCGCCGCAGGCCGCCTCGAACGCGTTGGCGCCCGTGATGTCCTGCACGTAGCGGCGCATGGAGGGGCACTCGCGGACGGCATGGTCTTTCCCCAGGTACCGGGCGAGCGGCCCCTTGGCGCCATCGAACGGCTTTGAGCCCGAGGTCCGGGCTCCGTGCCAGCGCTGGAGATTGGCGCCAATCATGTCCACTGAGGCCGGGACATAGGAGTTGTAGTCCATCGCATACAGGGTGTTGGCGAGATGGAGTTGCCGCAGGTTGTTGGCACAGGACGACTGGCGGGCCCGTTCCTGCGCCGAGCCTAGGGCGGGCAGCAGGAGCCCCGCCAGCAGCATGATGATCGCGATCACCACCAGCAACTCAAGCAGCGTGAACGCCGCCACTGAATGGCCGCGTTCACGAGGTTGGACAACGCCTGATCGCATGGACATCCCTTTACTTCCGCCAGGCACGCAAACGGACAAAGCTCGCGGCGGCGGCGCCACCGCTGGAAATACGGGCGCGGACGGTCGCCACACCCGACTCCTCGGCCACCACCCGCTCCTCGATCCCGTTCGTCGTCCAGGACGCTTCATCCAGCAGGTTGGTGCTGGCTTCGACGCCAATTCCAACATCGGGAAGGTCGACACGCCGCTGGTAGGTCACCTCAAAGAAAGAGGCTTCGTTCGTCGGCGCCAGCGTGGGACGGGAGGTGTCTCCCGCTTCACGTCCAAGGGCATAGACCATCAGGTTGGCTTCTCCGCTCCCCTCCCACGAGGCCGTGTCCTCAAAGGCCGGCGACGAAGGGTCGACCAGAAAACCGTCCAAGGCAAAGTAGGAGGGCGTGTTCATACCGTAGACGCCGCTGTCGCTGGAACTGAGCGAGAAATGCAGGGACTTCACGTTCGGTCCGAGCGCCGCCAGGCTCACCCACGTCCAGTTGGTGACAATGTAGTTCTGGTTGGTGTCGGGGAACCGGTAATCGGCAAGAGGGAAGTCGACCGATCCCACCGTCCCGCCGCCGGCATCCTGTCCTGTGATCGTCACCTTGAACCAATCGTTGCTGGCCGCGCAGAACCG
>CAYOIT010000224.1:0-6807 GCA_964404035.1 uncultured Verrucomicrobiota bacterium | reverse complement strand
GCTCCTCGACCTCCGCGGCGTTGTCCAGCACCTGGATCGACCGTGGCACTTCCGCGTCCGTGAAAACCTTTTCGAACTTCGCCGAGCCAGAACCGTCGCGCAACACCGTGACGCCGTGCTCCTGCGTCCGGGTCACATTGAACTTAAACCCGTTCATGTAACCATTGATGCAGAACTCGACGGAATCCTGCCGGTAGTGCTTGGCCAGGGGTTGGTGCATGGTGACCACGTCGTCGAACTTGATGACCTGGACGTAGAGGTTCCCTCCCTCATGGGCCAGCCGCACCACACCACTGATGTCCGCCGGGCCGGTCACGCTGCCGCCAGCCGTCTCGGGGGTGATGAGAATCTGCGGTCTGATCCCCGCCGCCCGCCACTTCTGCAGATCGCCGTCAATCGGCAGGGGCGCGGCGAGTTTCTTGATGGTGACTTCAAATGTCGGCGGCGCGACCCGCACCGGAACAGGCTGTGCCGGACGCGACGCCAACGCCCGGGCCGACGCCTCGCCGACCTTGACCCGGATCGTCTTCGTCCGGATCGTGTCGGCGTTTTCCAGCTTGAAGTAGTGGAAGGCGGTCAGCACATAGTTCCCGAGCAGGGCATAGACCTCGCCGTCGTTGCCCTTGAAAAGCCGGTACTGCGTGGAATGGTCGTTCCACATCCCGGTCCAACACATCTCCTGCGAGATGCCGGAGATGCCCAGGCCAAGACCATCCTTATTGATCAGGTGCCAGTCCATGTCGGTGTAATCCTGGGTGATCAGGATGTCGTTGACGACCTGCACGCCGAAGACGCCGAGGGTGATCGGCAGCGGGTGGAACCAGCGGAACCGGCCATCCGGTCCGCTGGCCGCCATATCGGAACCGGCCCCGTGGCCCAGCCCTTTCCCGCCGCCGCTCTTGGTCAACATGCTGAACGCGGTCGTACCGTCGCTGAACTCGGCCCACTCGCCGACATAGTTGTTGATGACCTCCGGGGTCTTGAAGTCGAACGGCGACACGAAGGCGTTGGTGCCCGCCGGATTCATCTTGCACTCCAGAGTCTGTGCGCCCTCCCAGTCCCACGCGGGAATCCCTTGCGCGTCCAGTCCGATGTAGCGCACCCGCTTACCGAAGGCGGTTGGGCCATACCCCTCGCCCGCGAATTGCAGGGTGTGCGTTTCGGCATCCATATAGCGCCCCCCCTGGAAGCGGAAACTAACCGCACCGCCGTCTTTCGCGGTGACCACGGAGGCGGGCGCGTCATTGGTGTCAACGACCCCATCCTTGTTGCTATCCGTCTGGCGGACCAAGGCGTTCTTCTGGCTCTTGTCGGAACCCCAGATGGCCAGAGTGCGCCCCTGGTAGTCCTTGTCGAATTCAAGCAATATGAAAATATTGGGCTCCCAGCCATTGAAAAACAGGCCGAAGTTCCGCCCCTTGTCACTGAAGAAGCCTACACACGCCTTCTCCATGCGGGGTTGAGGGGGATAGGACCAGCAAGCATCCGGTGCCCAAGTCCCGTTTTTGCTGTCCAGGGTAATGGAATAATCGCTCTTAACGGACCACCAGCGCGCCTGGCTGTCCCCGGCGAGTTTGCCCTGGGTCAAGTACTGCCCCCAAACGGCGATGGTCTGTTTCTTGAGCTTGCCGTCCGCGGCCCAGAGCATTGTCCGCGGCCAGTCGATCACGAAGACATCGCCCTTGTCGCTGAGCGCCACGCCGCAGGTGTCCCCAGTCCCTTTGAAGGTGAACTTATCCGCCTTGAATTTGCCGACCGCCTTTTCCCCGGTGCCGATGGTGAGAAGCGGCGTCAGCTTCTGCGGCGTCTCGATGGCGAAGACTTCGATTTTGCCGGTCTCGCGGGAGAGCAACGCCAGCCGCCCATTCGCCACTGCCAACTTGTCGAGGGAGTGCGCGAAAGTCTGGGTGTGGACGGTCTTGCCGTCGGGCGAGAGGGCCAGCAGCGTCTTCTCCTTGCTGATCAGCCAGAGGAGGTTGTTCTTCCGGTCCGCCGCGATCTGCCGGGGCGACTCCACCGGGAAACTCTCGGCAAACGCGGGGTTTGCGGCGAGAGCGTGAAAGAGTTTGTTGGTGGTCGGGTCCGAGACGTAGAGCCGGCCGCCCAGCGCGGCCAGACCGTCGGTCTTGTCGCTGAAGATGCCGGTAAAGATTGGCGCGGGCTTGTCAGCCGTCACTGGCAGCACGCCGCCATCGGCCATTCCGATCTTCGTCAGCGTCAGCATGTCCTTGCCGGTCGCCTTATCCTTGCCGGCCTGGGTGAGCAGGTAGAGGTGGCCCTCGCCGTCCTGGCCCATGCCGTTCGGATTGCTGCTGCCTTGCACGATCCACCCGGCCTTGTCGTATTCTGCATCGAAGGTCCGGATCTGCAGATGCGACTCGCTCCAGCCGCAGCCGAGGATGATGCCGCCGTCGGGCGCGAAGTCGGCATAGAACGCGTGGTACGTCGAATGATCCTTCCGTTCGCTCGACCGGCCATTGTTGAAGACCAGTCCTTTATAGATCATGCGGGCGTTGCTTTCGGCGGTACGCACCTCATACTTGCCGGGCGGGATTTCCTTGCCCTGCCAATCGCGGGCGGGCAGCCAGAACGGATATTTGCCTTTGCGCAGTGGCAGATTTTGGAAGAGATAGTCGACCAGCACGCCGTCGGGCGTGTAGAGCCCGGCGCTCACCACGGCCTCCGCCTGGGCGACGGCGAACGAACCGGCGGCGGGCGTGACCGGGTCGGGGATGGATTCCTGAACCGCGCCGAGATCAATCCCGTCCCGGCGGGCGTTGCCCATAGCGTCCGTGGCAGGCGCCTGGACCGTGCCCAGCAGGGCCGTGCCAAAGCCCGTCGTCGGAGTGCGGCCTGGCGCCCAGATCAGCCGGGTGGCGGGCGCGAAGAGGCCCTCCTCCGGCTTGGCGAAGGCAATGACCTCCTGCAGCGAGTGCGCATCCTGCACGGCCAGATCGCGCCAGCCCTGCACGGAGATTGATCCCGGATGCCCGGGAATCTTGCCGATGAAGTTCGCCAGGTAGAGATTGTAGTCCAGTTGCAGCCCCTGATTCTCCGAGAGATAAACCCCGGTCGCGCTGTTGGCGATGATGTTGTTGAATGCCGCTGCGTCCTTCGTGCCGATGAGACTGAGGCCGAGCGAGTTGTTGTTGTAGAAGGTGTTGTTGACCAAGACGGCACCGGTGCCGCCGGCGTCGGCCAGCCCCGTGCGGTTGGCGAAGAGGATGCTGTTCTCCAGGCGGAACCGGTCCGCGCCGGCGAGAACCAAGCCGGTCATGCACTTCTCGATACGTACGCCTGAAATCAGCACGTCAGCCGCCTGTTTGACGCTGATGCCGGCGCCGGGGGCGTGGCGGACGGTCAGGTTGCGGATCTCGCAACCTTGTGCCGCCAGAAGCCCATCAGCGCCCTTGGCGGCGTCGAGGATAGTCTGCTGGTAGCCGGCGCCGCTGAGCTTGACGCCCTGTGGCAGCGCGACATCCGCCATGTCGAACTGGCCGGCCGGCAACACCACCGTGCTGTTGGTGGGCGCCTGCTCGATTTTGGCCTTCCAGAGCGCCCCATCGGAGGCACGATCGGCTTGAAGGGTGGCGGTGGCCAGGATAAGGGTGAATAGGGTTGTAGCGGTTCTCTTTGTCATCGTCATCTGTGTTGTCTCCATGTTGTTCTCAAATTCCCATTGCGCAAATGCCGGGCGACGTAGCGCCCGGCCTACTCAGTACGGCGGGCACTACGCTGCCCGCCGCTCACCACGCCCTACTTCGCATACAAACACTTCCCCGGCACGTGCCCAATCGGTTGACTCAGGCTTTCCCAGTTCAGGTGCGCCTGCGGGTCGGGCTTCAATTGGCGCCACTCGATCTTGATGGGAACTTTCTTCCCCGCTTCCAGTTGAACCGGTTTGCCAAAGGCTTTCTTCTCACCGCCATCCCATTGGTCAATGACCAGTTGATCGCCGATCCAAAGCCGAACCCCGGAGTTGCGCGCATAGAACACAAACGTGGTTTCCTCGCTGAAACGCGGCTCGACAAACCCCGCCCACCGTACCGAGAAGGGTTTTCCAGTGATTTCCGGTTCCGGCCACGGGATTTTGGAGCCGTTCGCCTTGGCCTTGTTCGCATAGCCAAACCAGACGTCGGCATCCACGCGCCGCGTCGTCGGCTCACCCTTCAGGTCCGGGTTGGCAAAGTATTCCGCGGCAAGCCCCGTCCCCTGATTCACCGTTTTGGCCGCGCGCTTGAGTTTCACCGTGCCGCTCTGGCGGACAAACTGGTCCCAGCCGTTGATGCGGAAGACCGGCACATTGTTCCAGCCTGCGCCGTAGAACAAAACGTCGCCGTTGGGCCGCTTCGCCAGCACCCCGGAATAACCCATGTCGTAGTTGAGCAATGCCCGGTTGTCCGGTTTCTCCGGCCCTTTTTCAGGATCCACGCACCACCAGGAATAGATCCGGTCCGGCAGGCCGTCGGCTTTCCGACGATCAAAGAGGCCGCCGACGTAAAGGCCGTCTTCCGTCCAGAACTCGCAGGGCTGGCGGGTCTGGTTGGCGACGCCGATACAGCCGTTCACTATGCCGGCGATCTTCGTAGGCATGTCGAGCCGGCCCCGCGCACCGGGTCCACCGGAATGATGCGGGCCGGACTCCCAGACGATGTTGGTTCCACTGCGATCGCGCCGCACCAGCGCCGTGGCATTGACCATGGAACCGGGCCAGCCGTAGCCGTGGCCCTCCCAGTAGGTCAGCGCCCACCAGCGCCCGAAGTCGTCGCCATCCCGACGTTCCAGCGTGTAGACGGCATTGGTCGTGGGCCAGAGGGACGCGATGGTGGCGCCCTTCAGGGTCGGCCCCACCTCGCGTTTACCCATGTCCCAGATCGGCAGACCGTTGGGCGCGAGCCCGGTCGGCACCAGCCGGTACCAACTGCTGTTTTCAAAACACCAGGAATTGAGGTCGGCGTCAATGATCCCGCCGTTCCGAATGTCCACCCAGCCCCAGCCGTGTTGCCCGCGATTCCCCCAAATGGTGAACTCCTCCGGCTGCATCTGGCCGTCACCGTTCGCGTCCACGTAGCCGAAGGCGATGTAATGCAGCAACGACTGGGGCGCTCCCTTCTCCTTCATCAGACGTTCCGCGGCGACGCGCCAGGGATGCCCCTCGGGCGGGGCCACGCTGCCAAGTTTCGCCCCCCGCTGGACGGAGCCGGCCGCCGCCACGGGCACCAGTCGGCCGTTCTCGTAATCGGGCTTCAGCACGGTCGCCGAGGCCCCCTCCATGCCGACGTAACGTTCGCGCTTCCCGTTTTGCATCAGGGTGATGGGCCGCACCAAGGCCCAGAAACCACCCGCCCCCGGGAACAACTCGCGATTCAGCACACTGTCCAGATTCCACGTGGAGACGACCTTCCATTCGCGCTTGTCGTAATCCACCTCCATCTCCATGACGTTGCCAAACTGCGAGTTCTCCCACACCCGCGAGGGGTCCTCCGGATCGACCCCCACCGAGTGGTAGAACATCTGCCCGCCATACCACTCGCGCAGCAACTTGCCGGCCTTGTCGAAGTGGGCCACCCGCCGCGGCGCAGACATCCATTCGGTCACCAGGAAGCCGCCCTGATGATCCGAGGCGACCCCCGATATCCCGGCGAAATCCTCCGGTACGTAGCGGCCATTCTTGCGCCCGCCCGCCCGGCCATAGGTGGCGATCTTCTTGAAGTTGCGGTCGAACCGGAGGATTTGGTTCGAGTCGCCCATTTGCGCCACCAGGATGTCGCCGTTCGACTTGTCCACCGCCAGAAAGGCCGGTTTCTCCAACCCGGTGACGCGGACCACCGGCGTCTTCGCCTTGCGGCTCAGGGTGACCAGCCGGTCGCCGCTGATCGCCAGCACCGAGCCATCGCCCAGCAACGCGACATCCTCCATATTCGCAACCACCGCCTCGTCCTCCTCCGGCTTGACCCAGAGCAATTTCGACGCGCCCGCCGCCGCAATCACCATCTGCTTCTCGTCGGCATCCATCCGGTTCGGCAAGGCAAAGATTTCGATCCCGCGCAGGGACACGCCAAAGGTCTTGTCCTTCTGATCGGTATTGAATCCGATCTCGAGCGGCTTGTTGATCTCATTCACAGTGAACGTGATGATATCGGCCTTGGGGGAGGCGTCCCGCTTCCATGTCCCTTTCCCATTCCCCTGCGCCGTGATGTGAACCGTGTCGCAGTCTTGTGTTGATGCCGCGCCTCCGCCCAGGTGCAGCCGCACCGAATATTGAGACCCCGGGTAGACAACGTACTTGGGCAGGTCGACCAGGAACACCGGCTTCGTGCCCGTCGACAGGCCGGACATCTGGTGGCCGCCGCGCTCCAGCCGATCCCCGGCCTCACGCGTGAAGGCGGTGACGTTCGAGATGGCCTGCCAGCCATAGCCGCGCTCTGGCGTGTAAGCCGCCACGGGGAATGCCGTGAAGCCGACTGGCGCCGGGGTCTGTGCATCGCCCTGTAGCGTCAGCGCCAGAAGCGGGATCCGGTGGGTCATGGACAGTTTCAGGTCTGCACCATTGGTGATAGATGCGGCACGGGTGGAGCCATCCCCGGGGAATTGCCCCCACAGTTTGTCGCCGACGATGGCCAGATCAAATTGACTGTCCCAGCCACTCAAGCCGTGGTTCGACCACACAAACGTCCCATCGAGCTTCGAGCAGGCGATGCCCATGGCAGTTTCCGAGCCCGCGCCGGACATATACATGCGGTCGCCCGACACAATCGCCGCCGACGGCCCGCCGTGTACGCCCGGCCAGGCGTTGATCCCCACGCT
>CAYOIT010000223.1:0-6837 GCA_964404035.1 uncultured Verrucomicrobiota bacterium | reverse complement strand
TCCTCCCGTCCCGCTTCCCTCACGATTCTTTTGAATCGCTTCGTGAGTTCAACGGAAATCATTCTTGCTCCCGGTGAATTTCGTGACTTCGCCCCGGGCTCGAGCCGTCGCAATGTTCGCGCCAATTTTCTTCTCTGCCGCCGTCATATCGGCTTCGCTTATTCCGTATTCCTGGAGCGCGTAATCGCCGGAATACACCTCCACCGGGCGTAACGCCACCACCTTCCCCTCGAACACGAAGCCAATGTCGTCACCTTGCGTGGCCTTCTTAAGCCAGTAGCCGAGCCGTCCCCGGCCTTCTGTAATGGTAAGAGTCTTCATACGCTCATTATAGAGTACTCCCTCGAGTCGCACAAGGCCTTCTTCCTGTACAGTCCCGCACCCGGGGATTTGGCATTCACGGTACCCTTCTTGTTCGATGAGTTCATGCTGCGGGCGATCCCCGGCGCGGGCGTAGGGACAGGCAATCTATGAGTCGCGTTTGCGTCAGAGGCTTCCCGGGAGTTCGGAACGCCCTATACGGAGCAGATCTCCGCCGCCCGGCCCCGATAGGTTCGTAATCTTACGTTCGGGTGATCAGGTTAAACCTGTGGAGGGATTCTGTTGGATTGAGGTCGGACTGGAGCGCGGACGCCCTCGTCCCCGTTCGATAGCCATCGAAATCAGCCGCAGGGGCTCCGGAGCTTCCGATCGGACGACTTTGGGAATGGCCAGGGAAAAGCGCTGCATCTGGCCGGCGAGGTAAGGGAGATCCAGCGGCTCGCCTTTTTGGAAGATGGACGACAGATCGTCAAGATCCTTGAAACGGCTGGAACAGTTCTTCATGGCGGCTCCCCCTGGCGCACTCGCTCAGCCGCAGCGCGGACGAGACAAATTGCATCACGGCGCGGCCCTCAGTCCGACAGGTCGTATTCCGGGCTCTGATCCGCGCCTCTTGCACCGCCTGGAAGACGGCTGCGAGAAGCGCGTAAGCGGAGTGCCGGCGGTTGAGACGGAAATAGACCCGGGAAGTCGAAGCCCGTCGCTGCACGAGTCGCGCGCCTTGTAAGTCCTTCAAGGCAAGTTGCGCGGAACGAACCTGCAGGCCGGCAATCCGCGCCAGCAGACGGAGGCTCTGCTCCCCAGGTTGATAGTATAAGGATTCCAGAATGGCCGTCCGCGCTGGATACGCAAACAACTGCGCCAAGGAGTTCGTTGTCATCAATGAACTGTATAACATGTTATACAGATATAAAAAAAGAAAACCATGATGCGTCCATCGACGACAACGGCCCATCCTATGCGAGAGGGTCCTACACCCGGGTGAACTCGAAGTCTCGGAAATCGGCGCCATGGCGGGTTACGAACTCGGACACCCCATGGTGTTTGAACACCAGTGCCAGCCGTGCGTCGAACAAACGGCGATAGGCAAACGCGCGCGCCGCGGCGTGTCCCCAGGCTTGGTCCATGATCAGCCGGATTTCTTCCGGAGAGAACGCAGGGACGCCAATGCGTCATCCGCGCTGGTATTGCCGGTGATGCCCAGACGTTGGAGCGCTTCCAGCGCTTCACTCAACGGAAGTTCCATGCGGCGAGCCACCTCGCGCAACGTCAACCGTCCGGCCCGGTATTGTTCCGCCAGGAACAGGTTGTATCCCATGCGCATCAGTTTTCGCATGGCAGTGGCCTCCTCGATATGTTCGGCGCTGCCGAGTTCCCGCACCGCGTCCAGCATGTGGTCAGACAATCGCAGGGTTTTGGTGGTCATGGTTCAAGTCCTCCCGAAAGCATCAACTGCGCCGCGGCGCATTGTTCCGAACTGATGTGTGGCCGCAAGGCCGTCAGCGCCTGGTGTGCCTCATCAAGGGGTAATACACCCTCCAGGCGTAGCTGCACAATGATGACGGATGGGACCGCGAACGGAATGCCCAGTCCGCGCAGCTGCCGTATGAAGCGGGCATCGTCGGTCGCCACGGCATCGAATCCGCCGCCTTGATAGAGGTGCAGCACGGCGTCTTCACCCTTGGCCGCGCGAACGCCCGGGTCTTTCACGGCGATATGACCCGCGACGATATTCTGCTTGATGCGCGCCGCATCCGGTAGGTGAGAGGCCTGGTCCACGGTTTCGCGCCGGACGAGTGGCGGGATGGAGACGCGCCAAGCGGCACACACCTGTTCCTTCAGGCCGGCCTTGGTGAGTTTGATCAGGCAATCCGCATCCATGACGACGTTCATGTGCTGCAATGTAATATTCAGAATGCATGCTGTCAAGTTGGGGCGATCGACTCTCGGGGGGCGACAAGGCAACAAGCACTTGCCTTTTATGGAGAGTGGCGAACCGTTCTCGAGTAGGGTCATGCGAGAGGATCCCATACCCGGGCGAACCCGAAGTCCCTGAAATCGGCGCTATTACGGGTTGCGAACTCGGAAACCCCATGGTGTTTGAGCACCAGTGCCAGCCGCGCGTCGAACAACCGGCGGTAGGCAAACGAGCGAGTGGCGGCGTGTTCCCAGACTTGGTCCATGATCCCGTGACCGGGCACGATGTCGACGATTCTCCAGCCGGGGTTGGATCGCAATTGACGGATGATGGCGGTCGCCTTGTCGGCCGGCAGGGGCGTCTGGCAGACCGTGGGGTTCCTGAGCAGGCAGTACAGTTCCATCAGAACCTGCTCGCAGAGGCAGAAATCGGAGCGGTCCGCGTAGGACTCAAGAAAACGCCGCGCCAGGTCGTGGGACGGGGCATCGCGATTGAAGGCCGGAAACAGGACGTTCGTGTCGCAAGACGTCATGCTGGTGACTCCTTGTTTCCATATGTCGCACCGGGTTCGGCGACCTTGAGGCGCTCGGTATGGATCTGTTCCCGCCAGTCCGGTGCGGTGAAGGGGTCCGTTCCTCCCAAGCTATGCGCCGGGGGCAGGCTCCACGTCTTCCGGTCGGAAACCGTTGGCGGAGTGACCGACACCATGTATTCGAGCCCGCGGCGGACAAGTTCCGTCAGCGAGATCTCCATCCGGTCGGCGAGTTGTTTCGCCGCGCCGTACAGGCCATCGGGAATCTGGACTTGGGTTCGTATCATGATTAATAAATAACATCACATGGAAACGATGTCAAGCAGCAGCTGTAATTATGGCAGGGCAAACGCATCTAAATCCTCAAGATTCGGCCTGCTGGTCTCCATTTGGGAGTGCGGCGGCTTGACGCCGCTTTCCCAAGGCCCGGCTTGACGGGCCTTGCTCCGCCGGCGTGTCAAGCCACGCCGAAGAACAGCGGCGTCAAGCCGCCGCACTCCACATTTCAAGCCAACCCCCCCTAAAACCAAAGAATTAGATGCGTCTGCCCTGGTAATTATGGGATCCAAGCGCGTCTTGTACACCCACTCTCTGTCATCCTGAGCGGACCCCGCAACTGCGGGGGGAGTCGAAGGATCTCATGTCCAAAGGGGTTGCTGCGCGGATTTCTGGCGGCATCTATCTGGTAGGCGTCGACCGCCGTGGCGGCGCCCAGGCAAAGCGGGTCCAAGGAGTATGCACAAGAGCAGCGAACGCGCTTCTTTTGGCCTTTCCTGGTCTCTTCTACCTCGGTCCCGCCCGGCGGTCGGGACCTACCAGAGCGTCTATTCGTATAGGTAAGGAACAGGGCAAACCGCCGTATCCAAATTTCCCATTTGACACCACTGGCGTACGCTGCAATACTAATAACGTAATCATTACTGTTGCAGCACTATGAAACACGCGAATCCCACAAATCTCGGCCGGCCGCCGGAGCGGCGCGATCGGGTGGTGAACACTCTGCGGGAGCGCATCGTGTCGGGCCGACTCAAACCCGGTGACCGGTTGCCGACGCATAAGGAGTTGGAAGACTACTTCGAGGCCGCACCGCCCACCATCCTCGATGCGATGGCGGTGTTGCGGGAGGCCGGCTTCATCGAATCGCGGCCCCGGCGCGGAACGTTCGTGGCCGCGCATCCGCCGCACCTGACCCGGTTCGCGCTGACGTTCCCGTGGCCCGTGAAACTCGAAGTCTCGCAGTTCGCCCGGGCTCTGAGCAGCGAAGCCGCCCGGTTCAATAGCGGTGACCGCGAGTTCATGATCTTTCACGACATTTGTGGTCATGAGGACGTCGAGGAGTATCAGTTGCTGCTCCGCCATGTGAACAACGACAGCCTCGCGGGTATCGTCTTCGGCACCAGCCCGAATGCTTTTCCCTCTTCCCTGGAAGGTCTGCCTGTGTTGACGAAACCCGGGGTGCCGCGCGTGGCCATCTCCACACCTTCTCACGAAATTCCAATGCCCTGTGTCTATGTCGATCTCCCCAGCTTCCTGCACCGCGCCTTTCAGGCGCTCGCCGAGCAGGGGCGCCGCCGCCTGGCGATTTTGAGTCTGGGCAACACCATCCAAGGCCCGCCGCCATTTGAGGTATGGCGCCGCCTGGCAGGCGCCCATGGGTTGGAGTTGAAACCGCAATGGGTCCATGCCATTCAGGCCAGTACCGCGTGGGCGGCCGGGCCACTGACCCATCTGCTGTTCGACACCCGCCGGGCTGGGAATCGCCCGGACGCCCTGGTCATCACCGATGACAACCTCGTGCCCGCCGCGACCGACGGGCTGAAGGCCGCCCGCGGCAAAACTCCCCGGGATGTGCACGTCATTGCCCATGCCAATTTCCCGTACCCGACCCCGAGCGCCGTGCCGGTGACGCGCCTGGGTTATGACGTGCGGAAGTTGTTTGCAGCCTGCGTGGAGCGGCTTGAACAGCAACGGCGCGGCGAAACGCCGCCCGCCGCCACCGTGCTGCCGGCGGTGTTTGAAGGGGAAGTCGGAAGTCAGAGGTCGGAAGTCAGAAGTCCGTGACAGAAGGATAACTATGACAACGAAGAGCGGAATGGGAATTGGGCGGGCTGCGGGGTTGGTAACCGTCACGGTGATGCTCGCGGCACCATGGGCGTTTGGTTCAGGGATCTGGGACGGCGGCGGCGTCAACGCCAACTGGCTGACGGCCAACAACTGGGATGACAACGTTGTCCCGGCAGGCGGTTCGAGCGTGACGCTCGGTACGGCCTTCACGTCCGGGACCACGATCGGGGGGTTCAACGGACGCCACGTGGGTACGCTCACCATCGATACCACTCATGCGTTCACCCTGTCGGATGACTCGATTTACATCGATGCCGGCATTACCCGCACGGCCAGCAGTTCTGGCATTCAGACGCTGAACATCTGGAATCAGTACACCGCTTTGCGTACCGGCGGCCCCAACACCTGGAACAACAACTCGACCTCCGGCAAACTCGTCATTCAGGGGATGATTCGCTATGACGGCGGCGGCGTCACGTTCAACGGGCCGGGCACCACCGAGTTCCTTGGGTCCTATGGTTCCCAGAGTGGTGGCGCGCTGACGCTGAACGACGGAACACTGCTGTTTAACAAGTCGGCCAGCGTCAATGTGCTTGGTGGCACGCTGACCATTGGCGACGGCATCGGCGCGGCCGAGAGCGCCGTGGTCCGCATCCCGGTGGGGAACACGTTCTCGCAGTTGTCGAGCGGTAATCCCCTCGTGATGAAAGCCGACGGGTTGCTGGAACTCAACCAGGCCAACAACGCCGTGTTGTGGGCACAAATGACCGGCGGGCGCATCACCACAACGACGGGACTGTTGTCCATCTACAACTCCGGCAACAACACGATTACGACCGTGGCCTCGGCAAACTCCGCCTTGATTGAGGGGCGCGTTGCCTTTCCCACGGCAAGCAATTACAACACCATCGACGTGGCCGATGGCGCGGCGGCAGACGACCTGGTGATCAATGCCAACATCGGGCAGTTCGGCCACGCCCTCCACAAGGCTGGCACCGGCACTCTGGTGCTGGGCGGGAGCAACAGCTATACCACGGGTTCCTATGTCGACAACGGCACGCTGATCGTAACGGCCAACAATGCGCTCGGGACCACCGCCGCCGGAACAACGGTCGGCAGTGGTTGCACGCTCGGGTTCCGCGGGAACGTGAATTACACGACGGCGGAAGCGGTATCGGCAGTGGGCACCGGTGTCGGCGGCGTCGGCGCGATCAACAACGTCGGCGGCACGAACACCTTTGCGGGGGCGGTCAGTTTCAGCGCTGATGTGACGATCGGCGCGAGCAGCGGACGTCTCAACCTGCTTGGCAATTTCACCGACACTGGCGCCGGCTGGAGAGCCTTGACGAAGGTCGGCACGGGGACCGTGGCGCTGTCGGGTGTGGTCTATCCGCGCAATTACTCAAGCGTCAGTGCCGGAACGCTACTGATCAACGGTGTGTTGAGCAATAACTACACCTTCGGCTTGGCCGTCAGTTCCGGGGCGACGCTAGGCGGGATGGGAACGGTCACTTGTGGCCTGAGCTTGCCCTCTGGCGCCACGCTGGCGCCCGGGGATCCTGTGGGGACGCTCACGCTGACCAACAACGCTTCAGGGCTTGTCTTCAATAGCGGCAGCACCAACTTCGTGCGAATCGCGGGCGTGCCTGAAGGACAGTATGGGCAAATCAAGGTGTCAACGGGTCCCGTCACGCTTGGAAGCGCGACGCTCGTCATCGATGGCACCGGTTTCCGGCGCGGCGCGGCCAGGACGCTGGTCTGGTTGGTCAACAAGGAGAGCGCCGGGGCGGTCAGCGGAACGTTTGCGGGGCTTGCGGAAGGGGTCGCGGTCATGGTCGGCAACGAAGCCTGCACGATCACTTACCAGGCCAACTATCCGGCTGGTTTCACCGGCGGCAATGATGTGGCGTTGATTGTGCCGCCGCGCCCGAGCGGCAGCACGTTCAAGTTCCGGTGAGGGGGGCTTTGCCAGAGTGAAGAGACGCTCCAGCCGTTTCCGCAG
>CAYOIT010000222.1:0-6900 GCA_964404035.1 uncultured Verrucomicrobiota bacterium | reverse complement strand
CCGCGAGGCCCATCGGATTGTGCGGCCGGCGCCCGGCGGGGGGAGCCGCGACTATCCCGTGTTTCTCGTGACCGGCCGGGCCGGGTGACGACGGCACGGGGTGGGGGGCGTGGCGGCAGTGACGCCACGCCATTCCCCCTCAATATTCAATTCTCGTGCCAACGCTGCACGGGCGGCAACGGTTGCCGAAGGCGGCCGATAACTGCGCTGTCGCGGTTGCCCCTGTGCAATGGCACGCCCACAATGCCGCGGGATTCAGCGGGCGCAAGGCCTCGATGGTCCGGGTTACCCGTTCGGCTGATGCGGAACCCAGGTGCATCCCGCCCACAATGCTGAGAATCGGCTTTCCTCCGGTTCGCTCCCGGATGTAGCCGAGCGTGTTCACCACTCCCGAGTGTGCGCACCCCAGCAGCACGACAACCCCACCCGGGGTCTCAATCCACATGGCCTGGTCATCTTCGATCGGGTCTGGCACGGCTCCGTTTGCATCGAGGAAAAAGAGGCCGCCCGTATCCTCAAATCCGTTCCGGCGGGGAACGGGACCCGTCACAAACATCCCTGGAGCGACTTCGGCGGGTTCCGTTGTCCAGACGACGGAGGTGCGCCGTCCTTCGATGGCCTCACGCGCCGACGAGGGCATGCCGATCTCGCGGGAGAGGCCCGCCCGGCGGCTGTAACGGGATGCGAGGGCGGATGGATGGATGAACAGTCGGGCTTTGGGAACCTGGCTGAGCGCGTGGTGCAGGCCGCCGGTGTGGTCATAGTGGCCGTGGCTGAGGACAATGGCGTCGGCGCAATCCAGGGCGATACCCAGCGCGTCCGCATTGTGCGACAGCGTCAACCCCTGACCGGTGTCAAAAAGCACGCAGGATTCGGGAGTTTCAATCCAGAGGCTGAGTCCGTGTTCCCCCAGTAGTCCCGTGCCCTGGGCCGTATTCTCGGCCAGGATGGTGATCGTGACGGTGCTGTTTGTTATGGCTTTTTCTCCTGACACTCGCGATAGGCCCGGCAAAAGGGACAAGACCGTTCCACGCGGTGCATAAAGCGCGCCCATGCGGAGTCCGGCCAGCGTCGCGCGGCTATACAGAGAGGGCACATCTTGCAAAGCAGAGCCAATAGGCGTGTAATCATGTTGTCCCTCCCGCTCCGTCAGATGGAGACGACTTTGTCGCAGTCACGGATGAGTTCGTACAGATCCTTCATGGTGGACAAGGGGCAGAGTTCCGAACCCTCCGAGTGGCGCAATGTGAGGCACGTTCCGCACGCCAGGATGTGACCGCCGCCATCCACGAAAGACTGCATCATCTCCTTCACGTTGAACGGTGCCGCGCCGAGCTTTTCACACTCCACGCCTTTGGCAAGCAAGAAGGCCTTGGCGGTGTCCCCTTGTTTCAAGGCGAACACCCCCAGGCGAAAACCGTTCCAGACGGTTTCCGCGTCGGTCGAATGGATCACCAGTCCGAGTTTCATGGAGTTTTCTTTCCGAGGAAAGGAGGGGGCGACCTGCCGCCACCCTCCAGGGTCCGTTGGCTACTTCTTGGGGCACTTCTTGAGGCACATGAACCAGTCCAGGCACTTCACGTCCGGGTCGGGCTTGGTCATGCGATCCTTGGCCACCCCGCACGATCCCGGCGGCGGCACGATTACGTCGTCGCCCGGCACCCAGTTGGCCGGCGTGGCGATCTTGAACTGGTCGGAGTACTGCATGGCCGTCAGCAGGCGCTTCACTTCCTGCATGTTCCGTCCATTGCTGAGCGGGTAATACAGCAGGGCGCGCACCTTGCCTTCCGGGTCGATGATGAACACCGCCCGTACGGCCTGCGTGTTGCTGGCACCCGGCTGGAGCATGCCGAACGCCTTGGACACTTCCATGGTCAAATCACTGATGACCGGGAAGTTGACCTCCACGTTCTTCATGCCCTTGTACTCGATCTTTTCCTTGATCGTCCTGAGCCACGCGATATGGCTGTAGGTGCTGTCGATAGACAGCCCCAGCAACTTGCAGTTCAGGGCCTCGAACTCAGGCTGCATGGAGGCGAAGGTCATGAATTCCGTCGTGCATACCGGCGTGAAGTCCGCCGGGTGCGAGAAAAACACCACCCACTTCCCCTTGAAATCGTCCGGAAAGTTGAGCGGCCCCTGGGTCGTTTCCGCTTTGAATGACGGCGCTTTCTCCCCGATCAATGGCAGCCTCGTTACGGTCGTTTCATTCATCGTGCTCTCTCCTTTCTGTTGGGTGCTTCGTTTAGTGATCGCAGACATTCGTCCCGGACACCAGCGTTCCGGCCAGATACTGGGCCACCAGTTGTTCCGGCGCTTCGGCGGGTGCCCCCACCACGACCTTGATCCCGTTCTCGGCAAAGAGCGACTGGGCGCGTTGCCCCATGCCGCCGGCAATGATAACGGTGGCACCTTCCTGATGCAACCAGCGCGGCAATACGCCCGGTTCATGCGGTGGCGGAGTCACCATCCGCTTGCCCGTGACCTTTTTCGTCGTCTCATCCACATCAAGCAGGGCAAACTGCTCGCAGTGCCCGAAATGCATGCACAGTTTCCCGTCCACTATCGGTATCGCGATCTTCATGGTTGTCTTGGATCCTCCGTTGGTTGTTGTTTCCGTTTGCTCCGTTGTAACCTTGTCCGCGAGCGCCAGGATCGGCGTGATCACCCGCTCGAAAGCCTTGGCTGTCTCCGTCCGGCTGTAGTGATAGACAAACGGATTGCCCGCATCGCAGGCTTCGCCTACCGCCGGGTCGATCGGAATCCGGCCGAGAAAGGGCACGCCCATCTCTGCGGCCATGCGCTCGCCGCCGCCGGTCTTGAAAATATCGGTGACTTCCCCGCACTTGGGGCAGGCGAAGCCGCTCATGTTTTCCACGACGCCAAGCACGGGTAGTTTCAACTGGTGGCAGAAGGAGATGGACTTGCGCACGTCGGCGGTGGCCACGTCCTGCGGCGTGGTCACAATGACCGCGCCGTCCACCGGTTTCGCCAGTTGGCATACGGACAAAGGCTCGTCACCGGTTCCGGGCGGAGCGTCGATGATCAGGTAATCCAGTTCACCCCACTCCACATCCTTGAGGAACTGCTTTATCACGCTCATTTTCATGGGGCCGCGCCAGATGACCGCCTCGTCGCGGTCCTGCAGCATGAATCCGATGGACATCACCTTGAGTCCGGCCTTCTCCACCGGCTGAATCGCTCCGGCCTTGATCTGGACCGTCGCGCCCTCGAGTTTCAGCATCTTGGGGATGCTGGGCCCGTGAATATCCACATCCAGCAGTCCGACCCGCTTGCCGGACAGCGCCAGCGACATGGCCAGATTGGCGGCAACGGTGCTCTTGCCCACACCGCCTTTGCCGGACATGACCAGGATCTTGTGGTGGATACGGCGCAACCGCTCCTCAAGCGCCTGCTGTTCGAGAAACTCCTCGAAGCCGCCCGGTGCCGGAGCGTGGTGGGTGGGGCAGCCGCCTTGCGCGGTCGGCGCCTCTGTGGTGCAATTGCATGTTCGATCATCTGCCATCGTCTTTTCCTTCTCTTTTCTCATGTTCAGCGGTTTCAGACTCAGACTGCAAATTGTCCTGTGCTCAGCAATACCAGAGTGCAGGCGTTCAGCGCTTCAATGCCGGCCGCGTTCAGCCGGGCAGCCAGTACGGGATTCTCCGCGCCCGGATTGAAAATCACGCGTTGCGGACCGCACCGCAGCATCGCCTCCCCGACTCGCCCCTGATGCGCGGGCGACAGGTAGACGGTGATGGTGTGCAACGGTTCCGGTATGGTCGCGAGCGCCGGATAGACCGGGTTCCCGAGGAGGGTGGCGAGCGCGGGATGCACGGGAAAGACACGGTGACCACCCGCCATGAGCGCCTGCACCGCTTTGTGGCTGTAGCGGGCTGGGTTTGCGCTTGCTCCAAGCACGGCGACGTTCATGGTGATGCATCCCTTCGGACCGGTACGCACCGCGCGATCCGCGTTTCGCCCGCGCGGACCTTGTCCCCTCGTTTTACGACGACCTTGATGCCGTCCGCCGGCAGGTAAATGTCCAGTCGCGACCCGAACTTCATCATTCCGATGCGCTCCCCCATGGCCACCTCAACCGGCTTGTCATGGGGAGGCCAATAGACCACCCGGCGGCAGACCGGGCCCACGATCTGGCAGACTAGGCACCGCGTTCTCTTCCCCACGATGAGGATCTTATTGTGCTGGTTCACGTCGGAAGACTTCTCCTGGAAGGTGAACAGGCGCTTGCCCGGGAAGTACCCAAGAAAGGTCGACTCGCCGGAGATTGGTGCCCGGTTGACATGCACATCAAACAGGCTGAGGAAAATGCTGATTCGGACGCAGGGCGCTTTCAGGTAGCGGCCCTCATACACCTCTGAGATGGCGGCCACGCTGCCGTCCGCTCCGGCAACGACCACATCGGGTTCTGCCGGGGGCGTCCGCTGCGGATCCCGGAAGAAGTAGAGCAGGTAACCGATGCAAACGAGCGCGGGGAGCCCACAAAGCCATATCAATCGATGAAACGGATGGCCCGTCCTCCACAGGGCGAAGGCCAGCAGGGCAAAGAACAATCCGGTCACTAGGATGAAAGGCATGACCTCAGATCGAATGGCCACAGAGCTCATTGACGTAGGGCCTCCCAAACGGCGCGCACGTCATCCCCAAGCGGGCCTGCGTCGGTCTCCACAACCGCTAGCCCCCGTAACTGGGCGGCGGTCACCGCCCGGTCGTAGCGCACGCGTCCGGCAATCGAAGCCCCGGCCTTGCGCGCCTCGGACTCGATTCGTTCGGTCATTTCCGCATTCAAGTCCCACTTGTTCACGCACACGGCAGCCGGGATCTTGAAATGGCGAGTCAGTTCCAGAACCCTCGCCATGTCATGTGCGCCCGACAAGGTGGGCTCGGTCACGACCAGGACCTGGGACGCGCCGCTTACCGAGGCGATCACGGCACACCCGACGCCCGGAGGACCGTCCACCAGGATGAGGTCGGCCTTTCGTTCCTCAGCCAGGGCTCGCGCGGCTTCCCTCACCTTGCTGACCAGTTTGCCGGAGTTCTCGCCGCCGGGTATCAGCCGCGCATGCACCATCGGGCCATGACGCGTGTCCGACACATACCATTCACCGGCCAGCCGTTCAGGAAAATCGATGGCCTTCACAGGGCACGACCACACGCACACGCCACACCCCTCGCAAGCCGTCGGATCGATGACGAAAGCCTGTTCGTTCTGCGGACCGCAAGTCTCCTTGATGGCCTGGATCATGTCCGCGAACTTGACCGGGCACGACCGATCACACCCATCGTCACACTGTTTGCAGGCGGTGCTTGCGCCACCGAAGATGCCGTCCTCCGTGTCGGCTATGCGCACTACCGCCCCAAATCGGCACCGTGCCAGGCAGGCGCCGCACCCGATGCAATCCGCCTGGCCGATGACCGCCTCGTGCCCGCACCGGAACTCCTCGCGCTTGAGGATCGTGGGCGCCAGCACTAGATGCAGATCCGCCGCGTCCACGTCGCAGTCCGCCAGCACGGCCTGCCGTGAGCCCGTCGGATCAACCAGAGCCGCGAAAGAGGCGACCATGCTCGTCTTGCCCGTCCCGCCCTTGCCGCTAATGACCACAATCTCTCTCATGGGTGCATCCTTAATACAGCGATCGTCATCACCCCTGCCGCGATGAGGATCAGTTCAATCGCTAATGCACCGAGCCCCTTCCGTCCGCGCCGCCCAGGAATCAGGTCCGCCAGCGCGATATAGAGAAAACTGGCGGCCGACAGGCATAGAACGTACGGCGCCAGCGGCCGCAGGGCTTGCATGCCGAGGTAGCCGGCCAAGGCCCCCACCAGGGTTGTCGAGGCCGAGAGTGCGTTGAGAATCAGCGCCTTGCGACGGCTGTATCCGCTCTGGAGCAGGATCCCGAAATCGCCGGCTTCCTGAGGAACCTCGTGCGCAATCACGGCGAGCGAGGCGCTGATCCCCAGAGGGACCGAAGCGAGAAAGGCGGAGGCGATCACCAAGCCGTCGACCAGGTTGTGAAACGCATCGCCAATCAGAATCAGAAGGCCGCTGGTGCCATGCACCGGGCAGTCCGTTTCGTGGCAGTGACGCCAGAGCACCAGACTCTCCAGGATGAAAAAGCCGATCAACCCGGCCAGGAGTGTCATCATGGCAGGCCCGGCGGCGAGACTCTCCAACGCGTGAGGGATCATGCCCAGTAGCGCCGCGCCGAGCAGCGTCCCGATCGCATAGCTGATGAGATGTGGCACCAGGCGACGCGTGAAACTGTCCGGCAGCACGACAATGATCCCGGCGGCGGCAATGGCCCCGAGGCTGCCCAGCAGCGCGAAAACGACGATATAGCCCAGCGTGGTCATCGGCTTCTTTTCAACATCACGCTCTGTCCCTTGTGCATTTAACGACCAACGCACCCAGCGGCGCGCCGATGTGCGCGCCAATCAGGGCGCATTTGACGGTAAGCAGGAAATAGGCATGTTTAGGCGTGTCCGACAGGGTCTCGTAGTTGCCCTGTCCCTTTGCGATGATCAGGTCGGCGCGGTTGTACGCATCGCGAAAGTCATCCGAGCATTCCTCAACCAAGGTACCCGGCGCATCCGAGCCGTTGGCAATCACTTTGACAAGCCCCGTAAGGCCGGCTGTTTTCGCATCTTCCAAGGTTGCGTCGTTGATAACGGGGACACCACGCACCGCCACGGTGATCTTCTGGACGGGGAGCGCCTCAATGAGCAGGCGGTCAAAGACGATTTCACCGGCATTGTCGGCCAGATAGAGGATGGAGCGGGCCTCATCGGCGGCGCGGAACAAGTCCGTGACGCTCCCGACAAGCGGCATATCCCATATCGTGTTCAAACGCTTCGGCAGGTCTTCGAGGGCGAGTCGGC
>CAYOIT010000221.1:0-6956 GCA_964404035.1 uncultured Verrucomicrobiota bacterium | reverse complement strand
TAATCCTTCCCCCCGCGCGACGCCTCGCTCTTGTCGCCATCGGCCCCGGAGAACGAAGTGCCTCCAAGGATGAAACCGCCATCGCCGGTCTGCTGCAGGGCATAGAGTTCATCCTGACTGCTTCCACCAAAACGCCGATCCCACTGCTTGGTGCCAGTGGCATCCACCTTGATGATCCAGTAGTCCTTCCCCCCGCGCGACGCCTCACTCTTGTCGCCATCGGCCCCGGAGTATGAAGTGCCTCCCAAGATAAACCCACCATCGCTGGTCTGCTGCAGGGCGCTGAGATCATCCTCCTCACTTCCGCCAAAACGCCGATCCCACTGCCTGGCGCCAGCGGCATCCACCTTGACAATCCAGTAGTCAACCGCCCCGCGCGACGCCTCACTCTTATCCCCATCGGCCCCGGAGTTTGAATAGCCTCCGAGGATGAAACCTCCATCGCTGGTCTGCTGCAGGGCGTGGAGATCATCCCAGCCGCCTCCACCAAAACGCCGATCCCACTGCTTGGAAACACAGAACCCTTTTCGAGAAACGGAAATGGTGTCCATGGCCTTTCCCCAATGGTTGGATCCCGTAACACTGATCATATTCAGGCCGAGCCCCAACTCGATATGGTCAATGGTCCACTGCGTTGCCGCTGGGAACGAACCACCAAGCCCTGTCAGCAAATTCGTCCACGTCATCTGCCCGATCACATTGGTATTGGCGGTGCCACCGATCGTGTAGTTGGTGATGGAGTAGCCAACGCTCGCGTTGTCGTTCGTGATGTCCACCAACGGCTTCGCCAGATCCTCTTCACGCACAATCCGTACGGTCTCGGCTGACGATTCGCTCCAGTAATTGGTCCCCTTCACGGTAATCCTATTGGTCCCAATGGCCAGGTCGATACCCTCGACGTGGAACGTGAACCCTGAAACTTGGAACTGAGCGCCCGCCCCTGTCAGGCCATTGGTCCAACTCATCTGACCGACGACATGCTCATTATTGGTGCCGCCGATGCTGATGGTGGTTACGGCAATAGCCACTGTCGAATCGGTATTGGTGATGTCTACAAACGGCATATCGGTGCCCAGTCCGCCGCGCGTGATTGTGACGGTGTCCGTCGAGCCGGTGCCGAACATGTTGGTAGCGACGACCGTGATCGGATTGGCGCCAACTTCCAAGCCGATGCCGCCCATGCTCCAATTTGTGGCGGCGGCGAATGCTCCATGTCCCTTGCTCAGGCTGTTTGTCCAGATCATCTCGCCGATCACATTGCTGTTGGCGGTGCCGCCGATGGCATAGCTGGCGACCGAGTAACGGACCGTCGCGTTCTGATTCGTGATGTCCACAACGGGCAACGTAGACGCAGGTTGGCGCACGATCGACACGGAATCGGTGGACGATTCGCCCCAGAGGTTCGTCCCCGTGACGTCGATGACGTTGGCGCCGACGGAGAGGTCGGTGATCTGGACCGACCAGTTCGTCGCGGCGGCGAACGTGCCCGCGCCGCCCAGGCTGTTGGTCCATCGCATCGTCCCGACGACGTGCGCGTTGTTGGTGCCGAAGATGAAGGCGTTGGTGGCAGCGTGGGGAAGCGTGAAGGTCCCGTTGGTGATGTCGGTGAACGGCAGGTCGGTGCCGAGGCCGCCGCGGACGACCCAGACGCTATCCGTCGCCGCGTTGCCGGTTGCGTTGGTGACCGTCGCGCGGAACGTGTTCGAGCCGACCGTGAGGACGACGTTGCTGACGAACCATGGTGTGACGGCCGGCGTCGTGCCGTTCGCGCCGGTGAGGAGGTTTGTCCAGCGGAGCTGGCCGACCGCGCCGATGCTGACTGTGCCGCTGAAGGTGAAGTTGGTGACCGAATAACGCACGAAGGAGTTCGTGTTGGTGATGTCCACGCCCGCGGCGTAGGTGTCGAAGGAGGCATGAATTGTGCCATCCGCCACCACATTCGACCAAGTCACGACGGCATTGGTCGGGTCGGGAATGTCGGCGGGCAAGCCGTTGGTGAGAATGGAAGAGATGAAATAGCCGTTGCCGGCGCGGACGACGAAGCTGGTGGATGCGCCCGATTCGACGACCACGATGCCGGAGGGCGTGATGCTTCCGTTCGCCCCGGCCGACGCCGTGATGCCGAATCCGCCGTAAATGAACGCATTGCTGGAAACCGTACGGCCGTAACTGATCGAACAAACCACCACATCGCCGGCGACCGGAAAGCCAGAGGCGCCCGCCGTGACGAGGATCTGCGTGGCCGTCTGGCTGACGATCGCCGCCGGCACGCCGCACAGGGTGACGTTCGTGATATCGCCTCCGTTACCGAGATTACTGCCGTTGATGCGCACCGTGATGCCGCCGGACAATGGCGCCTTCGCGGGATAGACCGCCGGGGTGAACCGCCCTTCATAGACCGAGTTGGTCACCGTGGTGTAGTAACCCCCGAGCGCGTAAATTCGGCCGCCGGCTTCGGCACAGCCGAGCTGCATTCGCGAGGACGGCAAGCTAATCTCGCTGGACCAACCCGCCAACTTGCCCGGCGTATGGCCATAGACGGTATTCTGCGGGTTGTTGGCAACATGCGAATTGTTGCCCGCGACCGCGTAGATCGCTCCATCCACCGCAACTGCTCCCAGGTCCGCCCGGGGTAGCGGCAGGTTGGTGATGCTTAGCCAGCCATCCTGCGGCCGCGTCGGATCATAGCGGTAGACTTCCGATCGGACCGACGATCCGTCGTCGCCGCCCAGCAGGTAGATCTTTCCGTCAAGCACCGTCGTGCTGGGGCTGTAGCGGGCGCCCGGCAGATTGCTGATGGAGGTCCATCCGGCTTCCGGTTGAGCGGTGTCATAGCGATACACGTTTGCCCGGGACCCGCTCGAGTAACCGCCCGCGGCATAGATTACGCCGTTGAGCGAAGCAACCCCCATGTAGGCGCGCGTCGCCGGCAGGTTACTGACGGCAGTCCAAACATCGGAGGAAACGTCGTACTTGAATACGCTGGACTGGGCAACGTTGGCGCTGTTGTTGCCGCCGATCGCATAAAGCGAGCCCCCCGCTTCCACCACGCCCGGGCCGTTCCGCCCTACCGGTAGGCTGCTGCCCGACGCCCAGCCCAGTTCGGGCTGGGCAGGATTATAGCGATAAACGTTTGATATGGTGACGCTACCGATCGCCTCACCGCCCACGGTATAGACCTGACCGCTGACCGATGCCGCGCCCATCACCCGCGTGTTCTGAGGCAGGTTGCTGACGCTGACCCACTGGGTGAGGCCGCCGTGAATCGCGCCGGGCACATTGTACGTGTAAACATTGGAGGCCACGAAGGAAGGCTGTTCCGAGTATTGGAGAACCAGGTGGCCGGGGCCCGGAGTTCCGGAGCCTACGGCGAATACGATCTGCGTCGCGCTCTGGCTCACGATGGAAGCCTGCACACCGGCCAGCACAATGTTGGTCACATCCGTCAGGCCGGCGCCCCGCAGGGTCAGCGTGTTGCCGCCGGCCATCGGTCCGACATTGGTGGAGAGGGTCATCACACTGCCGCGTAATGCGAATCGGTAAGGATTGGCGTCCGAATCGTTGGCGATCTCAACGATGGCGGTATGAATGCCCGGCGTTGCCGACTGGAACCTTACGAAGAAGTTGGAGGCTGTGTAATAGCGGACCTGCGACGGCATTCCGGTCACGGCAAACGCGGCAGCGCCCATGCCGTTGGTGGCAAGGCCGGAGATCGTCACCGTCCATGCGGGATTGGAGACGGACAGCATCCTGCTGAAAGCATTCGCTCCAAGAACGGTTCCGAAGTCGGTGCCCTTGTTCTCTGACGCAGGTTCGCCGTTGACGATCATTATGCCGCCGGGCGTCCGCACCTCGAGAGCCGGGCGCGCGTAGCGGAACGAATTGTACATGACCGTGTCACCGACGCTGGTCGATTGGACCCGGATATCCCCCCACATTTCGACCCCCGAGGCGCCGCAACGGACCACCACCTGCGTCGCATTCTGGCTCAGGAAGGCCTGCACCGGGATGCCGCACAGCGTAACGTTCGTGATGTCGTCACCGCCGCCCAGTGAGAGCCCGTTCACGGTCACCGTACTGCCGCCGCTGAGGGGAGCGATCGGCGGGAAGGCCCCCATGCCCGACGCCGGCAGCGTGACGGATGCGACCCAGTTGGACGCGGGCTGCGTCGTCATGTTGACATTGCCGAAGGCGCCGTGTGCAGCCGGAGCCCCGGCGACGTCCATCCGGCCGGTGCCGCCCACGCTGCCGCGGACCACATACTTCACATCAAAGAGAGACTGCACGTTGGTGGAGGCCTGGCCCGTGAGACCCATCCCGCTGTAGATGAAGGTGTTGCTTCCGCTGTTGATCGCGTTGGTGTTGAAGATAACGCTGCCAGGGAGCGCCTGGGAGGTCGCCTGGAGGCTGGTGACCGTGAAGTAGTTGGTGTTGTGGTACAGCACCCCGGCTATGAGCACCGGCGCCAGCATCCCAATGCGGCCCTGCACCTGATTTGTGACGGTTCGCCCCCATATGAGATTGGGCGCGGCCGGCGGCGCGATGGCCAGCGCCAGGGCGGAACTGCCGACGGCCGGCGTGACGGTCCAATCCGGCGACATGCGCACGGCGCCCTGCCAGCCCGCGCCGAAATCGGAATAGCTCTCGTTCTGGCTCAGCGTCAACGCCCCCGGATTCGTGTCGCGAAGGACATCCAGCCACAGCGTGCCCAGCTCGTTGGTCCCCGGCTGTTGCTGAGTCCAGGGGTTATTCCACAGGTTGTTGGCGGCAACGATGTGAACCAGTCCGCTGGCAAAAGACGACCGGCTGTATGTCAAGTTATACGCGTGCGCTCCGAACTTCGCGCTGGGTGTGATGCTCACCAGACGGAAATCCGAGGTCGGGAAGGCGAACGTGAAGTCGGTCCCGGCCAGCACCTTGCTTTCCGCGTTGGTCATCAGAATCTTGACCGGGCAGATCATACCCTTTGTCAGCCGATCGGTGAGCAGGTCCAGTTTGAGCGAGCCGTGGCGGACCCCGATGCGGAAGGTCGCACCCTCCCCGGTAAACGCAAGCTCACGAATCGGCTGGTTGGTGGCGGCGTCCTTGATGAACGCGGTCGTGTAGGCCCTTACGTCGCTCAGGCTTACCGCGTAATCGCCGTCGCCGCAGGCCAAGAAGCGCAGGCGCAGAAAATCCTGCCCGCCGGTGAGCCCGTTCGGGATCTGCGAGTTCAACGCGACGATGGCGATATTTGTGCCGCCCGCAAACTGCCGCGGATTCACCACGGGATCAAGAACGCCCTGGCCGGGCACATTGGCCGCGTAGGCGCCGATAAACCTCAGCGCGCCGGCCGGAGCATTCAGCGAGATCGTGAAGCCCACGGCTCCGAGCGGCTGCTTTCCTGAATCCACCCGAACCGGCACGTCCAGATACTGCCCGATCACCCCATGGCAGAAGTTTGTGTCCAGCCATATCGCGTTGGTCGCGGCCCGAGACGGCCCGGCCGCGATTACGAACGCCAGAATGAATTGGGAGACCCGATTCATCGAGGGCCTCCGTTATAGCGGATCCGGCAACTTCCAGATAAGTCCGTTCACGTAGGACTCGATCATCAGCGCGTCGCGCAAGGTCACCGTGCCGTCACGATCCACGTCAGCGCGAGTGATTTGGGCCGGGGTGAGGTTGGTCAGGCCGACGAGCGACTGCTTCACGAGATCCGCGTCCGCCTGGGCGGTCGCGTTGTTGTTGTCGGACAGGTCAACATCCGCTTGAGGGAAGAAGTTCGACGTGGCAAGGGGGATCACCGTGTTGGTGGAGAGACGCCAGACGGACAAGCGATTCGATATGACGGACATATCCGTTGTGCCCCACCAGCAATTACGCAAAGTAGCGGCGGCTGGGTAGGCGTGGTTTTCGAACGCATTGATTGTGCAATTGGTGATCATGTAGGAAGCTGAACTGGACCAGTTATCGATGCTATGACTTGTGCAGTTGATCAGATCGTTCTCGGCGAGATAGACATTGTAGCCATAATTCACAACCCCTTTGGCGCCCGTACAGCGATTGAATCGGAAGAAGAGATGGTACTGATAATTGACGGTTCGGGCGAGATTGAGAGCAGCATTGCAATTGAAGACATTATACCAGATCGTGGGCACCGAGTCGGCCGGCATGCCAAATTGATAATCGAGGTTGATCGCGTAGTCGTCCACGTCACTGAAGATGCAATTCAGCACCCGCGTGGGACATTCGACTATGGCGACCCCGTAGTCTTCCATATGGTTGAAAAGACAGTGCTCGATCAAATGGCTCGTGTACGGCGTCGATTTGAAAGTAGCCACATAGCCCATGTACACGAACGTACAATAGCGGAATTCACTCGGAGCCGTCGCGTAGATAAGCACGGCCCCACCCATGGCCGCCCGGTGCAGCCCACCCAGCGTGATCGGCGCTTCGGCTATGCCGTGGGCGATGATCCTGGCCGAGCCGTATACAAAGATATCCACGGCGGCGTTGGTCAGGATGACCTGGCAGCCCGGCTCGATTGTCAACGTTGCGCTGTTGGTCAGGATGACGTCAGCGGTAACCACGTGCGGGCTGTCTGCCCGCGTCCATGTGACATTGCTGCTGATCACGCCGCTCCACGTCGCCGCAACGGCTGAACCCGCCAGTCCCGCCAGACAACACGCCCAGCCCAAAAGTAAACGCCAACGTTTCATGATCTGGTCCCTTCAAGCCAAGCTCCCGACACGATCGCACGTGACTTTCCAACCAATACCCATCGTTTTCTGCGCGGCACCACGCCGTACCCAAAACGAATGGTGTGAATATCGCATTTTGTGAGACGATTGTCCACCCCCACACTGTTTTTCAGTACATTGTAACCTATTGCCCCGCAATATGTTATATATTATTTAGTGGTTCCTCGCTGATTTCGGTGGGTCACGTGGCAGGCAGTCGCAGTTTACCGGCTA
>CAYOIT010000220.1:0-7004 GCA_964404035.1 uncultured Verrucomicrobiota bacterium | reverse complement strand
CCGGGCGGCGGGGTGATCTGGGTCCAGGCCGAGCGAGTGGTTACCGTGGATGGTAGGGTCACCGCCAATGGGAGCGCTGCAGCCCACGATTACGGCGCGGGGGCGGGCGGCAGCATCTACATCCGCTGCAGCCGTTTCGCTGGAACCGGGTTCTGCGAGGCGCGGGGCGGTGACACGTCCGGCACGTCTGGTGGTGGCGGTGGCGGGCGGGTCGCCGTCTACCGCGCGTTCCACACGTTTACCGGCACGTTATCATTGAACTCGGTTCGCGGTGGCACGAACGCAACCTACTACCCGGCCCGAGGCGGGCAATATGGCACGCTGGTCCTGGGCCTGACGCCGGTTCAAGGGGCGATATACACGTTCCGATGACTCAGTGTCGGATCAGCATTAAGAGCCTGAATGTTGAGAACCTTATGAAGACGCTTCACCCTGCAAAAGTGGAACCCTGGGATGCGGGGGCGCCGGCGATTCACGGGCCGGACCTGACCGGCGCTTCGGCCAACAAGCCCTTCTTCTATGCCATTCCGGTCACCGGCGAACGGCCCATGACCTGCGGCGTCGAGGCTTTACCGGACGGACTGCGGGTCGATGCGCGCACGGGGTTCATTACCGGCGCGGCAAAGCGTGAAGGCGACCATTGCGTTCTTTTGCGCGCCGAGAACCGGCATGGCAAGGCGGAGAAGGAATTCGATATCGCCATTGGGCGTGGGTTGGCGCTGACGCCGCCGCTGGGGTGGAACAGTTGGAATGCGTGGCGCCGGTGGGTCGATGATGGCAAGGTGCGCGCGGCAGCGGATGCGCTGGTGGCCAGCGGGTTGGCGGCGCGCGGCTACACCTATGTGAATGTTGACTCCTGCTGGCAGGGCGAACGGGGCGGTCCGTATAACGCCATTCAGCCCAACCGGAAGTTCCCCGACATGAAGCGGCTCGCGGATTACATTCATGGCAAAGGACTCAAGTTTGGAATCTATTCGACGCCGTGGGTCGAACCCTGGGGATGCACCGCCGCGGAGGCGAAGGCGGATTGGGGCGGCGGAGCGTTGATTGGGTGTTCGGCCGGCGAGCAGGACCCCGAGTTTCCCCGGCATCATCAGATTTCCGGCAAGTTCATCGGCAAGGAGAAGTACGAGCCGAACGATGTGGCGCAATGGGTGGACTGGGGGGTGGATTTCTTGAAGTATGACTGGGCCCCCACCGATCCGATCGCCCTGGAACGAATGGGGCGTCCGCTCAAGGCCGCTCCGCGCGATATCGTTTTCAGTGTTTGCACGGATGCCAAACTCAAGTGGGCCGACGCCTATTTGAAATGGACTGAGATGTGGCGATCCATACCCGATACTTACGATGAGTGGCCCAGTGTCCTCACGAACGGTTTCTACACCGATGACACCATGGGTTGCGAGGAGTGGCGACCGTTTGTCCGGCCCGGCAAATGGAACGATCTCGACATGACCGCTCTCGGGCCCCAGTTCGACACGATGACGAGCACCCGAGCCAACCGGCTCACGCCGGATGAGCAGATCACGCATATGACCTTGTGGGCCTTGTATCCCTCGCCGCTGATCCTGAGTTGTGCGCTGGAGTCGATCAACGACTTCGAACTGCGCCTCTTTGGCAACGAGGAGGTGCTTGCCGTCAATCAAGACCGGCTCGGGAAAGCGGCCACCCGGGTGCGTGAGGAACGCACCCGGCGGTTGATCGGCGGCGACCGGCTACGCAATTTTCGTATCCATGCCCGGCCGCTGGCGGATGGCAGCCTGGCGGTTGGCGTATTCAACCACGCCGACCAAAGCGATACGATTGAGCTGTCGGCGAAAGACCTTGGATGCTCCGGCCGGTTTGCCGTTCGCAACCTCTGGGAGCGGCGCGCCATGGGGTTCCTTGAAGAAGGGCTGGAAATAGAGGTTCCCGCCCACGGGGCGCAGATGCTCAAAATCCAGAAATGAGCCATGCAAACGGTTCAGATTGACTGCAAGAAATCAGGATTGGTCCGGAAAGCCGAAGCTATTCTTCTCGAACGTGGAACCAGCACTACCGGTCGTGTGATCCTGCAACTGAAATCCGGGATCGGCACGGAGGGGTTTCGCATCGAGGAGGCTGGCCCGGCGACGGTTCGGATAACTGGCAATGATGAGCGTGGATTGCTCTATGGCGCCGGGAAATTCCTGCGCGATCAGGCTTGGCGCGGGACGTCAGTGCCGGAAAAGCCGATTCGTGCCATCTACTTCGCGTCGCACTTCCATAACTTCTACCACGATGCGCCCATCGAAAAGGTGGAACGGTACATTGAGGATCTGGCGCTCTGGGGCTGCAATACCTTGACCGTATGGTTCGATATGCATCACTACGCCGGGATCGACGATCCTGCCGCGCAGGCGATGATTGCACGATTGCGCGCCCTGTTGCGGGCTGCGGAAAGGGTCGGGATGAGGCCGGGCTTGATGCTACTCGCCAACGAAGCCTATTCCACGAGCCCCGAGAAGCTGCGGGCGGATTGGACAGCGGGGCATGACGGATACTTCGCCGGGCCCGGCGGACACTATCACGTCGAAATTTGCCCGAACAAACCCGGTGGGTTGGATCTGATCCTGCGGTGGCGGGAGGAAATGCTCGAGGCCTTTCGCGAAGTGAACTTCGGGTTCGTCGTCATCTGGCCCTACGATCAAGGCGGCTGTACCTGTTCGCGTTGCGCACCGTGGGGTGCCAACGGATTCCTGACCGTTGCCGAGCCGCTGGCGCGTCGCTTGCGTCAACGGTATCCGGAAGCGAAGATCGTGTTGTCCACCTGGTATTACGACCATTTCACGAAAGGCGAATGGGAGGGGCTCAGTCGCGCGTTCGCCACAAAGCCTGACTGGGTAGACTTTGTATTGGCGGACGATTGCGGCGGGTTTCCGGAATATCCCCTGAAACATGGGCTTGCCGGGGGCTTGCCAGCCCTCAATTTTCCCGAGATCAGCATGGTGGGAATGGGGCCGTGGGGCGGCTTTGGCGCGAATCCGCGCCTGGCGCACTGGCAGGACTATTGGCAAAGCGTCGGCGACCGGTTGGCCGGAGGATTCCCGTACTCGGAGGGTATTTTTGAGGACATCAACAAGGTGCTCCAATTGCAGCTCAATTGGAACAGCCGGCGCACCACGCGCGAGATTGCCCGCGAATATGCGTCGTCTGAATTTGCCCCCGAGGTGGCGGATGAGGTTGTGACCGTGATGCTGGCGTTGGAAGAGTCCCTGGATCACGGCTTCGATGCCGCTTCTGTGATTAGGGTGTTGAAAGGGGGCGGTTGGGAGAAGGTCAAAGGCGATCCGCCCAGCATCTACTGGTTGCCGAAGGTCGTTACGCCGGAGTCTTCCGCCAAAACCTTGCGCCGGATCGAGGCCCGGTTGCCGGAGGCGGCGCGTCAGGGCTGGCGATGGCGCATCCTGTTCCTGCGGGCCCTGTTGGACGAAGAACTCCATCGTTCCGGGGGACGACCGACCCAACTCAGCGATGACTACTTTGAGGAGTTGGTGCGGATCTTTCATGCCGAGAACGCCGAAATGGTGGTTTCACCGGTCAGTCGCCGCCAGTTGACTCGTCTGGAGTCGCAACTCCCTGTCCCGCCGGTTCCGGTTGAGCAACCCCGGCCGAGCCGGTGGCATTCCTCTTTTGTCACGTCATGGCTTGTCTCGGCTCTGCAGCCGAAGACCGTTGCGGGCGCCCCGGCGAAGCGGTTGGATGAAGCACTCGGTTGGCAAACGGTTACGGCAGCGGTGAGCCCCACAGGCTTCATCAACGTTCACCCGTTGGTGGCCGAGGCCGATGGATTGGTTTATCTTGGAAACAAGTTCCGCGTCAAACGGACGGGTCGCTGGACGCTGCATGTCGGCCACGACGGTGGAGTGCGGGTGTTTGTCAATGGCCGCGCGGTACTGACCGTGCCTGACCGGGAAAACCCTGCGCGGCCCTATCGCTCAAGGGTCACGCTGGCGCTCGAAAAAGGAACCCACGAGATTGTCATAGCATTCGATACGGCCAAAGGAATGGGCTGGGGGATCTTCTTCAGCTTCGAGGTGCCCAAGTCGGCTCGAAAACAGGGGCTTCGTCCCGTATTCCCGACGCCGGTTGTGAAAGGACGCGGTTCGGGCAAGGCAGGTGAAACATGACCAAGACCCCCAGTTTCATTCGCAGGGTTCAAGCAGGCGATGCCGAGGCTCTTATGGAGTTCTACAACGGCCTCAGCCAGGCCTCCATCCGGACGTTCCGTCCGCTTGGCGTGAAGGCCGAGTTGGACAAGTGCCGCGCCGTGGTCCTGGGGAACGAAGTCGGCCGCGAGACGCGCTACGATCTGGTGGCCGTGAGCGGAACGAGGATTGTGGGATGGTGTTTCCTTTGGGATCTCGACACCTGCAAGCCGTCTTTTGGACTCGGCATCGCCGATGACTGGCAAGGGCAGGGGCTGGGCGGGACGCTCATGGATCGCGTGATGGCAGCGGGTGACGCCCGGGGCCTGCAACAGATCTTTCTTACTGCCGTGAAAGACAATGAAGTCGCGTGGCGGATGTACGCCAAACGCGGCTTCTTTCAATACGGCGAGTATGTCGACAAGGCGGATGGCGAGACGTACCTGCAGATGATGAGAATGGAGCAGGGGAAGATCCCCCTTCCGATGCCGCCTCAATTCCGAAAGGAAGAAAAGACCAGTCCCGCTAACATACCGCCCATGGGTTGGGACGAGGTTATCCGCGGGTTCGAGGAGTTCGATCGTGCCAATCCGCCGCCGCCCAACCCGCTGCTGCTGACCGGCAGTTCGTCGATCGGCTTCTGGCCCGAGCCGAAGCGTGATTTCGCGCCGCTGCCCGTGGTGCAGCGCGGGTTCGGCGGGTCCTGCATGTTCGAACTCCTACACTACGTGCCGCGCGTTGTTCTGTCTTACCGGCCCGGTCAGATCGTCATTTACTCCGGGGACAACGACATCGCTTCGGGCCGAACCCCCGTCCAGATCGCGGATGATTTTGCTGCCATTGTGGCGCAAGTCCGGGCGGCACTGCCGGCCACCCGCCTGTTCCTCATCTCCATCAAGCCCAGCCCGTCCCGTGCCAACCTGTGGGATGGCATGCGGGCGGCGAACCGTCTGTTGTGTGAGTGTTGCGCGGCGATGACGGCTGTCACCTTTGTCGATATCTGGGGGGTCATGCTCAAC
Organism: uncultured Verrucomicrobiota bacterium; assembly: GCA_964404035.1. GTDB lineage: Bacteria > Verrucomicrobiota > Kiritimatiellia > CAIKKV01 > CAITUY01 > CAMBRF01. Next base: position 1,819 of record CAYOIT010000220.1, on the reverse strand, counting down.
CCCGACGGCACTGGCCGGACGGAGTTCTACACTCAGGATCTCCTCCATGTGAACGCCGAAGGCTACGCTCTTTGGTTGGATCGTCTGCGCCCGCTGGTGTTTGCGAAGATGGGACCATAAAAAAGGCATCCTTACGCTTTGATGCGTCAGGATGCCTTCTAAATGCTTCAGACAGGCTTTACTGGTCGAGCTGGGCCAGCGTCGTGTGCGCGGGGCGCTTGGGAAGCACCACGCTCATGATCAGCACCATGAGAATCACGGAGCCCAGGATGGCGAGGGCGAGACAGGCGCTGGTCAGGGACCACATGCGCGTAAACTGGCTCGAAATCTCGGGCACGCGGTAGCCGAACGCCCTGGCCTTGATAAAGAGAAGGCCAAGCATCCAACCGGTGGCCCAGATGGACGCCACAATACCCAGAGCATTGACCCACTGGAGGGCGATGTCCAACCAACGACGCACCGAGCTCTTGCCCTGACAGGTCATGCATGCTTCTTTGATCGGCATCATGAACGTCAACATCAAGTAATAGAGCCCACCAATACCTGTTCCTGGAATACCTGCTGTCATCTCAATGTCCTTTCTCGTACACATCCAACGTTTTTCTCAACACAAGCTCCGACCACAAAGCCTCCAGCATGAAGCAGCTGTTCACCGTGCGAAGCACGAAGAAGGCCGGCAAGCTGAACAAGGCTTTGCGGAATTCGTTGCGACTGGCAGCCTTGATGAGGACGGGAAAAGCCACGGCCGGGCCGTCGATCAGGTACCAGAGAAGAAACAAAGGGCTCACAAAAATGGATAGCAGCGGGAACAAAATCAGGTAGGCGAGGGTGGCGATGACGGCATCCCACAGGCCGACGGCGATCGCGGAGCGCAGCATGGGAATGTGGACCACGTCACGCCAGTGGAGGCGCACATTCTGTACGAAGCCGTGAGACCAGCGACGCAGCTGCTTGCTCATGAAGTTAAAGTCATGCGGCTCAACAGGATAGCATACCGCCTCGGGCAGGAAACGCACGCTGAACCCGTTGTGGTAGAAGGTCCAGGTCAGATCCATGTCCTCGGCCATGGTGCGGGTCTGCCAGCCTTTGTTCGCCCGCAAGGCATCGGTCAGGTAGACGGAAAAACAGCCGGAGGAAATCAGCGGACGGTCGTAGTAGTCCTGGATCGGCTTGAAGAAGGAAAAAGCGAAGAGATACTCAACGTAACGCCCGCGTTCCCAGATGGAGCGGACGAAGCGCGGCAGTACCATGCCGCAGGCGGCGCAGACTTTCGGGTCATCCACGGCCGGCATGAGCTTGGCAATGGCGTCGGGTGCCAGGGTGGTGTCGCCGTCAATCGCCATGGTGTAAGTGGTCTTGACCAGTGTCAGGCCATAATTCTGGGCGCCGGCCTTGGTGCCGGTGTTCTTGGGAGGGCGGACGACCGTGACCCCAAAGGTCTTCGCGATCTCGAAAGTGTTGTCCGTCGAACAATCGTCAATAACGATAACCTCATCAGGTGGAAGCGATTGCACCTGAAGGCTTCGGAGTGTATCGGCAATGGTTGAGGCCTCATTGTAGGCTGGCACCAACACGGTAAGATTACTGCTCTTGCTGTTCAAATATAAATCCCCTGTGGCCTTCAGTGTCCTGGGCACCAAATCCCTGCTGTTTTATGTCAGGGACTGAGGTGCGCCGCGGCAGGACGAACTGCCGGAGCTAAGCCTTGTTCAAGGCAATCCAGCAGGTCTGAGGCGCAAAAAAAAAGGCACGTAAGAGTCTCAAAACGGGGTCCAAATGTCAATAGGCTGATTTCTTGGAGCGCCCTGCGGATTTCCTT
>CAYOIT010000219.1:0-7055 GCA_964404035.1 uncultured Verrucomicrobiota bacterium | reverse complement strand
AAGGGATCGCGTCCCTCCAGAGGAATTCCGAACGAGACCTGCTTCTGAGGCCGAGGCATGGGTTGCGGGACGCGATGGGATTTTGGTAATATTTGGCGGGTGAACGAAGCGGCGGGGGACGAATGGGCGGAATACTGAACCATAACCGGGGCGATGGCGAGGCTGGCGCCTGTGGTGCGAAGCGGCTCCACGTGCGGGGGTTTCCCTTTGTGAACACGGCGGCCAAGTTCTGGTCCTGTCTGCTGGATGAGGTCATAGCGGACTATCCTCCCGGCACGATCATCGAGATGTCGGCCCTGAGCGGCGGGTTACTCACCCCCGAGTTGCTCTCCCCGGAAATCACGATTCAGCGCGACATGGAACGTCTTGAGAGCAACGACATTCAGGAAGCTTTCAATGATGCGCTTTCCGCGCTTGAGATTATCGGTCCGCCGCAGCCTGTCTGCATGCGCCTGCTTCCCCCGTCCGGCGAGGGACCAGTCCAGGAGATGACTTTGGACTATCTTGATGCGGATATCCTGCCGTTCCTGCTGGCCTGGATGCTGGAGTGGGCGACTGTGCCCGACTCCATGTGGAATGAGCCGTGCCTACGGGGTCAGATTTCAGCTGAGGATCAGGACCGCGGCCTGGATTACCTGGTGGCGTTTGAGTTGCGCACAACGCATGTCAGCGAGGGGCTGTACCAGAGGGGCGTCCTGATCAACTTTCAGCGCGACAGCAAGGGGTGACCGGCTGGCCACTTGCGGCGGGGCGCTTCATCATCTCGCGGAGATGAGCCTCGACGGAAGCCGTCAGGGCCGGGAGGTTATACCCTCCTTCGAGGACGGACACCACACGTCCCCCACAGTATTCGTCGGCCCAATCCAGCACGAGGTGGGTCATGTCGGCGAAGTCCGTTTCCGTCAGCAGCATGGCTCCCAACGATTCGTCGCGGTGTCCATCGAAGCCCGCCGAGATCAGGATAAACTCCGGCTTGAAGCGGGCCAGGGCCGGTTTCAGATCCTGGCTGAACGCCTGCAGGTAGTCGGTCCCGGTCGAACCTGCCGCCAGGGGACAGTTCAGTGTGAAGGTTTTACCGGCGCCTTCTCCTGTTTCATAGGCACGACCACTGCCCGGGTAGTGCGGAAACTGGTGGGTGCTGAAGTAGAAAACGGACGGATCGCCATAGAAGACGTCCTGAGTCCCGTTGCCGTGATGCACATCCCAGTCAATGATGGCGACACGCGCAACTCTGTGGTGCCGTTGAAGGTAGCGGGCGCCGATGGCCACGTTGTTGAAGAAGCAGAAGCCCATGGCGTGGTCTCGTCCGGCGTGGTGCCCGGGCGGACGCACGGCGCAAAAGGCGTTGGTTGCCCGTTGGTCCATAACGGCGTCGATGGCTGAGAGAACGGCTCCGGCGGCCATGCAGGCGGCGTCGTAGGTCGCCGGGGAGGCGATGGTGTCATTCCCGGCATCAAAGACATGGCCGGCGGCACAACGGTCGCGCAGTTCCCGGATGTAGGTTCGGTCGTGGATGGCGGCAATGGCTTCCACGGGTGCCGGCGCGGGCTCCAGTTGAAGGAACTGATCCATTAAGCCCGCACTCTGCAGGGCGTCCCTGATGGCTGTCAGCCGCCGGCGTTGTTCAGGATGCTTCCCTCCGGTGTTGTGCCGCAAGAACAAGGGATGATAGACAAACGCGGTCGTCACTTCCTCGGGCCTTTGGCCTCCGCGCCCTGGATCAGAGTGGCGCCGCCGAGTTCACCCAATCCGGCTTTCGTCACATCGGTCCACAAGGTTCCGGGTCCGCTGTGCAGGATATTGATGCGGAGGTCGGGCTTAAGGGCGCCGGCGAACTCCCAAAGCGAGAAGGCCGCGGGGTCACCAAACGCCTGGGTCTTCATCTGTGATCCCAGGGCCCGTTCGCCCTCGACGAGTTTCATCGACTCGGCCGCAGCCTGACCTAAGGTGCGCGTCTTATCGGCGCGGATGGAGGCCGTCTCTTTTTCTACTTCAGCCACGAGTTTCAGAGTTTCACCCTGGATTTCGGCGACTTGTTTCTCCTGGTCGGCGCCGATTTCGGCCTTGAGCTTGGTGGTTTCCTGGGCGACCTGGGCGCGCCGCTGTTCGATCATCGACATGCCGGTGTTGAGTTCGGCTTGTTTCTTGGCGGTGTTCTGGCGCTCTTTGTTGGTCAGGTTTTGTTCGATGGCCAGGCTGGCTTTCTGGATCGGGTCCAGAATCTGCATCGGGACATCCACATGGCGGATCAGCGCATTATGCGTGAGAATTTTTCGATCGGTCATGGTCTTGGAGAGCGCTTCGGTGATGTCGCGCTGGAATTTCTCGCGACCCTCGCCCACGATGAAGTCCTTGGCGCCGTATTCCGAGCCTTTGTTCCGTGTAATGGACAGGATCTGGGGCATGATGATCTTGTCCACGACGGCGGGAAGGTCCCCGTAGCTACGGTACAGCCAGGCGATACGCTCCGGCTGCAACTCAAACTCCAGGGTCATATCCAAACTGATCAGGAAGCCATCGCGTGACGGAAACGTCACAAATTCATTCAAGACGCGGGTGCTATCCTGCTGCTTCTCCTTTCCGCGCTGGAGCGCCTTGTCAGGCGCAGGCGCGTTCTGCGCGGCTCGCCGCTGCAATGAAGAGACGTCCGATTCCTTCATGATCTGGATGTTCTGCTGCCCCTCGGCTTCCGACTGCCGGTAGTAATCGCGCCGTTTCTCCGCCTGCTGCTCCAGCATTTTGTCCTGCAGCACTTCCATGGCGGCGTTATGGCTATCGAGTTGACCCTTGGTGATGACGGCGCCGCCCTCCCGTCCGAGGAGGGACACCTGGTTGACGCCGATTTCCAGGACGTTCACCTGAAACTCCTTCGGGTTCACAAAGTAGAGGCCGGGTTGGAGGATATCCTCCCGAACGCCCTTCTCGTTCTTTCCGGCGAACGCGCCTTCGGGCGCCTGACGGCCTGAAAGCGAGGTGATCACGCCGGCGTAGCCGATCGGAATGAGGACGGCGTCCTCGACCTTGACGTCATAGGCATGGGGATTCAGGCGGTATTTTCCCGGTCCCAGCACCTGGCGCCAGATGCCTTTTTGTCCGGCTTCGGCGAGAAACTCCCCCTGGGGAAGCGGATCGCCGACCTTGGAGGTGACCAGGCCGATCTTGCCCGGCGGGATCAGCAGGACGGGGTGGAATTCCCGGTCGAACATGACGGGGTTCCTGAAATGGCGGCCTTCACCGAGAACGTCTTCCTGAATTCCCATCTCCCCTTCCTTGGCAAGGATCTGGCCCGGCGGCAAGGGTTTGCCTGCCTTGGCGGTGATGACGACCATCTGATCCGGGCCGACATAGAACCGGCAGAACCCCCAGGTCCAGGTAAGCCAGCACAGTCCCATCACAAAAACCATTATCAGCACGAGGCTTCGGATCGACTTCACGGCTGCACCTCTTTCGTCTGAGGCAGATAAGGGAGGAAAAGGGCACCCAGCCCTTCGTTCTCATCCGAGCTCAAGATGGATTCAATACGCGGCCCGACCTTCCTGTAGAAGGTATTGCGGGCAAAGTTCATCCCGTTGCTGAACGCCTGCACCTGACCGCGCAGGACGGACGCTTCAGCCGTGTTCTGCATCTTGATCACATCGGCTTCGGCATGCGCCCGGAGCAGGATGGCCTGAGACTGGGCGGTGGCGGCCTGATTTTCGAGTTTGGCGACTTCCAGATCCTTATTCGCCGAGACGACGCGTACGGACTGTTCCTGTTGGGCGTTGATCACCGCGCTGATGCTTGCTGTGTCGGCCTCCACCTTCGCCTTGCTCTGCAGGGCCAGCATCTCCTGCTTGACCAATTCGGCCTTCGATTGAGCCTGGGAGATCTCCTGCTCGTATTTCTTGCTTTCCTGGACGGCGACTTCGCGATCCCGGATAATGCTCGCGATCTCGTCGGGGGGGCTGATATTGCGAATCAGGACGGAGCGGATGGACACCCCCCAGAGTTCGCAAGTGCCTCGCAGGTGAGCCTCCAGATCCTTTTGGAACTGCTGGCGTGTCTCGCCGACGATAAAGGTCGTGGCCGGATGCTTGCTGCCCTCGATGCGGCTGAAACCGCGGGCGCGGGGCAGGATGACTTTCTTGATGATATCGTTCATGTCGCCCACACGGTGGGTCAGCAGGGCAGCTTGCTCGCGCTGGAGGGCAAACTCGATCGTCCCCTCGACACTCACCGTGAACCCGTCCATGGTCAGGAAGTTGATGGCATCGACCCCGCTCATCTCGAAGCGCTGGCTTTGCAGATTTACCTCCACCACGCTGAAGAGGTAGGGGTTGAGGTAGTAGGTTCCCGGGTCGAGAACGGAGGGCAAAACGCCTTTCAGGCCCTCCGCCACGAGAAAACCATTGGGTTTGTTGGATGACGTGATCGTGAAGACATCGGCCCCGATGAGCGAGGTGACCACGCCGACGCAGCCAGGACGAATGCTGATGGCATCATACAGGTCCACTTTGAGAGCGTAAGGGTTGACACGGTACGTTCCCGGGCCCAGCACCTCGGCGAGAATGCCCCGCTGCCCGGGTTCGGCAATAACCTGGTTGGGCGGGAGCTGCTCGCCGAAGAGGCGGGTCTGAACGCCCAGTTTTCCGGCGGGGATGCTGGTGATCGTGGAGACTTTCCAGTCCCACGAGTAGGGGTTTCTCCAGTGACGCCCTTCGGGAAGGACCTCCAGTTGAATCCCTTTCTGATCGGGCGTTTCTGCGAGGATCTGGCCGGAAGGCAGGTCCTCGCCGGTCTTGTGGATCAGGATGGCGATCTGGCCGACCCCCAGTTCGATCCGGCAGAAAAACCAGATAAAGACGGGGATGAAGACGATCGCGGACATGATCAGGATCGGGATGACGGCCAGCGCCCCCAGCGTCATCGGGGTCGATTTCCGGGGAAGAGGCGGCGGGGAGGGTGGGCTTCGATAGGAACCAAGGTTGGGACTCTCACTCATAGGGGACCTCTCGTTGGAATGGGATTCAGTTGGCATCAATTTATCGGGGAATCGGGCAGGCGTCAATGCCGCGACGCCGGGACTTTTTATGTATGCCATCGCTATCGCGCGTGCTATGTTCCGAACCTGAATGGGTCGAGGAGGAATCAAACGATGCGGCAGGAAGCGTTGACACGATGGACGGCCGATAATTCGGCGGAACTCTACGGAATTCGAAACTGGGGACTGGGCTATTTTGATGTCTCCTCCGGGGGGGAAGTGCTCGTCCGCCCGAACGGTCCGCACAGCGCCACGGAAGTCAGCCTGATGCAGTTGATTGACGAATGCCACAACCGTGGCCTCAACATGCCGGTGCTGCTCCGCTTTGCGAATATCCTGGCGTCCCGGATCGATGAGATCAACGAGAGCTTCCGTCGTGCAATCAAAGACGCCGGCTACCGGGGCGAGTATCGCGGGGTGTTTCCCATCAAGGTCAACCAGCAGTACCAGGTGGTTGCCGATATCGGAGAATCCGGCCGCGCCTACCACCATGGCCTCGAAGCGGGCAGCAAAGCGGAACTGATTGCCGCGCTGGCCCTTATGAAGGATCCCGAGGCCTTTGTCATTTGCAATGGTTACAAGGACGAGGAATTCATCGATATGGCCCTCCAGGCCCTCAAGATGGGTATCCGGACCGTGCTGGTGATCGAGATGCCCAGCGAACTCGAACTGATCGTCGAGCGGGCCGAGCGGCTCAATGTCCGACCGATGCTGGGCGTGCGGGCCAAACTCTCCAGTCGTGCCGGCGGCCATTGGGATTCGTCGGGCGGCGACCGCAGCAAGTTCGGCCTGGATGCGTCCCAGATCATCGAACTGGTGGATCACCTGCGGCAGTGCAACCGGCTCGACTGTCTTCGGATGCTGCATTACCACCTTGGCAGCCAGGTGTCGGATATCCGCAAGATCCGAACCGCCTGCCAGGAGGCCTGCCGGTTCTATGTCGAACTCGTCCGTGAAGGGGCCGCCATGGGCATCCTGAATCTGGGCGGCGGGTTGGCGGTGGATTACGATGGATCCCACACCAATTTCGAGTGCAGCACCAATTACTCCACCTCCGAATACGCCTCCGACGTGGTCGAGGTGATCATGAACACGCTGAACGAGGCGGGGATCCCGCACCCGACGATCGTTAGCGAATCGGGGCGGGCGACGGCGGCGCATCACTCCGTTCTGATCTTCAATGTCTTGCACGTGCGCCGGTTCGAGCCGCTGACCATCCCCGACAAGCTGTCGGTGAACGCCAACGAGATGCTCCAGAACCTCATGGAGGTCTGCCAGTCACTCTCGCCGCGCAATGTCCAGGAGGCGTACCATGACGCGGTCTATTACCGCGATGAACTGCGCGGCCTGTTCAAGCATGGCGGCATCTCGCTGAGGGACCGGGCCCTGGCCGAGACGATTTTCTGGCGGATTGTCTGCCAGATTGCCACCATGACCAAGGGCCGCAAGTATATTCCGGATGAACTGGAGGGCCTCGATGCCGCCATCGCCGACGTGTACTACGGCAACTTCAGCGTGTTCCAATCCATCCCCGATTTCTGGGGCGTGGACCAGTTGTTCCCGATCATGCCCATTCACCGCCTGAATCAGCGGCCTCTTCGCAAAGCCGTGCTGGCGGACATCACGTGCGATTCGGACGGAAAAGTGGATCGCTTCATCGACCTGCATGACGTCAAGCATGCCCTCCCGCTGCACGAGTGGGACGGGCACGACTACTATCTCGGCGTATTTCTCGTCGGCGCGTATCAGGAAACCATCGGCGATATGCACAACCTGCTGGGCAATACCAATGTCCTGCACGTGCATATCGACGAAAAGGGCGGCATCAAGTCGGCCGAGCAGATCACGGGCGATCGCGTCGATGAGATCCTGGAGTACATGGAGTACGACCCCGACCACATGGTGGAACTCATCAAGGTCCGCACCGAGAAGGCTTTCAAGGCCGGCTTGATTTCGGCGCGTGAGAAGAAAGCCTTTCTCAAGGCCTACAAGGTTGGCATGCGCGGCTATACCTATTTCGAGAAGTAGGGGTGAA
>CAYOIT010000218.1:0-7091 GCA_964404035.1 uncultured Verrucomicrobiota bacterium | reverse complement strand
GTGTGCGACGAAGTGTAGACGACAAAGTGTGCGACGAAGTGTGGGACGAAGTGTGCGACGAAGTGTAGACGACAAAGTGTGCGACGAAGTGTGGGACGAAGTGTGGGCCAAAGTGCTCTGCCATACCTGCTGCTCCTATCCATGCCACGCCGCACTTCGTCGCTTTCTTCGATAATGATGGCGCATCACGCTGGCAACTTACTCCACCTTCACCCGGTAAAACTTCATGACCGTGCCCGACACGTTATCCGTGTGCACGTTCACCGGCGGCATGCCCGGAATGCCGGTCATCAGATTGGTGAATCCGGTGATCAGGTTCGTTGCCGCCAGGATGGCGTAACTCCTGTTCGACACGCTCTGCCAGCGCACCAGAAACTTCCCGTCTGCGGCAATGGTGTTCGTGGGTGCGTAGAGGATCAGGCACGACAAGGCGTTCGTCGGGATCGTTCCGGCCCCGCACTCCTGCTCGTTGTTCAATCCGTCATTATCCGGATCCGCAGTGGCGCCGCTGTAGGCCGGATCGGCCAGTTGCGCGGCCGTGAAATTGTTCCGCCGCCACGCCTCGTAGGCGGAGATCACCTCCAGCGTCGCCACGCTGGAGGTCACCGCGCCGTAGGCGTTGGTCACCGTCACCTTGAACACCGTGCCGCTGTCGCTGAGGGTCGTCGCCGGCGTGGTGTAGCTAGCCGCCGTGGCCCCGCTGATCGCCGCGTTGTTCGTGTACCACTGATACACCAGCGTCGGCGTGCCGGTCGCCGTGACGTTGAACGTCGCGGTCTGGCCCGCGGTGACGGTCAGATTCGTCGGCGACACCGTGATGGCCGGCGGCATCATCCACTTCGCGTAGAGCGTCACCGCCGCGTTCGCCGTGTAGCTCGCGCCAACGGCATAGTCCGTGCCTGTGCCGTTGGTCTCCGTGTTCCACCCGACGAAGGTGTAGCCGGTCCGCTCCAGGTTCCCGGTGTTGCCCGACACCACCACGGCGATGTCCTGCGTCTTGATCTGGCTCGCCGGCGCCGTTCCGCTAGTGGCGCCGTTCGTATCGTAAGCTACCAGGTAAGTGGGGATCGGCGCCGCGAGCACGATGAACATGTTCGTCGCGGAGTAATTCGTTGTGGAACCGCTATTCACCAGTCTGGCGTAGATGTAGTTTGTGCCCGCCGGCAGAACGCCCAGCAGGTTCGTGTAGGGAGCTGAGGCGACCTCGCCGGGCACCTGCCCATAGGGGCCCGTGATGGTGCTGTTGACCCAGAACGTCACAAAGGCTGACGTGGCGTTGGCCACCGTGCCCGAGGCCAGGATCGACGCGTTGTGGGCGAACACCTGATTGTTCGTCGGCGCGCGAAGCGTGACCGTCGGCGGCGGCGGCGGCGCATACCGCACAATCACGATGCCGGAGCCGCCGTTTTTACCATTACCCCATCCTCCACCACCGCCTCCACCCGTATTAGCTGTTCCCGCTGTTCCACCACCTCCACTCGTACTGCCCTTTCCACCGCCACCAAGTCCACCATCGGAAGTATCACTTCCTGTCTGCCAAGCACCGCCACCGCCACCGCCGTACCACTCGCTTGTTCCGTTCCTGAAAGCATTGGTTATGCCTATGCCACCTTCAGAAGCCGTGCCGGAATGTGCCGCACTATCTGCTGCACTATCATAACCTACAGCACCAGCGCCACCACCACCTGCACCACCTGCCCAACCCGTTGTTGTTAAGCGGCCGCTTCTGTTATTGAATGTTGTTGTATTATTACCCAAAACTACTCCTGCCGGACCCGCATTAGTAGTATTTCCATTACCACCGCGTCCCGGACCACCACCAGAACCGCCGACAGTTGCAGCACTTACGCCGGATACTCCATTAGAGTCACTCGGAGAACCACCGCCACCGCCTCCAGCCACAAGATCGCCAAATGAAGAATTCTGTCCGTTAGTACCTTTAGAACCTCCGCCAAGACCGCCAGCACCAACGACTACTGAAATATCTCCAGCAGCTACGTTCGTAGACATCACAAGCACGCCACCCGCACCGCCTCCACCACCGTTCGCCCCACCAGCGCCACCGCCACCGACAACAAGAACCTCCACATCTCCGCCAACACTAACGGAGAACGTACCACTGCTGATAAAGGTATGCGCCGTCCACCCCGGGTAGTTCGTTTTCGTCCCGCCCGTGGCGACCACCCCCAGAGATGCCATCACCCTCAGCGTCGCCACGCCGGAGGTCACCGCACCGTAAGCGTTGGTCACCGTGACATTGAACACCGTGCCGCTGTCGCTCAGGGTTGTGGCCGATGTGGTGTAGTTCGTCCCGGTCGCCCCGCTGATCGCCGTATTGTTCGTGTACCACTGATACACCAGGGTCGGCGTACCGGTTGCGGTGACGCTGAAGGTCGCGGTCTGGCCCTCCGTCACCGTGAGATCCGTCGGCTGCGCCGTGATCGTCGGCGCGGCATTGCTCACCCACTTGGCGTAGAGCGTCACATCCGCGTTCACCGTATAACTGGCGCCCACGCTATAATCCGTACCGCCCCCATTGGCCGCCGTATTCCAGCCGGAGAAGGTGTGGCTTGTCTTGACGAGGTTCCCGGTGTTGGCCGACACCACCACGGCCACGTTCTGCGTCTTGATCTGGGTGGCCGGCGCCGTGCCGCTCGTGGCGTCGTTCGCATTGTAGGCTACCAGGTTAGTGGGGATCGGCGTCACCGACAGCGTCGCCACGCTGGAGGTCACCGCGCCAGTGGCGTTGGTCACCGTCACCTTGAATACCGTGCCGCTGTCACTCATAGTCGTTGCCGGCGTAGTGTAGCTCGACCCGGTCGCCCCGCCGATCACCACAGTGTTCGTAAACCACTGATACATCAGCGTCGGCGCTCCGAATGCGGTTACGCGGAACGTCGCAGTCTGGCCCGCCGTTACCGAGACCGACCCAGGCTGCATCACGATCATCGGCGGCGCGTTCGTGCCAACGTTGATCTTGCCCGGCGTCGGCGCGCCACCCAGCCAGTTCGCCGGCTCATTGCCGCTGCCCGACGACTGCAGCCGGCTCAGCGAGGCCCCCGCACCATCGGCATTCTCCGGCCAGGGCATCCGGTCGGCGTAGTACACCTCGTCCAGGATCCCCCACGAAATCCCTTCGTAGGCCACATCCGGCAGCAACGGGAACTCCAAAGCGACCCGTTCACCACCGTCCGAGAGCCGCCCCGAAAAAGGCCCCATCAGACGCACCTCTCCGTTGGTCAGGCCATACGACGACAGGAAGTTGGTGCGCGCCGCGGAAGCCACGGAGGGATCGAACGAGACCAACACCAGGTATCCGCCGGCCGGGATCGTGGCGTTCGTCCCAAACACGTAGTCCACACCGCCCGACAACCGGCACCCGCCGCCCTCGCTGGTCAAGGTCACGGAGGCGCCGCCGGAATTGAACAACTCCACGTACTCGATATCGCCGTTGTCATCCGTATAATACACATTGGTGGCCGGATGATACATGATCTCGTTGATCGTCACCGTGTTCGCGGCCAGCGCGTTGGTTTTGTTCGTCGTCGGTAACGTGGTGTACCAGCGCGGGGCCCCGTCGGCATACCGCCCCCACGTCCGGAAATTCGCCTGCGCCTTGAACTGTACGCAATCCACCACGCGATCGGTGACGCTCCCCGCCAGATACGAAAGGTAGACGGCGTCGCTGGCCTTGTTCAACCCGAAGCCGCTGTTCGTCGCCGGGTGGAACCCCCCCACCTCGAAGAACGTGATCCAGTTCGTCGCCGCCACGACGCTCGTCCCGGGGATCATCCACTTCTTCAGGTCTTCCGGATCGTCGCTCAGGAACCAGTTCGTCGTGAAGGCGACCGCGCTGATCTTCGTATTGTAGAACTCGATCCAGTCGTTGGAATCCTGCCACAACGCGCCGCCGCTGTAGTCGGTGTGCGCCATGACCTCGTTGATCACCACGTCCGTGACCGGCTCCGGATCCGCCCGGCCGGGCGAGCCGTCCCGATACGCGCTCGCGCGCCAGTTCCCGCCGTAGTCCAGCACCCCGTTCGTCTGGACGGCGATCATCGTCGGCAGCGGCACCAGCGAATGGCCGGCGCCATCCGCCGCCAGCGGCCAGTCGCGCCCGTCGCCGTACGTGAACTGCGCCACCACGCCGTTGGTTCCGTCCTTGAGTGTGACCGTCTCGCCGTTGTGGGAGAGGCTGGATTGCGGAAACTCGTGCACCGTCTTGAACTCGTCGGCGATGGTGATCGGCATCAGCGCCGCGTACCGGTTCGTGAACGCGGTCTTGTTCTTCACCACCACCAGGTATTCGCCCGGCAGCAACCGCTGTACAGAACCCTCGTTGAAGTCGAAGGAGCCGCCGTCCGTGAACCGCATCCCGGCCAGCCCCACCGTCTCCGTTCCCGTGTTCCGCATTTCGACGAACTGGAAGTCATCGGCCGACCACCCGCCGTTCGTCTCCGTTCCAACCGGCTTCCGGGGATGATACATCACTTCCGTAATCCGCAGCGGCGACGCCTCCTGCTTCACAAAGACCGCCTCATTGAGCGCGCTCCACACGCCCGCGCCGCTGCGAGCCCGCGCCTTGACCCGCACGGAATACGGGAGCGTCACAGCGCCCGAATACAACGTGCCGGTGGCACTCCCCGTGCCATATACGCGCGGGTCCGTGCCGTCCAACGTGTAGTACACGGGGCTGGAGGAAGTGATCACCAATTGGAACCCGTTCGAGAACGCGCCCCCCTGCTGGCTGAACACCGGCGCGTCCACGACGGGATAGAGCCCCGCTCCTCTCAGCTCCCGCAGGAAATTCGTGTTGCACGGGGTCAAGAACGTGTTCAGCACCTCGTTTGTCCTGGCGCGCCATTCCGCTACCGTGCGCACGGCCAGGTCGTACTGGTCACCCCAGCGCGCGCTCTCCGCGACGAGGGCCGGCTCGAGTTCCCCCGCCACCGCCCGGTACCGCTCAATCATGGCCTCCTGCGTCAACGCCCCGCCGTTGAACATCTGCTTCTGCACATGGTCGGCGAACCGCAGTTTGTATTCCGCATTATACTGCAACCGGTCATGGGCCTCGGCCACACCCCCCGACCACGCGCCTCCGGGCGGAGTGAGCCCCAGGCCCCCTTCCGCATCCCAGACCGCGAACTTGAACCCCGTGCTCACCGCATCGTTCCGGTCGCGAAACGCCCGGTAGTTATAGTTCGGCCAGTCGCCAACCTTGAATATATTTTGCACGATCATGTAGTCGATGTAGTTGTCGACGTCCAAGTGGACCGGATAGGCCGGATTACGCGAGCCGTCTTCATTCCTGCCCTGCACGCGCTGGTAGGTCGCGTTGCTGCCGCGATCGATATTCAGCATGGCCAGCATGTTCGTCCAGGCCGTATTTTCATCCCCTTCATTGCCAATGACATCCCACGAGTCCGCCTGTCCGCCGTAATAGTCCTCCGCAAACTCGCCGGAAACGTGTTCCGTCAGGTTGTAAAGACCCCAATAGAGACCGTTCAAATAGAGGTGGACAAACCGGCCCCGCGGCGACACACCGCCCATGTCCAAATGCGAGCGGCGGACGAACTCATCGATGAAATACAACACTCTCCCGGGTGTATTATTATCCGTAAACCAATTCCACGCGTCATTCCCCCCGGCCCGCAACACAAGATCGTTGAACGAGGAGATCCCATTTCCGGAAAAGAGATCCTCATCCAGACGCCCTTCGCCATAGACCGTTTTGAACTTGAGCTGGAACGACTTCTTTTTCGTCCAGATCCACTGCGTCCTGAACGCATTGCCCTGCATCTGCAGCCCGCAGTCGATCTGGAACTTGCTGGTGTTGTTGGTCGTGATCCACTCCGCCGACACCGCGCGTTCCCACAAATCGCCTGTCTGGCCCGGATTGACATAGATGCCAGTGGTTGCGTCGAACAAATTAGACTTCGCCGTCACCAGGGAAATCGTGGGCAGGATCTTCAACGCATTCGTCAGTTCCGTCCCGGCCCCGGACACGATCGCCGGGTCGATACCGTAATCGGCCGTTACCTGGCCCCAGTTTCCTGGATAACCGGCCGGCGGCGTGGCGGACTGACGCAACACGTCGGCCAGCATGATGTAGCTGTGCGTATCGATGTCCGTCGGCACCCACCCGCTCTTGAACCCGGCCGCGCGGATCACGGTCGTGTTGGTGATCGACATGGGGACGGTGTACGCGGCGCTGGTCTCCGTCGGCTCACGGCCGTCGGTCGTGTAACGAACCGCGGCCGTTGCCGTCGCTGAGGTGATGGCCACGGTGATATTCGTCACGAACAGCCCCCTGTCCACGCTGAACTTGGTGTCGGCCACCACGGCGATCAGTCCATTGCTGTTGGCTGCGCCGGGAGAGGGCTTGGTGAAATAGAACCCCTCCCGCGTGACCGTGTTGGTGATGCCGTAGGAGACGTCCGTCTCCTGCGGCGGATAGACCGGCGCGTAGTGGTGTGCAATCACGCCGTTTGACTGCACCAGCGCCAGGTACTCGCCGCCGCCATCCAGCTTGAAGTTCGTGTGCAGTTCCTGGCCCGGCACGGTGTCGTTCTGGTCCGAGGCAAAGACGAGGAGGTACTTGCCCGCCGCCAGATTGGTTGCCGGAAAGGTCCACTTGGCCAGTTGATTGGTGTTGTCCGTCAGACGCCAGCCGGCCAAGTTAACGGCGCTGTCGCCGGCGTTGAACACCTCGATCCAGTCTGAGCGGTTGCCATACCGGTCGGTGATCCCCGAATTGTTGACGGCCATGAATTCGTTGACGACCACGTCCTGACCCCGCGCCACCCCGGAGCCCAGACTGACCAGAAGCAAGACGCCGGCGATTGCCGTTGCGCACACTCTAAGGCATGTACGATGTAGATGCCGCACCTGCACCCCCCTCTCGCCAGCAGCCATCACAACCCCCATCCACCCGCCAACCCGGAAGCGCCCGTTTGGGGGAGCGGCTCCAAGACCCGATGTCGGCAACCGACGGGCGGCCGTGACCGGCGGCGCTGGTTCATTCCGCGCCTCCACCCGTCAAGGCTCTACGGCGACGGTATCCCGGCGACGTAGCAGCCTGTTGTTGGAAC
>CAYOIT010000217.1:0-7134 GCA_964404035.1 uncultured Verrucomicrobiota bacterium | reverse complement strand
TGCGAGACGAATCTTGATACCGTGGCGACCGGCTCGAAGGACGCGGTCCATTGGAATGGGGATGTCTCCCGCCTGATGGCCGCGGAGATCATCACATTCATTGAGAAGGCGCTCCCGGCCCCGAAGAGTGGCAAGTAGTCACCCTGCGTTGCCTGCCGAGGTAGGGCTCGACACTGTGTGCAACAACTCAATAGCATGATGCTGATGACATGTTGGGAACCTCTGGGAGATATCATATGCCGGCCTGCAAAACATTGGCATTGGGAAGACTGGCCGTTCTCGGTGCATACCTGAGCGGAGTGGTGGCCTTGGAGGCGGCGGATTACCACGTCATTCAGGATCATCCGCAGGCAGCCGACAGCAATCCCGGCACGAAAGAGCAGCCATTCAGGACTATTTCCGCCGCGGCGAAGATCGTCAGGCCAGGCGACACGGTGATTGTCGCTCCCGGCCTTTATCGCGAATCGGTCACATTGACGGTATCCGGGGAGCCCGGCAAGCCGATTGTCTTCCGTAGCGAAGTGCCTCGAAAGGCCGTCATATCGGGTTCGGATATCGTCACGGCCTGGACGAAGGCGGCGCCGAGAGTCTGGATGGCCACGGTCCCGCCCAGAAGAATCAACAAGTGGGCCGCACTCCCGGGCCACAGCGGGGTGTGGGTGTACGTGAATGAGGTTCCGCTCCAATACTCCGAGGATGTCAACTCCATGACTCCCGGTTCATTTCTGATCGATGTCGAGGGAGGAAGACTCTACGTCTCTCTCGAGGAAGGGCAGGCGATCGAAAAGGTCAAAGTCGAGTACGCAAATCGCTCCGGGCTTATCTGCTCCATGGCGTCCCTGTCGGACATACACATCATCGGGTTCACGTTGAAACACAATGCGGATTGGGCCCGTGGAGCGTCGGCGCTGTTCGTGCAGGAAGGCCGGCGTTGGCGGATAGAGGGGAACCATATCTGCTGGTCGTCATACTGGGGGCTCAAGACGGACAAGTCCAACGAGATGGTCATCCGGGACAATCTCGTGGAATGGTGTGGCGACTCCGGCGTTGGCGGCTCCCATGTCCTCAACATGCTATTCGAGGGAAACACCGTTCGATACAACAATTGGCGACGCTTCCGGACAAACGGTGAGGGGGGCGGTTCCAAGTGGGTCGTCTCCATGGACAGTCTGGTCAAGGGAAACGACTTCAACTGCAACTATGGCCCTTCCATCTGGTTTGACTGGGGGAACTGCAATGTCGTTTTCGACTCGAACGTGACCCACCACAATACTCAGGGCGCGGGCCTGTTTCCTGAATTCTGTTTCGACATGATCCTTCGCGGCAATGTCTCCTATAACAACGGCGGCGGCATCCTCATTGCGCAGAACGGCGGGACGCTGGTGAAGCGGAACATTGTGTTCAACAACGGGAGCGGACTCTATGTGCGCGGCGACGGGAGGCCGAAGGAGAAGAGATATCCCGACATGTCGACATTTCAGAATACGTGCAAGGTGATGCGTGCCGTGCCTGGCGCGGATCCAAAGGCGATTGACCGATGGGAGGCGGGTTATCTCAGGCACATTATTGCCCCGCGCTCGCTTGTCGCCGTGAGTTCCGTATTCTGGGAAAACCTCGTCTTCGACAACGAGGAGAACTACACCGAAAGAAGAGTGTATGGAAAGATGTCTCCGACCGACCCGGAGATCAACAACTACTCCGATTTCAACATCTGGTATTCCAAGGAGCCCCTGAAGATGTTCCTGAACGGCGAGGGCTACTATGAAGGCGGCCTGGATGGATGGCGAAAGGCATCCGGGCGCGACGAGAACTCCATCGTGCTCAATCCCCGTGAACCAGGCGCCAAGCTGCCCGATTGGGTCGAGGAGAAGCGCGGGTTGTGGGATATCCGCCTCCTGTCTTTTGATGAGATCCGTAAACTCAAACTGGGCTTGGTTGACAGCCCGATGGGATGTGCGGCCTCGATGCGCATCAGTCTGTCTCCCTACTGCAGGCAGATCACCCTCAAGGATTCCTCCATTAAGGCCTATGTCTTCGAGGTGGACGGCGAAAAGACCCTGGGGCTCTGGTCCACCAGCCCGGGAGAACGGCGCTATGTGCGGCTCAAACTTGGGCAGGACAGGATCATCGTGGAAAACGGCTACCTGCAGAAACAGGAATTGTCACTTTCTGGCCAGTACGTGGACGTGACCGTGACCTTTGTTCCGACCTACCTGCGGGGGGTGGGGGAACCGATCATTGAAATGCCAACGAGCAACCTCGGCGTTGAACCCTTCAATCTGTCGGGCGCCGCGATACCCGCCAAAGCAACCTTTGTGAACGGCGGACCTTCTCCGTGTGTGCTTACGGCCGAGTTTTCGGCCAGCAAGGGGTTTGTACCTGAACCGATGCGGGTGACCGAGAACATTCCCGCCGGAAAGGAAAAGGAGTTTGACGTCAAACTGATTCCTGATGGAACCGTGCTCAAGGGCTGCGGCAAACTGGCTGTGGCCGCCACAATGGGCGCCCAAACGTTGGAACGGATGACATCCTTCAGTTTTGGGGAAAGCGCCGGAACTGTGCCCATGAAGCCAGGCAACATCCACATCGATGGGAAACTGGACGACTGGGGAACCCTGGTGTCCCGGAGACCACCGATCGGGCTTGTGTCCGGCAGGGAGGATTTCGCCAACGGGACTGTCGGGCTCTGGAAAGGGTCGGACGACCTGAGCGGGAAGATCTATGCGGCCTGGGATCCCAAGGCCCTTTATGTTGCGGTGGTTGTGAACGATCAGAAGGTTGTTCCTGCCCGTGATGGAAGTGACCCCTGGACGGTGGACTGCGTTGAGGTTTTCATCGACGGGCGAAGCTTCGATATGCAGTTCCAGCAGGAACCCACGGAAGGCTGTTATCAGATCGGAGTGAGTCCGTCCCTGGGCGAAGGAAGGCCGAACACAAAAGTGTTCCAGAAGACGCTTTCTTTGATGACCGCCTCCTCTCTTACGGACAAAGGCTATATCGTGGAAATGGCGGTCCCGTTCTCCAACGAGAATTTCCCGGCAGGCGACTGGAAGGCGGGCAGGGCCATCAGGCTATCCGTGTTGATGAACGACAAGGATGATCCTGACAGCCCGGAACGGAAATACACGCTCGGGTGGGCCTTTAGTCCAGGCGGAGCCAATTGCGGCGACACAACCGGATGGAAACTGCTGAAACTTCAGCAGGAATCGGAGTGATCTGAAAACAGCGGCATTCCCCTGGCGTGCCGGTGCAAACAATAGGGACTGATTATGAATGTTTTGACCCGTTGCCCCGAACTGGAAGATCCGGCGTTTCTGGAGCAAAGCCGTCTGCCTGCGCGCGCGGAATTCCATTCCTATGCATCCGCGGCGGCGGCGCTGGCTTTCGATCGCGCCGCTTCGCCTTGGTTCTACTCCCTTGATGGCGATTGGAAGTTTCATCTGTCCGATTGTCCCGCCCATGTCCCGGCGGGTTTCGCGTTCCCTGAGTTTGACGACCTGGGTTGGGCTGTCATCCCGGTGCCCTCGCATTGGCACTGCCTGGGCTACGACCAGCCTCGCTATACCAACACCCGCTACATTTTCCCCCTCGACCCTCCCTTCGTGCCCGAGGACAACCCCACGGGGTGCTATCGTCGCCGATTTCAAACCCCCGAGGGATGGGCGGGTCGCCGGACGGTCCTGCGCTTCGACGGGGTGGACTCGGCGTTCCACGTCTGGGTCAACGGCAAGCCGGCCGGTTTCTCCAAGGGCAGCCGCCTGGCAGCCGAGTTTGATGTCACCGAACTGCTGCAGCCGGGCGACAATCAACTGGCCGTGAGCGTCTACCGCTACTGCGACGGCAGTTACCTTGAGGCCCAGGACATGTGGCTGATCAGCGGAATCTTTCGCGGCGTCTGCCTGCGCTCGGAGGCCCCGTGTGCTGTCTGGGACGTTGAAGTGAAGCCCCGGGTGTCTGGCGCCCTGGATCTTGAGGTCACCGTCAGGAACGCCTCCCACGCCGCCGTCGCTCTGCCTTTGAAGGCCGAGTTGCCGGGCGTCGCCACCTCGGTCGTGGTCGATGTTCCTGCCGGGTCCACACGGAAAGTCAGAGTGTCGCTTCAGGTGAGCCATCCCCGTCTCTGGACCGCGGAGACCCCCACGTTGTATCCGCTCACGTTGCGGGCGGGGGAGGGGGAGTTCATTCCGTTTCGGGTCGGCTTCCGCGAGGTCAAGATCGAGGACGGCTTCCTTAAGGTGAATGGCGCCCCGGTGATGCTCAAGGGCGTCAACCGCCACGAGTGGGATGCCCGCCTGGGCCGCGTTCCCACTCTGGAGAACCTGCGCCATGATTTCCTGACCATGAAGCGCAACAACTTCAATGCCGTGCGCTGCAGCCACTATCCCAACACCACGGTGTTCTATGACCTTTGCGACGAACTGGGTCTCTATGTGATGGACGAAGCCGACTTGGAGACCCACGGCTGCCAGTATGGCGGCGACCAGGGGTTGCTGAGCAAGGATCCCGCCTGGCTGCCGGCCTATCTCGACCGTATGCAGCGCACCGTGGAGCAGAACAAGAACCACCCTTGCGTCATCATCTGGTCGATGGGCAACGAGTGCGGCTTTGGCGATAATTTCAAGGAACTGGCCCGCTGGGTCAAAGCCCGTGATGCCTCCCGTCCCGTCCATTATGCCCAGTCAAATGCGGAGCGTCCCAGCGTGACCGACTTCCGCCAGTTTGGCTACTGCACGCTGGAGCGGGTCCGGGAGATGGGCGAGATGGAGCACGGTGGTTTCCCCGCCATCGCCACCGAGTACGGTCATGCCATGGGCAACGGGCCTGGTGGCCTGGCCGACTATTGGACTCTATTTTATCAGTATCCGCGGATCCAGGGGGGCTTCATCTGGGAGTGGATCGACCACGGCTTCATCAAACGCGGCCCCGACGGCCGGGAGTTCCATGCGTACGGCGGTGATTTCGGCGACGACCCGCACGCGTCGAACTTCTGCATCGACGGGTTGCTCTTTCCCGACCGCACGCCTAGCCCCGCCCTGAACGAGGCGAAGAAGGCCATGGAGCCCGCCACGCTCAGTGTCATCGACCTTCAGCGCGGGCGCTTCAGGTTGCACAACCGGCTCGATTTCCTGAGCCTCGACTTCCTGGAGCTGCGCTGGGAGCTTCTGGCGGATGGGGCCGTCATCCAGAGCGGAGTCATGGCGACGCCTTCGGTTGTGGCCCGAGGCTGCACCGAGATTGTCCTCCCCACGGCATGCCGGCCCGGTGCCCGGTGTCACCTCAACTGGGATTTCGTCCTCAAGGACGACACGCCCTGGGCCGCCAGGGGGCACGTGCTGGCCTGGGGTCAGTTCGAGTTGGCGGGTCCGCCTCTCGTGCAGGTAGCTGCCGGCCGCCTCCCGGCGCTGCGGGTGGAGCCGGAGCGTGATGGGCTCGTTGTGGCGGGCCACGATTTCCGTTTTGTTTTCGATCGTCGCAAGGGGCGTCTGTCCCGCTGGAACGTCGGGGGATGTGAGTTGCTGGAGCAGGGTCCGGAGTTGAACGTCTGGCGCGCGCCCATCGATAACGACGGGGTTCACAGCCGGCCCATGCGCCGCGGTGAATGGTTTGCGGCCCGGCTCCACGAGCTCACCTTCCGCCCCAGGGCGATGGAAGTCGAGCGCCTCGGGCAGGACGGCGTCATTGTTTATGTGGAAGGCCAGATGCTGCCGCAGTGCCTGACGCTGGCCTACGATTGTCAGTATGTGTACACGATTCTGGGCGATGGGCGGCTCTTCATCGACTTCCAGGCGACCCCCTACGGCGACTGGACGGAGGTGCTCGGGCGCCTGGGCGTCAAGATGATCCTGCCGCGGCGGTTCGATCACGCGGAATGGTTCGGGTTGGGGCCCGGCGAGTGTTACCCCGACAGCCGCGGGGCAGCGCGGATCGGTTATTACCAGGCCACGGTCGATCAACTGCATACCCCCTATGTCCGGCCCCAAGCCAACGGTTCCAGGATGGGGACGCGGCGTCTTGCCCTGCGGGACAAAGCCGGGTCCGGGCTGATGGTTCTGTCCCGGGACGACTTCGCCTTCGGGGCCAGCCGCTATTCCGCGCTCGATCTGGCCCGAACGGGCCATGCTGCGGACCTGCGCGATTCCGGGCGGATCCACCTGGACCTCGACCACGCGCTCCGTGGGTTGGGCAGCGCGAGTTGCGGCCCCCAGCCCGAGGCCCAGTACGAGTGCCGCCCTCGGCCGTTCGGAATGCGTTTCCAGGTGCGGCCGTTGAGCGGGTCGATGATGCAGGCCCCGGAGTCCTGGTTTGAGGCACCGGAGAGTTTCGCATCCCACTATCAGAAGCGGTCGCCGAAACCGCTGGCGGCCACCAGCAACATGAAGAACTCCCAACCGACGGTGGAAAATTTTGCCAGTTGAGGGAGATGACCATGGATAGACTGAGTCTCACGAAGAAGACGATGATGGTGGCGGCGCTCGCCGTGACGATGGGGATGGCGGCGCCGGCCGAGGAGAAGATCGTCAAGGTGCTGGCGGTTGGGAACAGCTTTTCCCAGAATGCCCTGACCTTCTTCAGCAAGATCGCGGGCGCCGCCGGGGACAAGGTGGTGGCGAAAAACGCCATGATTGGCGGCTGTGACTTCGAGCGGCATATGCGGCATGCCGACGCCTTCGAGGCAAACCCTGATGATCCAGTGGGGCGCCCCTATCCCAGCAAGAAGAGCCTCAAAGACCTGCTTACCCAGGAGCAATGGGACTATGTGACGATCCAGCAGGCGAGCCCCAAGAGCTTCAAGCCGGAGACCTATCACCCCCACGTCGATCGCCTGATCGCCTACATCAAGAAATACGCGCCCCAGGCGGAGATCGTGATCCACCAGACATGGGCCTACCGCGACGACCATCCCTTCTGGGGGGACAAAACCCTCAACACAGATGTGATGTACAAGCGGCTGCGCGCCGCCTACGACGGCCTGGCCAAGGATACCGGCTTCCGGATGATCCCCTGTGGCGACGCCATGGAAACGGCGCGGCAGGACCCCGCCTGGGGCAAGTTCGTCCCCGATCCCACCTTCGACCCGAAGACCGCGGTCTATCCCGCGTTGCCCAAGGCTGAGAAGCGTTCGCTGCACGGCAG